>DATNMW010000116.1:0-25625 GCA_035602155.1 Bryobacteraceae bacterium | reverse complement strand
TGAAGGTGCTGCTGCTACCCAAGGATCCGCTCGACGACAAAAACGTCGTGCTCGAAATTCGCGCCGGTACGGGCGGCGACGAAGCCACGCTGTTCGCGGCCGAAGTCTTCCGCATGTATTCGCGCTATGCCGAATCGCAGCGCTGGCGCGTGGAGGTAACGTCGGCCAGCGAATCCGCCGTCGGCGGCCTCAAGGAAGTGATCGCGCTCATCAGCGGCAACAAGGTCTACAGCCATCTGAAGTACGAAAGCGGCGTGCATCGCGTGCAGCGCGTGCCGGCTACCGAGCAGCAAGGCCGCGTGCATACCTCAGCCATCACGGTTGCGGTGCTGCCCGAAGCAGACGACGTCGAAATCAAGCTGGAAGCGAAGGACGTTCGCATCGACACATTTTGCTCTTCGGGCCCGGGCGGCCAATCCGTTAATACGACCTATTCCGCCGTGCGGCTGACGCACCTGCCGACGGGGCTGATCGTGTCCTGCCAGGACGAAAAATCGCAGATCAAGAATCGAGCCAAGGCGGAACGAGTGCTGCGCTCGCGTCTGTATGAAATCGAGCTTGAAAAACAGCAGCAGGCGATTGGCGCCGAGCGGCGCAGCATGGTGGGCTCGGGCGATCGCAGTGAAAAGATCCGCACTTACAACTTCCCGCAGAACCGCGTCACCGATCACCGCATCGGCCTCACGCTGCACCAGTTGGACATCGTGATGGAGGGCCGGCTGGACCCCATCGTCGACGCGCTGACGACTTACTACCAGGAGCAGCAGGGAGAAGCGGGCGGGGTCGCGGCGTAAACCCGCATGAACGTCCGGACCGCGTTGCTCCAGGGTACTGAACTCCTGGAAGACGCCGCGGTGGGCGTGGCGCGGCTCACCGCCGAAGTGCTGCTGGCGCACGCTCTACGCCGCGATCGCGCCTATCTGTTCGGCCATCCCGAACACGAGCTCTCGGAAATAGAATGGCTGCATTACGGCCGCTACCTGCATGCGCGCATGCAGGGCAAACCTACCCAGTACATCACCGGCCGGCAGGAGTTCTACGGGCGCGAGTTCCGCGTGACGCCGGACGTGCTCATTCCCCGGCCCGAAACCGAGCATGTTGTCGAGACAGCCCTCCGGCGGGCGCCTCGCGCCGAACATATTCTGGACGTGGGTTGCGGCTCCGGCATTCTGGCTGCGACCCTGAAGCTGGAAACCGGCGGCGCCGTGTTTGCCACGGATATCTCAGCGGCGGCCATACGCGTGGCCGCGGCAAACGCGCAGCGCCTGGACGCGAAAGTCTCGTTTGTCGCGTGCGACCTGATGTCGGCCTTCGCGGACGGGTCGATGGGCCTGGTTATTTCGAACCCGCCCTACGTCCCGCTAGGCGACAAGGCCGGCTTGCAGCGCGAAGTGCGCGACTGGGAGCCGCACGAAGCGCTCTTCGCCGGCCAGACCGGCCTCGAAATCTACGAGCGGCTGGTACGCGATGCCGAACGAGTGCTGCATCCCGGCGGCTGGCTCGTTATGGAACTGGGATTCAACACCAGCGGCCGGGTCGCAGCGATGTTCTCCGGCCGTTGGCGGGACCTGGAAATCGTGCCCGATCTGGCCGGCATCCCGCGCGTCATCGCCGCGCAGTGGACCGGACTACCGGCGCTTTAGCGCAGTGTCTTTCGCAGCCAGGCAACCATCTCCGCCTTCCAGTACTGCATCTCCGGAGCGCGCCAGCCGCCCATGCCGTGCCCGCCGCCTTCGATTGCAATCAGATCGCAGGCCGTACCCACCTGCCGGATGGCGTCACAAAATGCAGTGGATTGCTCGAAACTCACCTGATCGTCCTTGGTTCCGTGTATCACCAAGAACGGCGGCATCCCGGGGTGAACGGCGGCGATGGGCGCAACCGCAAGCAACTTCGCCAAGCCGGCTGCATCCAGTTGTTCCACGCCGAAGAAATGGATGCCGCCGCCGTTGGCCGCGTGGCGGTCGATGGTCGCCATATTGAAGCGCTGGGGATGGTCGCGCCGCAGCAGCGCCAGCTTTCCGTAATCGGACGGCCCATAAAAATCCACCACCGCCGCTACTTTGGTGGCGGGAGCCTCGTGCGTGCCGGCGTAATTCACAAAGAAGCCGCCTGCCGACTCGCCGATAATTGCGATCCTGGAGACGTCCACGCGATACTCCGCGGCATGCGCCTTCACCCAACGGATGGCGCTGTTGACGTCTTCCATCGCCTCGGGGAAATGGACCGCCGGCGCCAACCGGTAATCGATGCTGAACCAGGCGAAGCCGGCGTCGGCTAGGGGATCGAACAACGGCCGGACATTGGTGCTCTTGCTTCCCTCGTCGAATCCGCCGCCGTGAATCAGAATGGCTGCCGCAAACGGCCCCGGCCCATCCGGCACGTGCAGGTCGAGCAGTAAGGGCTTACCTCCCGGGCTGGCGTATTCGACATCTTTCTTATCGAGCGGTGCGGCGGCCAGCGCCGCGGCGCAGGCCAGAGCCGAAATAACAGCGGATCTTCGCATGGCAGAAGTTTGTACAGAAGATTGTATCAATGCCGCAGGTTGTGTTGAAGGGAAGACGGCTCCGGGCGGAACATCGCCTTGGGCATCTCGACTGATGTGGCGCACCTCGGCCCACCCCTCGCCGCTACCTGCTAAAATCCAGGCAAATGCACTCGTCCCGACGCGTATTCCTGGGGGCGGTCACGGCTGCGTCGTACAACCGGCTGTTGGGCGCCAATGACCGGATCCAAGTGGGCTTCATCGGCTACGGCTTGATCGGCCGCCAGCACGTCCACGATTTCAAGAACCAAAAAGACGCGGACTTGGCCGCCATGTGCGAGGTCTGCCAACCGCGCCTGGAAGAGGGCCTCGCCGCTTGTGGGCCTGGCGCCAGGCCCTACACCGACTTTCGCAAGCTGCTCGACAACAAAGACATCCAGGCCATCGTCGTCTGCACGCCCGACCACTGGCACGCGCTGCTCACCATCATGGCTTGCGCCGCCGGCAAGGATGTCTACGTGGAGAAGCCGCTCACCGTCTTCATCAAGGAAGGCCGCTGGATGACCACGGCCGCGCGCCGCTACCGGCGCATCGTGCAGGTGGGCACGCAGCAGCGCTCCGGGCCGCACTACCAGAAGGCCCGCGATCTGGTCCAGGCGGGCTATTTCGGCAAAGTGCTCAGCGCGCGCATGGGCGCCTATCGCAACGTGATGCCCGGCTTCGGCAGTCCGCCGGATGGGCCGCCGCCGCGCGATCTGGATTACGACATGTGGCTGGGGCCGGCGCCGAAACGGCCGTATAATCCGCATCGCGCGCTGTATCATTTCCGTTGGTTCTGGGACTATTCCGGCGGCCAGATGACCAACCTCGGCGCGCACGATATCGACATCGTGCAATGGGCCCTGGGGGTCAAGGGTCCGCTGGCGGTTTCCTCCAGCGGCGGGCGCTTTGCCCTCAATCATGCCGAAGACAACGGCGAAACTCCCGACACGCAGGATTCCGTATTCGAATACCCTGGCTTTACCGCCGTGCATTCCATGCGCGAAGCCAGCGCCGGCCGGCGCGCCGGCTATGGCTTGGAGTTCTTCGGAACCAAAGGCAGCATGACGGTGACGCGCGGGGGATACGAAGTATTTCCCGACATGAAGATCGATCCCACCAACGCCATCCCGGTCTTCGAAGGACAGCCCACCGGCGGCCCGCAGCACTCCGCCACCAAGCCGGAGCCTTGGATCGATGCGCGCAAAGAGCCCGGCTCGTCGCCCCAGCAATTCGACCTGCACGCGCGGAATTTCCTGGATTGCATCAAGACGCGCGAACTGCCTATCTCCGATGTTGAAGAAGGCCACCGCACCGCGGTCGCCTGCCACCTGGCGAACATCTCGCTGCGGCTCGGCCGCAAGATCCGCTGGGACGCGGAGAAAGAAGAAATCATCGGCGATCGGGAGGCCTCCGCCATGCTGGTGCGCCCCTATCGCCAACCCTGGGATGAAGTACTGCGGAGCCTAAGCTTATGAATCGGAGAGCTTTTCTGGTCACTGCCGCGGCGGCAGGCGCGGGCGCGCTAGCCGCCGAACCGCGCTCAAAGATGGGGATCGCGGTCACTTCCTATATGAGCTTTGGCCGGCCCAAGGATACTCTTGAATTCCTGGAGCATGCCAACGCCCTGGGCGCGGGCGGCATCCAAATGCCATTGACTTCGCGCGAGCCGGGCTACATCCGCAAACTCCGCGCGCGCGCAGAGGAACTTGGCATGTATTACGAGGCGATTACCGCGCTGCCGAAGGCGGGCGACACGGCCGCGTTCGACAGCACAGTGGCAGCCGCCAAGCAAGCCGGTGCGCTGGCCATCCGCGTCAACTGCCTGCCCGGCCGGCGCTACGAGAACTTCACGAACCTGGCGGATTGGGATCGGGCGGTGGCGCGGAGCCACGAGAACATCGACGCCGCCCTGCGCATCGTGGAGAAGCACCAGGTGCCCCTGGCCATTGAAAACCACAAGGACTGGACCGCGGCGGAGATGGCCGCGCTCATGAAGGCGAAGTCCAACCGCTGGCTGGGTGTCTGCCTGGATACGGGCAACAACATCGCGCTGCTGGACGACCCCATGGACACAGTGGAGACTTTGGCGCCCTACACCAATTGCTCGCATGTTAAGGATATGGGGGTGGCGCCATACGCGGACGGCTTCCTGCTGTCGGAGATGCCGTTGGGCGAAGGCATGCTGGACATGCGCCGGATCGTGGACGCGATTCGCCGCGCCCGCCCGGAGACGCGTCTGACGCTCGAAATGATTACGCGCGATCCGCTGAAGGTGCCGTGCCTGACGGACGCGTATTGGGCGACCTTTCCGCAGCGCAACGGGCTTTATTTGGCGCGCACATTGCGCATGGTCCGCGAGCAAGAGCCAAAAGGTCGGCCACTGCCCGTTGTCAGCGCGCTGGCACGCGAAGAGCAATTGCGCCAGGAAGAGGACAACGTGAAGAAAAGCCTGACCTATGCCCGTGATCGGCTAGGATTGTAACCAGCCTTCCTCTACTTCACCAAACCGAGCGCGCTCTTCTGCATTTCGTCCGCTACCTTGATGCTGTCCAGATTCGCGTTGAAGCTGGTCTGGGCTTGGAGCAGGGAGACCGCTGCATCGCTCAACGAAACCTCATCCTGCGGCGTGCCTGTGAAGTACGGCGAGCGCGCCAACAAGGAGGCTGTGCGATTCACTTGATCCTCCGATTGCTGTAGCCCTCCCACGGCTGTGTATGTGATTTGCATGGCAGTATTCCTTTCTCTCCTTATCGGCCGCGCGCGGACTTTCTTGCGTTTTGCGGCGCCGTACGGAAACCCAACTGTACGGCCGCAAAATGAGCGTCCGCAGTTAAAACATCGCGGATCCCCAGTTCGGTCATCACCACAAAGCTGGTAAGGTCCGTAAATGAGATTCGGGATCTGTCGCGATAGCGCAGGCGCAAACGGTGGGCCCGCGCGAAGCGCTCCGTTGTGATGAGTTCCACGCGCACCATGCCGGCATCCCGCGCGCGCAGGACTGCCGAGCAAAAAAGTTCCGCCTCCTTAAAAGGACCGCCACCAAACAGGCGCGTAAAGGTCTCGTCCAGCACGTAATCGCTGGTTACCAGGATTCCATTTTGAGTGTGCTTGCGCCGCAGGGCCACAACTTCGTCATGGCGGGGATCGCGGGCGTCCGCCAGCACGATCCAGCCCCAGGTATCCACAAACAGGAGTGGTGGACGCTCAATCTCCGTAGAGGGCTTCATCGATATCCCGGCTCAACCCGCCGTGGCGCACCGCGCCCTCCGCCTTGGCCAGCGGATCGCGGCGCGGTTTGCCGGGCGGGCGGGATCCCAGTTCCAGCCGCGACCGGATGATCTCGGCCATACTCACGCGCGTCCGAAAAGCCTCTTGCCTCAGGTGTTCGTGCAACGGAGCCGGCAGGAATACGGTGGTTCTCTTCATGCTGCCGCCAGCGCCGCTCATATAGGCATCGTGACATATATATGCCGATACTGCAAGATTGCCGCTGCCCGCAAAACGCACGGCGGAGGCAGACCAAGCAAATCAGCGTGACATATTTGTCAGATGGATAATGTGATCTGGCCAGTTATGCCGTTATAAAACAGCGTGCAAAACTGTAGGACGTCCCTTCCGATAAGCGCAATTAGTCCCTGGGCGCCTAGCGCGCCTCCCATGGCGCGCGGGACGTTGAATTGAAGTATTGATCCAGCGACAGTAATCTGGATTGGATAAACATTCTGGTCAATACCAGCATGCGAGGCCGATGACATCTTCGCCACGTCAATCACCGGCAATCCCATTTCCTGCGCGGTTTTCTCGTCGATACAAGTGTTGGAAGCACCGGTATCAATCAACGCGAATCCCGTCTTCGGTGTAGGAAGCTGTTGCCCCTTCTGAAGCAATCCAGACCCGGCAGATGATTCGATGCCTATGGAAACTTCAACAACTGTCCGCGCCCCTGCAAGGCTTGACTTCCAGTAAGCGCGACCCGTTTTCCATCCGGGGATACAACTTCACCGCCTAATTGTAAATGAAGGGTTGGCACTGAGCATACCTATGGCAAGCGCCGGAATTGAGACTGGTTCGGGTTGCTGGTCTGTACGCCTTACAAGAAACGAAGATGTCCCGTACTCGCGGCTGCCCGCCGTGAGCGCCTCTTGTATGGTATCAAACGGGCCGCGAACCTCTTGGTTCTTGATTAGGATGAATCTTCCAGGATACTGCCGTAGAAGATCATCTCGATGTTGTTCAAAATATTGACGTTCCGCGTCGAGCATGGCAAACCCTCAATAATACAATACTCCAAGTAGTGGCAGGAGAACGCTACTAATTTCAGTATACATGAAAATAATTTTGTTCGAACGCTCAGAACACCCCAGATAGGACTTGTAAGCTACTGAAAGCAGGCCACATAGATACCTACGGCTGGCCTTGAGCACCAGCTAGTTGATAGTTGAATCATGGAAAGCGTAGTAACTACCGAAATCACAGTGACTTGCGAGTATTGCGAGGGTGGTCTTACCCTGCTGATGGCCTCACATGTTTGTTAAGGATCGACAGAAGGCCGACCTCGTAGGCACCGTCTACGGCCTTCCGCTACCGGCCATAGTCGTCATCGCCGTGATCACTATGACGAGATGCTGAATGGCCGCCATCGCAGATTCAACATGCCGCCCGTCAAGCCCCCGCCGAAAATCGTCAACGCACCTTTCGGCACTACCGCAAGGCCCTTCTTCCGCGCTCCGCCTGTTACAATCGCGGGATGTTCCGCAAGGTCCTGATTGCCAACCGCGGGGAAATCGCCGTGCGCGTCATCCGCACGTTGCGCGAGATGGATGTCGCCTCCGTGGCGGTTTTCTCCGATGCCGACCGCACTTCGCTGCATGTCCGCATGGCCGACGAAGCCGAATGGGTGGGGCCGTCGCCCTCCACCGACAGCTATCTGCGTATCGACCGCATCCTGGACGCCGCGCGCAAACACGGCGTGGAAGCCATCCATCCCGGCTACGGCTTCCTTAGCGAAAATGCGGATTTCGCCGCCGCCTGCGAAGCGGCCGGTATCGTCTTCATCGGTCCATCGGCCGAATCCATCCGCCGCATGGGTTCCAAGACTGCCGCGCGGCAGATGGCCATCGCCGCGGGCGCACCCGTCGTGCCCGGCGCCCACGAAGCGCTCAGCGGTCCCGCGGATGCCCGCGTTTTCGCCCGGCAGTTCGGCTATCCCCTGCTGCTGAAAGCCGTAGCGGGAGGCGGCGGCAAGGGCATGCGCCGCGTGGACTCGGACGCCGAACTGGACTCCGCGTTTCGCGACGCGTCGAGCGAAGCCGACCGCTCCTTCAAGAATCCCGAACTGTACGTCGAGAGGCTGATTGAGCGCCCGCGCCATATCGAAATTCAGTTGCTGGGAGACCGCTACGGCCATATGGTCCACTTCGGCGAGCGTGAATGTTCCATACAGCGCCGGCATCAGAAAGTCATGGAAGAGTGCCCGTCGCCGCTGGTGGCCGCGCGTCCCGGCATGCGCGAAGCCATGGGCGAGGCCGCTATCCGGGTGGCGCGCAGCGCAGGCTATTACAATGCCGGCACGGTCGAGTTTCTGGTGGACGCGCGCGGCGATTTCTACTTCCTGGAGATGAACACCCGTCTCCAGGTGGAGCATCCCATCACGGAACTCGCGACCGGTCATGACCTGGTGCGCCTGCAATTGGAGGTGGCTGCGGGCGAAAAACTGCGTTTGCGGCAGGAAGACATCGCCTGGAGCGGCTCCGCAATCGAGTGCCGCGTCTACGCCGAAGATCCGTACAACAACTTCTTCCCATCGCCGGGCAAAATCACGCGCTTGACGCGTCCCATGGGGCCGGGCGTGCGCCTGGATGGCTGCGTCTACGAAGGCTGGACGGTGCCTATCGACTACGATCCCCTGCTGGCCAAGCTGGCCGTGTGGAGCGGCACACGGGACACTGCAATCGCCCGCATGCTACGCGCGCTGCGCGAATACGACGTGGCCGGCATCCATACCAACATCGCCTTCTTCCGCCAGATTCTGGAAGACGATGAATTCCGCGAGGCCCGGCTGCACACGCGCTTTGTGGACGAATTCCTGGAGCGCCGCAAGCCCTTCATGCCGCCGCCGGAACTGGAGTCCATCGCGGAGGTAGTGGCCGCTTTCCACTCCAAGAGCAGCGCCCCGCGCACGGAAAGCGCATCGGCGCCGCGCAGCCGCTGGCTCGAGATAGGCCGCCACGAGGCGCTACGATGAACCAGATCGCGGCCGTCGAGCCCGGCGTCTATTCGGTCCTGATGGACGGACGCAGCTACGAAGCGCGCGTCGAACAGTCCAATGGCTGCGTGATCGTCTTCATCGACGGCCACCGCTTCGAGGTCGAGGTCCGCGACCCACGCCGCTGGTCGCGCCAGACCGGCCGGCAAGGCGTCGAAGGCCGTCTGAATGTGACTGCGCCTATGCCAGGCAAAATCGTACGCCTGCTGGTGGCGCAGGGCGATACAGTAGAGGCCGGCCAAGGTTTGCTGGTAATCGAAGCCATGAAGATGCAGAACGAAATGAAAGCGCCGAAGGCCGGACGCGTCGTTTCGCTTACTGCGCTGGTAGGCGCCACGGTGGCGGCGGCCGATGTACTGGCGGCGATTGAGTAGGGCGGCAGTGCAGCCCAGGGAGTTGGGAATGCCCTATGTTCTTCTCCTCTGCCTTCGCCCTGCCGGTTCCGCCGTCCCCGCTCCGGCTCGAAAAATGTAGCTGCGGACTTCACAACTCGGCCACGCCGCCGTCCACGAACATTTCCGTACCCAGCACAAACGAAGCGTCCTCCGAAACCAGGAACAGCGCCGCGCGCGCGATCTCATCCGGTTGCCCGAGCCGCTTCAAGGCGACGCTCTGCGCCATGTTCTCTTCGAACTGCTTGGCCGCCTCGGGTGGGAGCCCCATCTTGCCCAAAATCGGAGTCTCGATGGGACCCGGACTGATCGTGTTTACGCGGATCCGGCGCGGCGCCAACTCAGCCGCCAGTGTCCGGCCGAAAGATCGCACGGCCGCCTTGGTCGCGCTGTACACGCTCATGCCCGCGAACCCTTTCTTGCTCACCACCGATGCATTCAGCAGGATGGCGCCCCCATCGGGAATCAGCGGGATCGCTTTCTGTACCGTGAAATACAGCCCCTTCACGTTGGTCCGGAACTGTTCGTCGAACAGAGCTTCATCCACATGCTCAATCGGAACGACCTTGCCCACGCCGGCATTGGCGAACAGGATGTCGATGCGCCCGAACCTCGCCCGCACCTGGCCGATCAGCTTGTCGATATCGTCCAGCTTGCCGGTATCCGACTGCACCACCAAAGCGGCCGGGCCCAGTTCCTGCTGCGCCTCCGCCAGCGTCCCCAGGCTGCGGCCCGTGACCACCACCTGCGCGCCCTCCTGCTGGAACAATTTGGCCGTCGCCAGGCCGATGCCCGTCGTGCCCCCCGTAATCACTGCAACTTTGCCGTTCAGCTTGCCCATATTTCCCGCCATCCTTTCTTGTTCTGGAACGATCGTTCCATATAACCAATGGATGGCGGCGCTGGAAACCGGATTCAACCCTTTTTCGATGAAACCGAGGGTAGTCTCCACGATGGCGCGTATGGCCGGCTCACCCGCGCGTGTCTTGGCGGTGACTCTCAGCCCGAAGAGCGTATTGGTCAAGAAGCGCGCCAGCGCCAGCCGATCCCGGCCCGCTCGAATCTGGCCGAGGCGCTCCGCTTCTGCCAGCGATTCGGCAAAGAAGTCCTCGAAGCGCTGGCGAGTGGCTCCGCCCATGGCCTGCATCTCGCAATCCTGCGCCGCCCCCTCGACGATGGCGTTGACAATCATGCAGCCGCGCACATCGGCGGCGGCCTGCTCTCCCGCCAGACGCAGAGCCGCCCGGATCCTGGCCAGCCCGGGTGCGACGCCGGCGGTCGCGTGCGCGATATTCCGATTGCACGCGGCAAATCGATCGAGCGCCTTCAGAAACAGTTGGCGCTTGCTGCCGAAGCTTTCATACAGGCTGGCCCGGTTGACGCCCGTCGCGCTCACCAGATCCTGGATCGAAGTTGACTCGTACCCCTTCTCCCAGAACACATCTAGGGCATCGTCAAGCGCCCGGCTTTCGTCGAACTCCTTGGGGCGCGCCATGCTCGCATCTTAGCGCGGCTGTAGCCGCAAAGGTTAACCTTCGTTATGGTTCACGTGGTTTCCGCCGATCTGTATACTAGTGCCTGTGATTCAATTCACCCGCCCCGCCGTGGGCATCGAATTCGTGCTGGTGCTAGCCGTGCTTGTGGCTACTTTTACGGACCTGCGCTCGCGCCGCATTCCCAACTGGCTGACCGTTAGCACCCTGGTGCTCGGTTTCGTGTTGAACGCGTTGATTGCCTACCCCTCGCCGCTACAGGGCTTGTGGCTGGCTGCCAAGGGTTTCGCGCTGGCATTCGCGCTGAACCTGGTGATGTATATGCTGCACATGACCGGCGCCGGCGACGTCAAACTGCTGGCCGCCGTGGGGGCCATGGTGGGAACCTCCGATTTTGTCGGGATCTTCCTGCTTACCGCGTTGATTGGCGGCGTGCTGGCCATCGTCTTAATGCTCCTGAAGGGGCGTGTGCGGCAGACACTGTGGAATGTGGGCTACATGGTGAGCGAGTTGATGAAATGGCACGCTCCGCACATGACGCGGGAACAACTCGACGTGGGAAGTTCCAAGGCGCTCCGGCTGCCGGGCGCCGTCCGGATTTGCCTGGGTGTAGTCGCATTTCTGGTAATTGCCCGCGTCTGGTCGCCGGCCTAGTCCGTTCTTAGTACGCCCATTACCGGCGTTCGCCCGAATGCGGGCGCATCTGCTTCTATAATTCAACTGAGGGACGGAACTTCCCTTGCAGGGCGATACCTAACCCGACGGACGGCAGAATGCTCTACACGCAAATGTTCTTGTACCTCCAAGTGCTTGACATTTTCACCACCCTCATCGGCTTCAAGCTGGGTTTGGCGGAGGCCAGCCCCTTTATCCGGGCGCTGCTGCAGTTCGGGCCCTTGGCGGCGTTATTGCTGTCGAAAGCGGCGGCCATGGCGCTGGCGGGCGCCTGCCTCGCGATGCATAAGCAGCATTTGATCCGTTGGATCACCTATTGGTACGCGGGTTTGATCGCCTGGAATTTGTGCACGATTCTGGCCGGCGCCCATTGCCGGTAAGACAACCCAACCGAGCTATTGCGAATAGCCAATGCTGCGCCACGGCGAAGCGGCCGACCGCGTCGAACTACTCGCGTGAGCGACGGCGAATTCGACCTGTTAACCCAGCGCGCCGGGAACCGGCTGCTTGGGGGAATTTGCTCCCTGGGGCCGCGAGGCGGGATCGCGCGCGGGCATCTGCAAACACATACCGAAAGCCGGCTAGAAGCGCGGTAGACCGCGCAGGAACGCGCCCGCATCGCCCTTTGAGATCTCGGCCGAGTGGACGGGGAGCCAGTTCGCATCCAGCGTGCCGATGTAGGTGGCATGCTTGCCATCGGATGCCATCAGAATGATGGTGCAGGCCCGGCCCGGATACCAGAGCGCGCGGTATCGCGCGCCGCCGGCAGGACCCTGCCAACGGTCGTGCGCAGGCGCGCCCAGTTTGCGCACCACCGCATCGTAATCGTCCAAGGCGGTCAGAGATAGGTACGTCCGGTCCTTGGCCATGTAAGCGGCGCGGGGACGGAGCACGCTATCGCGGTAGAAGTTCACCGCGACATACGCCGCTACGATGCCCAGCACCAGCGCGCCGCCGACTATGCGGAGGATGTGCGACTCGCTTTCGGATTCCAGGCGAATGCCGACCACTGGCGCCGGCTTGATCGGTTGCGCCGGGGATGGGGACCGCGCGGGTGCGCCCACGGCTATCGGCATCTCAATCACTCGCCGCCGGTACGGCCACACAGCGCCCTCTTTATACTCCAGTTCCTTCACCAGGCCGACGATCACGACCGGGTCTTCGATGCGCGAGATCTCGCCCAGAAAGCGGCGCGGGATCCAGATCTCCTGACCGGTGCGCGCGTTGACCACCAGAACGTCGGACCACGTGGCTTTGCGGTACTGCCATTTGTTGTGCTCGATGTTCAGGATGGCCGGGTAGAACGAAAACGGCTGGCTGCGCAACGCTTCGAGCGGTGGAGGAATTACGGGCGACGACATGAGCCGAATACCATGGTAGCATTGGCCCGCATGCTTGAGCCGCGGCTCGGCGGGATGAAACCGGATAGAATGGAGGTTTCGGAGATATTTGTATGGAACTCCTCACCGGCAGCCTTTTGGAGCTGATTGTGCAGACGTCCACCAATCTGCCGCCCGACGTGCGCGCGGCGATGTCATTGACAGCCGGCACGGAAACGCCGCACACCCAATCGTCGCAAGCGCTCGGCATCATCCTGTCCAATATCGACATGGCGAACGACGATGAAGGGCCTATCTGCCAGGACACGGGTATGCCCACGTTCGTGGTGCGCACGCCGGTGGGCGTGAATCAGATGGAGATCAAGCGCGCCATCCGCGCGGCGGTCGCGGAGGCCACGCGCATGGGCAAGCTGCGCCCCAATTCGGTGGACTCGCTCACCGGCAAGAACAGCGGCGACAACTTGGGCGCGGAGACGCCCGTAATGCATTTCGACCAGTGGGAGCGGGACGACATCGAAGTGAAGCTGATCCTGAAAGGCGGCGGCTGCGAGAACAAGAATATCCAGTATTCGCTGCCTTGCGAACTGGACCATCTGGGCCGCGCCGACCGCAACCTGGAAGGCGTGCGCAAATGCCTGCTGCATGCCGTTTGGCAGGCGCAGGGCCAGGGATGCGCTCCGGGCGCATTGGGGGTTTGCATCGGCAGCGATCGCGCGCATGGCTACGAACTGGCGAAAGGCCAGTTGTTTCGCACGCTCGACGATGCGAATCCGAATCCGGTGCTGGCGAAGCTGGAAGACGAGATCATGGAGGAGGCCAACCGGCTGGGCGTCGGCGCCATGGGCTTCGGCGGCAAGGCGTCGTTGATCGGCTGCAAGATTACCGCGGCCAACCGGCTGCCAGCCAGCTTCTTCGTCTCGGTGGCCTACGATTGTTGGGCGTTCCGCCGGCTGGGCGTACGCCTCGACGCACGGGATGGCGCCATCGCCGAGTGGCTGTATCGCGATCCCAGCCGTCCCGTCGAACGGATGGCGAAAGCCGAAGGTTTCCCCCTGACGGGGCGCGAGGTGGTGCTTACCGCGCCGCTGAGCGAGGCCACCGTGCGCGCGCTCAAGGTAGGCGACGTGGTGCTGATCAACGGTGAGATGTTCACCGGTCGCGACAATGTGCACGCTTACCTGATGAAGAACCCGCCGCCGGTGGATTTGCATGGCGCCGTGTTGTATCACTGCGGACCGGTGATGCTGCAGCAGGGCGAACGCTGGGTGGTAAAAGCGGCCGGTCCCACGACCAGCAGCCGCGAAGAACCGTATCAGGCGGACGTGATCAAGCGGTACGGCGTGCGCGCGGTGATCGGCAAGGGCGGCATGGGTGAGAAGACGCTTGCGGCGCTGCAGGAATACGGCGCGGTGTACCTGAATGCCATCGGCGGGGCGGCGCAGTTTTATGCACGCACGGTGCAGGAGGTGCCCGCCGTGTACCTGATGGAATTCGGCATTCCGGAAGCCATGTGGCGGCTGAAGGTGCATGGTTTCGCGGCCATCGTGACTATGGACGCGCACGGCAACAGCCTGCACGCCGCCGTGGAGAAGACCACGGGAGACGAACTGGCCGAGATGGCAACGCTCGCGACACGGTAGCGGAGCGTGCCGCGGAGTGCGTCTGTTACAATAGCCGATTGGCGGCCAGGTAGCTCAGTCGGTAGAGCGCAGCCCTGAAAAGGCTGGCGTCGGCGGTTCGATTCCGTCCCTGGCCACCACCTTAAATTCAATATCTTAGGGTTGAGACCGAGCTGAATCTACTTCAATGGAGGTTTTCCGCCGATAAGCAGTAGCTTATTTGAAATCAGGGAGAAGCAGATTGTGTCACCGCGCGCCCGAAAAAAAGACTGGCGTCGCTTGTTTGATCCTGTCATCCGGCCACATTCGAAGCGACATAGCAGCCGTCAGAGAATGCGGTTTTCAATCGCGCGAACAATAGGCGAACCTCATTAACCAAATTAACCGGCATTCGCCTTGTCGCAACTATCTTGCTCCACCAGCTTCCGGATTTCCCGCGCGTGTTGCCGCCCGTGGCGATGTGCTGCCGCCCCAGCTTCACATAGCTTGTCGGTCTTCTTGATATTCGAGTCATCAGTTGCGGCCGCTGCAGAGGTCCGATCGGAACAGCAGACGGCGACCCTCGGCCACTACTTCAGATCGAAACACGCCAGCGTCCGTTCATTCCGTACGTAGAGTTTTCCATTGGCGAGGGCTGGATAGGACCGCACCGTGGCGGGCAACAGTTGGGCGCGTGAAATCGGCCGGAACTCCTTTGGAGTCGCAAGCGCCACGATCAGTTCGCCGTCTTCCCGGATTAACAAAAGCTTGTCACCGGCCAGAGTGACCGTGCCGGCGCCGAAGTGGTCGAAGTTCCACTGCACCTTCCCGGTTTTCAGCTCGATCGCCCGCAAGCTCTGGCCGAATTCCTGGCGGCCGTGATAGCCGTAGACGTAGCCATCGCGGTATACGCTGGTTGCATAGTGGTTCGAGAGCGCATCGTCGGAATCCCAAAGCTGCTTCACCGACGCGCCATCGATTTGTAACAATGTTGCGCCGGTGCCATAACTGGCGGAAAGAAACACCAAGTCGCCGACCACAAGAGGCGCCGCCGCGTTAACCGAAGCGTGGCTGCGCGAGCGCCGGGGAAACTGGAACCGGACTTTCCCGGTTGCAGGATCGACGTCGACCAGACCGGCCCGCGTCCAAAACAACGCGTGGCGCGCTCCGCCGATGGTGGCCACCACGGGCGCAGAGTAGCCGGCCTCGTCGTTGGTGGCCGTCCAGAGTACCTTGCCGGTGGCCGCATCGAACGCCCCAATACCTGCGCCATTTGGGCCGCCGATATTCATGAGCACGCGGCCGTCATCCACCAGCGGCGAACAGGCGGCTCCGAAGAAGCCTTTCGGCGCACCGAACTTCTGCCGCGTATCCACGCTCCAGAGGCGCTTGCCGGTGGAGAAATCGAGAGCTTGCAAAACGCCCTCCGCTCCGAACGTGTAAATTCTTTCGCCTGCGACGGCCGGCGCCGCGCGCGGTCCCTCATCGAAGCCAAAATCGTCGCGATAATCGGTCGCGTACGCGGCCGACCAGATGCGCTTTCCGGTGTCCTCCTCCAGCGACTCCACGATCGCCTGCTTTTCGCGCCGATGGAATAGAATGACCCGACCGCGCGCCACGACAGGGGCGCTAAACCCCTGGCCCACGTCCACCTTCCACAGCACTTCGATCCCTGGTTTTGGCCACGCTGCCGGCAACTGGCCGGCATAAACGCCGTTGCGTCCGGGTCCCAGGAATTGGGGCCAATCCTGACCCTGAGCGGCCTGGCACGTCAGTAGGAGAAGTATCAAGATTGCTGTAATCCCATGCGCACCTGGACCAATAGGACGGAACTTCCCTCCGACCGTCGTTTCGACAACGCGACGAGCAATCACAGTGAAGTCATGTTGGAGCACGATAAACGAATCATTGCATAAGTGACCGACTTCATGCACGCAGGCAGTCTGGGTCGTTCCCTGTTTTGCGGGTTCGTTAACCAATATACTTCGTTAACCAACATACCTGCTTCAGTTCCGTTCCCGATGCCATCGTAGCGCGGTTACACAATCGTCGCGCCACCATCGACAATAATAGTCTGCCCGGTAATATAATCCGACGCTGCCGCGGCCAAAAACACCGCCACGCCCTTCAACTCCCCCGCACGTCCCACCCGCGCCATCGGAATGCCGGATTCAATATAAGGTTGCGCGGCTTCCAACACCTTCTCCGTCATCCGCGAAGGGAAAAATCCCGGTGCGATCGCGTTCACGCGGATGTTGTGGGGCGCCCACTGCGCAGCCAGTTCGCGCGTCAGGCCCAGCAGCCCGGCTTTGGACGATGCATATCCGGCGTAGTGAATCCCCTGCGGCATGGAACTCTTCAATCCGGCGATCGAAGCGACATTGATAATGCGCCCGTATTTGCGCCGGATCATCTCCCTTCCGCAAGCTTGCGAGAAGAGGAACGCGCCGGTGAGATTCACATCCAGCACCTGCTGCCACTTATCGAAAGGCATAGCCTCGGCGGGCGCCCCCCAGGTGACGCCGGCGTTGTTTACCAGGATATCGATCTGGCCGTAAGTGGCGATAGTCTCCTTGACGATGGCGTCGATTTCGGCGGGCTTCGAGACATCGCAGAGCGCGCCCTCGCAGCGGAACCCGCGCTGCTTCATGGCGTCCACGGCGGGGCTGAGCCATTGGTCGCGGCGCGCCAGCAGCATCAGGGATGCGCCTGCTTCAGCGAGTCCTTCGGCTATCTCCTCGCCCAGGCCGCGGGAGCCTCCGGTTACCAGGGCCACCTGCCCAGAGAGATCGAATAATTGTTTGAGTGAGGTCATAACTTGTTAATAGCTTTGTCGGTAGCTTTGTCGATAGTAAGACAGGCGATGCGCTCCCGATGATAAGTCGCATCGCCGAACATCACTTCGGACGCCTTGGCCCGCTTGTAGTATAGATGAACGTTGTTCTCCCAGGTGAAGCCCATGCCGCCCTGCACTTGAATGCCGCGGTTGCCCACCTCGCGATACGCATCGCCGGCATATGCCTTGGCGATGGAGACCGCCGCATCGGCCTCGGGCGCGCGCTCCTGCAAGGCCCAGGCCGCGTAGTACGCCGCCGAGCGCGAGCTTTCAGTGAGCAGCAGCATGTCCGCGCACAGATGCTGCACGGCCTGGAATTGTCCGATGGGCTTGCCGAACTGCTTGCGTGCCTTGCAGTACTCCACCGCGATTTCCATGACCCGCTGCATGCCGCCCACCATCTCCGCCGCCAGCGCGACAGTCGCGACGGCCAGCGCACGTTCCAAAGCGGCGCGCGCGGGATCGCCGATCGCCAGGATGTCCTCTTCGGCGACCGGGACGTTTTCGAACGCCACCTGATAAAGTTTGCGCGTTTCGTCAATGGCCGGGAGCGGCGATACCGTCAGTCCGCGTGCGCCGCGGGGCGCCAAGAACAGGCCCACATCCGCGGCGCAAACAAAATAGTCCGCGATGCCTGCATCCGGAACGAACATCTTCCGGCCATTCAGCGCGAAGCCCGCCAGCGTGGGGTGCGCAATGAGTTGCACGGCTTCCGGATCCCAACTGGCGGAGCCTTCCAGCAAGGCCAGCGTGGCGTGCGCTTCACCCGTCGCGATGCGCGAAAGATACTTGCGTTTCTGCGCGCGATTGCCCGCCGCGGCGATCGCCCCGCCCGCCAGCAGCACCGTGGAAAGATACGGTCCGGGCAGCAGCGCGCGGCCCATTTCTTCCAGCGCCACCGCCATCTCCACCAAGCCCAAGCCAAGGCCGCCATACTCTTCATCGAATATCATGCCGGTCCAGCCCTGGTCCGCCATCTTCTGCCACAAGGCCGCGTCGTACGCGGTATCCGTCTCCATCAGGCGGCGCACCTCGGCGATGGGGCATTCAGCCGAGAAGAACTTCCGCGCCGAATTCTTCAATACCTGCTGCGTCTCGGTCAATCCGAATTGCATGGCGGTTTCCTCAGTAGCTCTTGGGCAATCCCAGCACGAAATGGCCCACGATGTTGCGCTGGATCTCCGACGTGCCCGCTTCGATGGTGTTGCCCCGCGCACGCAGCCAATAATAGGCCCATTGTCCGTCGTCGAAAGCGAATTCGGAGCCGCGTGTCAGTTGGCCGTATGGTCCGAGCAATTCCATGGCGATTTGCTGGAAGCGCTGATTCAGCTCGCTCCAGAAAATCTTCTGGATGGAGCCTTCCGGGCCGGGCTTGCCGGTTTCCATCACGCGGCTGATGGCGCGCATCTGGTTCAGGCGCATGATTTCGATTTCGGCGTAGCACTGCGCCAGCTTCTGCCGGATGACCGGGTCCTCGGTGGCGGGGCGTCCGTGGCGTTCGATGCGGCCGGCCAGTTCCACGAGGCGCGTAAACTGGCGCTTGAAGGTAATCTGGAGGCCTGCCCCCAAAAGCGCGCGCTCGTGCATCAGCGTGCCGAGGGCCACGTTCCAACCGTCGTTGACGCGGCCCACTACGTTGGCGACGGGCACGCGCACGTCATCGAAGAATAGCTCGTTGAATTCGGTTTCGCCGGTCATCTGGCGCAGCGGGCGCACTTCCACGCCGGAACTGTGCATGTCTACCAACAACACCGTGAGCCCTTTATGTTTTTCGGCTGCGGCATCGGTGCGCACCACCAGCTCGCACCAGTCTGCGGCCCAGCCGTAACTGGTCCACACCTTTTGGCCGCTGACGATGAAGTGGTCTCCATCGAGAGTGGCTTCGGTGCGCAGAGCGGCGAGGTCGGAGCCGGCGTTGGGTTCGGAGAAGCCCTGGCACCAGATCTCCTCGCCGCTGAGGATTTTGGCGAGATAGCGCTGCTTTTGGGCTTCGGCGCCGAAAGCGATGAGGGTGGGGCCGACCAGTTCCAGGCCCAGAATGCCGGGCAGTGGAGGCGCTCCGATGCGGGCCATCTCTTCGGTGAAGATGGCCTTCTCCATAAGCGTGGCGCCGCGGCCGCCGTATTCCTTGGGCCAGGAGAGACCGGCCCATCCGGCCTCGTACACCTGGCGCTGCCAGTCGCGCAGGAAGGCGAAGCGGGCTTCCATGCTATCGGTGGCGGACTGCCGCGCTTCCCAATCGCGGGGCGCGTGGGCTTCCAGCCAAGCGCGCAGTTCGTCTCGGAATTGCCGCTCTTGCGGGGTGGGGTTGAGGTCCATAGTTTGCTCTTGGGGTACGAGCAATGAGTATATAATAATGGCGAATCATGCAGGAAAGTCCAAGCGGCCCGGGATTTCCAAAGCACTTTGACGGCAAGCGCTTCTACAATCCGGATGCTCCGCAGGCGCCCAGGCTTCTTGACGCCCTCCGATGGAAGCTGACCACCCGCCCGGAACCGTCGCCCAGTTTCATTTCGGACGTCGAGCAATCCGTACCGCCCCGCCGCGTGGAAGGCACCGGACTGCTAACCACGCTGGTGAACCATTCCACCATGCTCGTTCAGCAAAGCGATTCCAACATCTTGACCGACCCAATTTGGTCCGAACGGGCCAGCCCTCTGTCCTGGGTAGGTCCGCGCCGCCGCAGAAAACCGGGAGTATCCTGGGAGGATCTGCCGCCGATCGACGCCGTGCTGATCAGCCACAATCATTACGACCATCTGGATCTACCGACACTGCGCCGGCTAGCGGCTCGGGGAGATTCCACATTCGTTGTTCCGGCTGGCGGGGCTCGCCTGCTTCGCACGGAGAATATAGGGCCCACGCAAGAGTTGGATTGGGGTGAATCGTTGTCACTCGCGGGCCTCACCATCCATTGCGTCCCGGCTCTGCATTTTTCCGCCCGGGGAATTTTCGACCGCAACACGACCCTCTGGTGCGGATATGCGATCGAATGCCGGGAGCGGCTCGTATATTTCGCGGGAGACACCGCGTTCGGACCTCATTTCGCCAAAATTCGCGAAAGGTTCGGATCGCCCTGCCTCGCGCTATTGCCGATCGGCGCATACCAACCGCGCTGGTTCATGTCGCCGGTGCACATGGGTCCCGACGAGGCGGTTAAAGCACACCGGATACTGGCCGCCAAGACCAGCATCGCGATCCACCATGGAACGTTCCAACTGGCGGATGATGGCCTCGACACGGCGGCGAAGGAACTCATCGCCGACGCTTCCGACGATTCGTTTCTGGTCCTCAAGAATGGCCAGTGTGCCCGCATTGCATGACGGAGTGTTGGGCTCCCAGCCCCGCCTGTCCGCAACCCGGCAACCTGATTCTGCGAGGCTGAATAATAGGAGACTGATGTGCACTACCGCCTTTTGGGCAACAGCGGGCTGCGAGTTTCGGAAGCGGCGCTTGGCGCTATGACCTTCGGCGACAATTGGGGCTGGGGAGCCGCGAAGGGCGAGGCACGCAAGGTCTACGACGCCTTCCGCGAGGCTGGCGGCATTTCATCGATACCGCGAACATCTACACCAACGGGACCAGCGAATCGTTCCTGGGCGAGTTCATGCAGGGCCACCGCGAAAGCGTAGTGCTGGCCACGAGATATACCAATGCCGACCGGGCGCGGACCCAAACGCGGCCGGCAATCAGCGCAAGAGTATGTCGACTATGCCGAGATCGGTATAGTGCAGAGCCCAGAGGTCGACCTATGGGTTTTGAATGGTCCGCCTGGCGGCGCAGGGATCGGTCTGCGGGATGTTCTTGGGATCGAGAATGGCCAGTGTGGCCATGAAAACGGCCGTTCGGGCAAGGGGAGTCGTGGAGAACAGTTCGCAGGGGCGGTTTGGAACGATACTCCACCCAGTACTCCGCGAACAGGCAGCACTCTGGCGTCGCGCTGGCGGCCGGTCCCGCCGGAGTGTAACTTGCCGCCCGCGCAACAGCGGCCATGCCCCCAGCACCTTGCCGAACCCATTCGCCGGAAAGTTCGGCCCGGTCGCGCCGATCGCATCCGTGCGCTCCGTCACCGCGCAGGCCATCACGCCGGTAACTCCACCCGCGGAGAGCTCTGCGCGACCGCTATCCGCCATGCGCCGCATCTCGGGCTCGTGCGGCGTGCGGCGGCTGAAGGGCATCTCTCACGAACTCAACGAATACCCAACCTAAGGCGCCGGCTCCACATGCACCAGCACATCCGCCACCCACGGTAGCGTCTCTTTGATGACTATGCGCACCTCGGTGGCAATCTCGTGCGATTGCCGCACGGTGATCTCGGGATCCACTTCCAGGTGCAGGTCCACATGGTATTGCAGGCCGGTTTTGCGCGCGTAGCATTTTTCCACGCCGCGCACGCCCGGCACCGTCAGCGCCGCGTCGCGAACGTGCGCCATGCTTTCCCGGTCGGGCATGGTGTCCATCAATTGCAGGGTTGTGTCGCGCGTCACGCGCAGCCCGGTGAAGATCACGATCAGTCCCACGGCGAAGGCTCCCCAATGGTCCGCCGACCAAAATCGATGCGGCGCAACGAGGGTGAACGACACGGCTGCCAGGGCCGCCATCGCCGAAAGGATATCCACCGAGTCGTTCCAAGCATCCGCCAGCAGCGCCGCGCTGCGAATCTTCCTCCCGTAGTGGAATTTCACGCTGGAAAGCAGAGCCTTCGCCACCGCCGAACCGATCAGCGGCCAAACCACGAACCGTGCGGGCGGCGGCGTTGCGCGGCCGATCAGGCGCAAGGCGTTCGCCGAAATCCCCAAGCCGGCCAAAGCCAGCATGAAGCCGACAAACAAGCCCGTCACGGTTTCCACGCGGCCGTGCCCGTACGGGTGATCCCAATCGGCGGGTTTGGCGGCCAGCGTCAAACCCAGCAGCACGATCCCCGACGCAAACACGTCCCCGGTCGACTCCAGTCCATCCGCCACCACCGCGGTGGAGTGCCCCATCAGCCCGGCCGTAATCTTGATTGCCGCCAGGGCGCCGCTGACGGCCATCCCCGCAAGCGCCACGCGTTGGCCGATCTGCAAGGTCTCACCAACTCAATTGCGCCGGAAAATACTCCGCGATCAAGCCTTCGTAATACGGCCTGAGATCCTTCGCATCGGGGCGCCCGGCGCTCTTGGAGTACAGATCGTATGGGTTGAACGCGCGCACCCACTCGAACATGCGCCGGTCGCGGTCGCTCATCAGGTATTCGTAGGCGCGCTCCCGGTGGCCGGGATAGAATGAATGATACCGGATCATATAGAGCGCTTCCTCCGGCAAGTAATCCTTTACTACGTGATACAGGTACTCGTCGTGTCCCCAGGAAAGATCGACTTTGTCCAGCCCGCAGCCCTCGTCGTAAATGCCGGTGCGCGTCCGGTAAGCAGGCACCGCGGAATCCGGGTTCGCGGCGAAGAATTCCGGATACACGATCTTCTCCGACCACGCGCAGCCTACCGGAAAAGTATCGCCGACGACCGCCCACTGCGGCTCACCATAGAGGCAAAGAATCTTGCCCAGATCGTGGATCAGTCCCGCCAGCACAAACCATCGCGGATGCCCATCGGCGCGGATGGCCTCGGCGGTTTGCAGGCAGTGCTCGATCTGCGAGAGATCCGTATCCGGATCGCTATCGTCCACCAGCGTGTTCAGGTATTCCAGCGCCTCCCAAACACCCATCCGGCGATGGTCCAGCGCCAGGTATTGCCGCTTCTTTTGCTGTACGAAATCGCGCGTCTGATGCGTGTGATTCAGGCGGTAGAACTCGCGCACTACCGGCGGCGCTTTCGGAGTGAATTGGCGGAATCCATCCTCCGTGCGGTCGGGGTTGTAACGGTCTTTGACGAAATCGTCCCACTGTTCCAGGTTCTGCAGCGGACCTTCCATGTAGCGCGCTCCTGTAGCCATTATACTGGCTATATCGATGCGCAGAACTATTGTCACCCTATGGTTACTTGCCCCGGGCCAGGCGTGGTGCTGGGGCGATGAGGGGCACCAGACCGTCGCGCGCATTGCCGCCGCGCATCTGACGGCGCGCGCCCGCCAAGCCGTGGCCAATCTCCTGAATCGGGACGCTAGCTTTGCCCCAACGGGCGCGGCGCCATCGGGCGCGGGCGACGCGCTGGCCGAAGCCATGGCGCGCGCCGCCATCTGGCCCGATCACATGTCCGGCGGTAAGGGCGACACGGCCCCCTGGCACTACATCGATATCGGATTGTTCGAAGGTCCTTCCCACGCCGAACAGCGCTGCCCGCAAGGGAATTGCATCGTCGCGAAGATGAAAACGTACCTCGTGAACT
This sequence comes from Bryobacteraceae bacterium, assembly GCA_035602155.1. GTDB lineage: Bacteria > Acidobacteriota > Terriglobia > Bryobacterales > Bryobacteraceae > Bog-159. The sequence goes on along the minus strand of DATNMW010000116.1, from coordinate 2,176 downwards.
TGCGCGAGCATCGCCCGGACGGCGCGTGGCCGGAATCGAAGGAACTGGCCTTCCTGATGCACTTCGCCGGCGATATTCATCAGCCGCTGCACTGCGTGACCGATGCCGATGCCGGCGGCAATTGCGTCAACGTGATTGGCTTCGATCCTATGCACAACCTGCACGCGGTTTGGGATATTACGCTGGTGAACAAACTGATGGCGCAGGATGGCCCGGGCATGATCGCCGGCATGGAATCCCGCTTTCGCGGCAAGGCGCGGCGATGGCAGGATTACCGCACCATCGACCGGATCGCCGCGGAGTCCTTCGGCGTCGCCAAATCGCAGGTGTACGGCAAGGCGCGCCCGAAGCTCCCGGTAATCCCAAGGTTCATCGACGTGCAGCCGCGCAATTGCGCTACCGAAGCGCCGGAAAGCTTGCGCGACGTGAAGGTGGATGGCCCGCGCTCCTACGGCGCCGCTTCGATCGGCATAGTCCGCGCGCAGTTGTACAAAGGCGGAGTCAGGCTGGCCGCCATGCTCAACGCGATCTACGGCGATTAGCCCAGCACTTCGGCGAGCGGAACGATCCACTCGGGATCGGCGGTGCGCAGCAATCCGTCGCGCACCTCGCGGATTTGATCCTGCGTGTAGATCCAAGCCCGGCGCTGGTAGGGGTCGATCAGCCACACGTATCGCACCCCGAACCGCAGATAGTCGTCTATCTTTTCCTGCATGCGGCTCAGGCGGTCTTCCGGCGACAGAACTTCAATGCAAAGAAATTGGGGGCTTGGTGAAGATTTGCTCATCGGGTTCGGGGCCGAGCACCACACAAACGTCCGGCACTCTGTAGCGCGAGGGAGAGACGTGCACGCGCTGCTCCTGGATCGCGAAAATACCCCACTGCCGGTGACGCTGATGAAGGTAAAGCAGCAGCTCCCGCTGCGCCTTCGCGTGTTCTTTTTCACCCACGCTTCTCTCCACGATAGCGCCATCCACGTAATCGCAATCCGGATCGTAAGTGTTATGCAGGTATTCTTCTACCGATACCAAATTGGACACCGCGCTCATGTGCACGATTATACTTCAATGGGCGCAAGCGCGCGCTCGCGGAAATACCCAGGCCGACGAGGGCATGCCGAGGAATGTGTTCCGCTTCAATGAGGCCGCGAGCGCGCGCTCGCGGAAATCTAGGCGTTGAAGGCTGGATCTGAGCGCCAGAATCGCTTCAATGAGGCCGCGAGCGCGCGCTCGCGGAAATGCACCCGCGCTGCCTGCGCAGCCGCGCCGTCGCTGGTGCTTCAATGAGGCCGCGAGCGCGCGCTCGCGGAAATTTCGCGGGTCTTATCCGCGCCCGGCGCCAGCGCGTGGCTTCAATGAGGCCGCGAGCGCGCGCTCGCGGAAATCAATGGCGAGACCTGGCTCGTGGATGAGGCGACCCAGCTTCAATGAGGCCGCGAGCGCGCGCTCGCGGAAATCTCGAACCCGTTTCGATGGAGAGCGCGCCGCAAACTATTGCTTCAATGAGGCCGCGAGCGCGCGCTCGCGGAAATGGTCCGTGTTGCTCAAGAGGATCTTTATCACTCCAATGCTTCAATGAGGCCGCGAGCGCGCGCTCGCGGAAATATATTTCTATGAAGTATAGAATTAATATTCTCATCAGGCTTCAATGAGGCCGCGAGCGCGCGCTCGCGGAAATACAATATTGGCTCAGGGCATTTCAGGTTCAGATCGGCTTCAATGAGGCCGCGAGCGCGCGCTCGCGGAAATTCCACCAGTCGCGCATGCACTTCCGTAGCGATACCGTGCTTCAATGAGGCCGCGAGCGCGCGCTCGCGGAAATTGCTTGAAGTCGTTTCGTCCACCGCCATCGGCACAGCTTCAATGAGGCCGCGAGCGCGCGCTCGCGGAAATATCGCGTTTGCGTCCGTCTATCCGGGGCGGCATTTGCAGCTTCAATGAGGCCGCGAGCGCGCGCTCGCGGAAATCCGTGACAGGGTTGCGGGGACGACCGAACTCCCCGCTTCAATGAGGCCGCGAGCGCGCGCTCGCGGAAATGGCGAAGTGACCGGCCACGCGCACCGCGTAGAAGTAGCTTCAATGAGGCCGCGAGCGCGCGCTCGCGGAAATGATGCGTTGACTTGCACCGGAGGCGGGACACCCGCCGCTTCAATGAGGCCGCGAGCGCGCGCTCGCGG
>DATNMW010000115.1:0-11843 GCA_035602155.1 Bryobacteraceae bacterium | reverse complement strand
CCGCCGCACCACCCCCCGCGCCTCCTCCAGACCGCTCAAATCCCCCGCCCCAATCGCCTGGATCAGCACATTCCCGATCGCCGTCGCCTCGCTCGGTCCCGCGATCACCATCCGCCTCGTGGCATCCGCCACCAACTGGTTCAGCAGCGCATTTCGCGACCCCCCGCCCACAATATGGATCGTCTCGAACCGCCGCCCCGCCAACACCTCCAGCGTCTCCAGCACCTGCCTGTAGCGCTCCGCGAGGCTCTCCAGAATCGTGCGCGTGAACTCGCCGGGCGTCTGCGGCGGCGTCTGTCCCCGCGTCCGGCAATGCTCCACGATCTTGCGCGGCATATCGCCCGGCTCCAGGAACGCATCCACGTCGATCAACGCCCGCGCCGGCCCCGCCTCGCCCGCCAGCCGCACCAGTTCGTCGTAGGTATATTCCGCGCCCTGCAACGCCCACGCGCGCCGGCACTCCTGCAGCAGCCAAAGTCCCGCGATGTTTTTCAGGAACCGGACCTTGCCCCCCGCGCCGATTTCGTTGGTCAGATTCTGCGCCAGCACCCGCTCGTCGATCACCGGCTCGTCCAACTCCGCGCCCATCAGCGACCATGTCCCCGAGCTGATGTAGCACCAGTTCGCGCCCTCCGCCGGCACCGCGGCCACCGCCGACGCCGTATCGTGGCACCCCGTCGCGTATACCGAAACGGCGCCCAGGCCCGCCGCCTCCGCTACCGAATCGAGCAGCGGACCGAGGAGCGTCCCCGGCGCCACAATCTCCGGCAGGATGCGCGTGGGCAGCCCCAGCCGCTCCAGCAGATCGTACGCCCACGTTTTCTTGCGCGGATCGTAAAACTGCGACGTGCTGGCGATGGTCAGTTCCGCGCGCGCCACACCCGTCAGCCAGTAGTTCAGCAGGTCCGGCATGAACAGCAGCGTGCGCGCGGCCGTCAGCGCCGGCGATCCGGCCAGCTTCAGCGCATAGAATTGGTACAGCGAGTTGAGCTGCATGAACTGGATGCCGGTCTGCGCGAAGACCTCCGCGCGCGGCACGATGCGGAAGACTTGCTCCATCACGCCACTGGTGCGCGCATCGCGATAATGCCGCGGATTATCGGCCAGCGCGCCGTCCGCGCCCAGCAGGGCGAAGTCCACGCCCCATGTATCGATGCCGATGCCATCCAGGCGCAGCTTCCGTTCCCGTCCGGCGATGGCCAAGCCGCGTTGGATCTCGTGCCACAGCCGTAGCGTGTCCCAATACAGCGCGTCGAACACGCGCACCGGGGTGTTGGCGAAGCGGTGCAGCTCTTCGATTTCGAGCCGCCCGCCATCCAGCGTGCCCAGCATGGCGCGTCCGCTCTCCGCGCCCAAATCGAAAGCCAGATAGTGTGACATGTGGGGCAGGCCTCTAGGCCCGCGGCGGGTCTCCAGACCCGCCTTTTTTCCTGCGCGATCCGATGGCCCGCTCCTCCGCCAGCGCGCGGGCGAGCAGTGTCTTAATGGCCGCCTGCCGGCTGATATTCAGGCGGGCGGCGCGGTGATCCAGCTCTCGCAGCATGCCCTCCGTCAGATCGACATTCACCCGGCGCACCGGCCGCACGACGGTGAACTTGTTAGTAAAGTAAGCCGAAATGTCCTCGCCCCGCGTTGCCATATCCGCGATCTCATCGGCTGTGGCGGTTTTCTTAGATGTTCTCGGCATAGCTTTGAGCCTCCTCTTTCGTCGCTTTCCAGGCCGTGACCAAATGGTAGAACTCGCCCGCGGCGTCGTGCCTGACCTCAAAGATGACGGAACACAGGAGGCCGCGGCACCATCCGATGGCACGAAACTGTTCCGGATCGTCGCTCTTTTGGTCGGCCAGGTACGCTTGATCGAATATCTCCTGCGCCTCCAGCAGGCTGACCCCGTGCTTCCGCTTGACCTCCCGGCTCTTCTCTCCGTCGAACTGGAAGCGCATCGATATATAACTGTCATATCATCAAATCTTGCGGACCTGGCCAGCCGGGGGGGGGCTCCAACTTTTCAGTTGGCCGCAAGACTGATTCCGCGAGCCATGAACGCGTTTGTGTCCCCACCCAGGGCGCGCTCGCCAACGATGATCGACCGTTTGGCCCCCTGAAGACGCGGCCAGAAGGAGTATTCAAGCAGTTGTCCCACTCACCGCACCGCGGCATCTGCACTGACGACACAATGCAGTTGGATCTCATTGTGCCGGAGGAACACGTCGGGTTCCCGCGTCACCACAGATGCCGTCGTCCTTGCCGGAACGCTCAATCATGGAAAACTGGTATGCTGTTTAGCCGATTGGAGGCGCACATGCGCATTGACATGTATACGAAAACGGTTCTGACACTCATTGCTCTCGCCCTGCTGGTAATAGCGGGCAACTCTTTCTTACGACCCTCACCCATTTCGGCGGACAACGGAATAGGCGGTGCACACTTCCTGGCAGCAGGACGGGGCGTTTGGGCAATTGATAGCCGTACTGGGGATATATGGCAATACCCGTATGGAACTGGAGCACCGGCGCATATTGGCAAGATTTCCCAGCTAGGACAGCCCATTCAGTGAAGAGATAATCTGAACATTTTGCCGGGGAAGCCCGCTTGCCCGACGGATGGGGCGGTGGGCGCGAGATTGTGTGTCCGAAACGCAAAAGCCGCTGCTCGGTGCACGAGGCAAGCAGGGCCGCTTACTCCCTGCCCCTCAAGATAGCGGCCATGATGCGCGGGCGGCGGCGGCCGTGCATGACCGCGAAAACCCGTAATGGCCGTTTATCCGGCGCGTAAGCTGAGATAATTCCCCACCGTGGTGAAACGCAGTGGACGCTCGGTTAAATCGGTGCGACGGTGGCCTTGATGGGGAAATGGGACAACCGCCTCGATGGTCGCCTCGATTGCGTCGATTCATGCGGTCAGCGGCCTCAAGACTGTCTTCCGCTATGAATTCCCAAATAGCGTCAAGGTCAGCCTCGGCCCCCGGGTGAAACCGGTAAGCGCTCACCGGTGCTCGGCTCTACGTGCGGCGCTCTTGGCCCGGAGCCTTGCGAAAACTTCATCGCCCGGAATAGGCGCGACCCTGCCACTTTCCAGATCGTCGTAGCGGCGGTCAAGCGTTTCCCGCGTGAAAGCGATGTCGTCAAAAAAATCCGTCACGACGTTTTCGACCAGTTGATCGCTCCGGCGTCCGGTGTCGCGCGCCATCCGCTCAAGCTTCGCCTGTACGTCGGGGCTGAAATGCACTTCCATGGGTCCTCTTCTTCTCTTATGATAACGCGAACGGTACAAGGTATCGTGTGAGTCAAGTGTCGGGCTTAAAACGCTGTCGCCGCATGACGAGCACCCATCCCGGCATCCACCGCCAAGCGTTATATAATGCGGTAGCACTCTCCGCTGTCAAATGAAGCTGGATTCCAAATACGAACAGGAGCAAGGCGCAGTCTATCTCACCGGCATCCAGGCGCTGGTGCGTCTGCCCATGGACCAGATGCGCAGCGACCGCCGCGCCGGTCTGAACACTGCCGCCTTCATCTCCGGATACGAAGGTTCGCCCTTGGGCGGCTACGACATGGCGCTCGCGCGCGTGAAACCCCTCCTCGACGAGCACCGCATCCATTTCGTACCCGGCGTCAACGAGGACCTCGCCGCCACCTCCGTCTTCGGCAGCCAGATTCATCACTCGCTCGGTCAGTCGCGCTATGACGGCGTGGTCGGTATCTGGTACGGCAAAGGGCCGGGCGTGGACCGGTCCGGCGACATCTTCCGCCACGCCAACATCGCGGGCACGGGCAAGAATTGCGCGGCGCTGGTGCTGGGCGGCGACGATCACGTTTCCAAAAGCTCCACCATCCCGCACCAGAGCGATCTGAGTTTCTATAACCATGCCATGCCCATCTTCTATCCGGGCAATACCCAGGAGACGCTGGATTACGGGCTGCTCGCCATCGCCCTCTCGCGCTTCTCCGGCGCATGGGTGGCCATGAAGATGGTGACCAATGTGTGTGACGCGGGCGGCACGGTGAACGTCGATGCGGAGCGGCTCTCGATCCGCATTCCCGAAGGGTATGAGAAGAAAGTCGACGCGCGGCTACTCATTCCCATGACGCTGATGCTGGAGCCGGAGGTGCTCTACCGGCGTCTGGATGCCGCGCGCGAATTCGCCCGGCTGAATCAGGTGAACCGAAGCTTCGGCGCGGGTCACGGAGCGTGGCTGGGCATTGCCAGCGCGGGCAAGGCGTACTACGATCTGATGCAATCGCTCGCCGACCTCGGCCTGCATCGCGCGGAAGATCTCGCGCGCATCGGCATCCGCATCGCGAAGTTCGGGATGACCTACCCGCTGGAGCCGCATTTCACCGCCGAGTTTGCGCGCGGCCTGCGGACCATCCTGGTGGTCGAAGAGAAGCGCAGCTTCCTCGAATTGCAATTGCGCGAGGCGCTGTACAACACGCCCGATCACGCCGCCATCAGGGGCAAGGATCTGTTCTCCGCCGCCGGTGAACTCGACTCCGAACTAATCACCCGCGCGTTCATGAGGGTTACCGAGCCGCGACCGTTAGGAAGCGATCGCATCGCCCTCCTCGACGAAATCGACAACCGTGAGCGCCGCCTGATCCCCACGCGCGGCCCAAACTTCTGCTCCGGCTGTCCCCACAATCGCTCCACCCTGCTGCTCGAAGGCCAAGCGGCCGGCGGTGGCATCGGCTGCCACGCGATGGCCGCGCAGCTTGAGCACTCGCATCACGCCTACACGTTCCTCACCCACATGGGCGGCGAGGGCGCGCCGTGGATCGGCATGGCCCCGTTCGTCGAACGCCCGCACATCTTCCAGAACGTGGGCGACGGCACCTATTTTCATTCCGCCTCGCTGGCGGTGGAAGCCTGCATCGCCGCGGGTGTCAACATCACTTACAAGATCCTGTACAACAGCGCTGTGGCCATGACCGGAGGCCAGCAGGCCGCGGGCGCCGTGCCCGTCCCCGAGCTGACCCACAAGCTGGCGGCCGACGGCGTGCGCCGCATCGCGGTGCTCACCGACGACCTGGAGAAATACAAAGGCGTCAAACTGGCCGCGAACGCACAACTACGCGACCGCGACGATCTGCCCGATGTGCTGCGCGAATTCGAGAAGCTGCCGGGCGTGACCGCGATCATATACGATCAGCAGTGCGCCGCCGAAAAGCGCCGCCTGCGCTCGCGCGGCAAGCTCGCCGAACCGACGCTGCGCCTGGTCATCAACGAAGAAGTGTGCGAAGGTTGCGGCGATTGCGTGACGCAATCCAATTGCTTGAGCCTGCATCCGGTCGAAACGGAATACGGCCCCAAGACCCGCATTCACCAATCGTCGTGCAACAAGGATTATTCGTGCGTCTTGGGCGATTGCCCGTCGTTCGTCACGGTGAATTTGAAGCCGGGGACCGGCCAGCGCCGCCGGTCGATTGCCGCGCTGCCGGAGGCCGAAGTGCCGCCGCCGCGGGAGCGTGTCCCGATCGGCGAACGCTATTCGATCCTGATGCCGGGCATTGGCGGCACCGGCGTAGTCACGGTAAACGCGCTGCTTGCCACCGCTGCTTGGATCGATGGGCTATCCGTGATCACGCTCGATCAGACCGGCTTGGCGCAGAAGGGTGGGGCCGTCGTATCGAACGTCATCCTGAGCGAGCGGCCCATCGAAGCGTCCGCCAAGATCGGTTACGGCAACGCGGACCTGCTGCTGGGCTTCGATCTCCTGGGCGCTGGCAGCGCCGTAAATCTGAAGTGCGCGCATCCATCACGGACCGTGGCCGTGGTGAACACCGCCGAAGTGCCCACAGGCGATGCGATACGCGGAGGCGCGCGGCTGGCCGGTCCTGGTGCGGTCGTCGATCTGATCAACACCTGCACGCGCAAAGATCGTAACTTGTTTCTGGATGCCTCGCGCCTCGCGGAAGGGCTGTTCGCCAGCCACATGGCGGTCAACGTTTTCCTGCTGGGCGCGGCCTGGCAAGGCGGCCTGATTCCGATTTCCGAAGCGGCCATCCAGGAAGCCATCCGGCTGAACAAAGTGGATGCCGAACGTAACGTGCAAGCGTTTCTCTGGGGCCGCAAGTATTATCACGACGCGCAGTCCGTCGAGTCGCTCCTCGCACCAGAAGGGGTACCGAGCCACGACCGTCAGGGAGTGGTCGAGCGCCGCGCCGCCGATCTCGCCCGCTACCAAAACGCCGCTTACGCCGAGCGCTACGCCGCATTCGTGCGCGAAGTCGAAACCCGCCAGCCCGCGCTTGCCGAAGCCGTCGCGCGCAATCTGTACAAGTTGATGGCGTACAAAGACGAGTACGAGGTCGCGCGCCTGCTGACGAATCCCGAGCGCGAAGCGCAAATTCGTGGCATGTGGGAGCAGGTGGATTCGATCGGCTACAACCTTCATCCGCCGCTGCTCCGCGCCATGGGCGCAAAGAAGAAGCTAAAGCTGGGCGGCTGGTTCCGCGGGCCGCTGCGCGCGCTCGCATCGCTGAAAGGACTGCGCGGCACGCCCTTCGACATCTTCGGCTACGCCGCGGTGCGCCGCGAAGAGCGCGCGCTGATCGGATGGTACGAACAGCTCGTGCGCGATTGCCTGGAGCGCGCGACGCCCGAAAGCCTGCCCCTGGCGCAAGAGATCGTTGCGCTGCCCGGCCAGATCCGCGGCTATGAACAAATCAAGCTGGCGAGCGTCCGCACCGTGAAGGCGCTGGCCGCCGAAAAGTCTGCCAAACTAAATACACATGAAACGCACAAATCTTGTGTTGGATGAGCAGATCTTGGAAGAAGCCACGCGGGAGTTGGGTCTCAAGACGTATTCCGCTACCGTGAATTACGCGCTGAAGGAAATCTTGCGGATTCGGAAGGTCGAGGGGCTGGCGGAGTTCTTCGGCAAAAACCTCTGGCGCGGCAACCTCTCGAAGATGCGGGAAGACCGGACTGCGCGTCTCGCGCGGGGACGCCGGTGATACTTGTGGATACTTCGGTCTGGGTTGAGTTCCTGCGCGGGCGCATTCGACCGCCTCAGACTGGCGACTTCCGCCAATTTGCGACCTGCGGCCCGATTTTGCAGGAGGTACTGCAAGGTCTGCGCGCCGGGGGGGCCAGCGCGGTATTCGAAGACAGGATTCGGGCGCTGCCTTGTCTCAGCGATCCGCTGCCGCTTGAGTTGTTCTTGCAAGCCGCTGAGATCTATCGCGAGGGGCGCCGCAAAGGCCACACAATCCGTTCCACGACCGACTGCCTGATCGCGGCAATCGCGATCGAAAATGGCGTCCCGATGTGGCACAGGGACCGCGACTACGACGCGATCGCCAAGTACACGCCTCTGAGGATCTTCCCCTAAGCCACAATACGGTTCGCCTTGGTGGGGCTGACCATCGTCTTTCGTGGTCTGCCTCCTTCGCCGAACGTCGGCAGACGACATAAAGCGATCGTCTGCCCCACCTAAGAATCCTTAAGTGAGCAGTGTTGCCCCTAAGCGACCACGTCGACGCCCATGCTAGGCGCCGTGCCCCTGACCGAATTCATTGCGGCTTCCACCGTGAAGCAGTTCAGGTCCGGCATCTTGATCTTGGCGATCTCCTCCACCTGCTTCTCGGTGATCACGCCGACCTTGGTCTTGTGCGGCTCCGGCGATCCCTTGGCCAAGTTCACGGCGCGCTTGATCAGCACCGGCACCGGCGGCGACTTGGTAATGAAAGTGAACGAGCGGTCCGAAAAAATCGTGATCGCCACCGGGGCGCCGGCGTAGCCTGCCCCGCGGGGATTTGCAACTTCACCTCAGCCGAAAATCCACGATCGGCATTGACTTCGTCCGCCTAGGCGCGAAACTTGGCGCACGAACCATCCACAATGCACACGCTGGCGTTTATGAGCCTCATGGTGGATCACAAACGGTGCAACCTGCTATGTTTATCTCGGTCGTCATCAAATGGTCCCGAAGCTCCGTTGTCCAACCTGCGGTGCGGAGGTCCGCGCCCACGAGAAGGACTGCCCAAGTTGCGCCAGCTTCTGCTGGTTTCCGAACGTGCGGAAAGCCAAGGAGCCGGAAGAACTCAACGCGCTCGAAGAACGATACCAGGTCGCTAAGGCCGCGGCCCTGGGACGCGATCTTGAGCCGACATTTCTTGCGTATCAGAGCGCGTTGGCGGGATCCGTAGCCGTCATTTGCAGAAGCTTGGATCAGGTGAAGGCGTTGCTGTCGAGTGACAGCGCGGTGTACATCAGTTTCTACAGGCAGCGCTCCAGCGGCGGGCGACGGGCCGAAGATACGCCCATCGAGACGCAGCGGGAGTTGACAGATGTGCGGGTATTCCCTTCTTACAACCACGAGATCCGGTTTGCTGCGTTGTCCCTCGACGGCATGGGTGTGTTGTTCTATGGCCGATGCAGCCTTGTCCTGAAATCGATCGCAATCCAGCGACGGGCAACGGTATTTTGGGAGAACGCCGTAGATTTCTGCAATCGCGTTTGCCCGGACCAAACCCTGCCTGTCCCGCCAGGATACCGCGCACCATGGCCCATGCGGGCGAAGCTTGCAGCCGCCAAAGCGGAGCCGCGCCTTGGCCGGCATACCTCGCCCGAGGAGTTTTCGCGTATCCTATTGGATGGGAATGTCTTTGTGGAAGTGCATATCTATGGATCGCTCAATCGGAACAGCTTTGGTCGTCTCCTCATCTCCAAACCCGTCGGCAAGGCCGATCATGCCATCATTTCCGGAATTAAGGATGTCATCCGCAAAGACGGCCTAGGAATTGCGGTAGAGGAGTATTCGTGAGGGCGGCATTGGTTTCCGGACAGGCACGTGTCGCTGTCTTTCTAGAGGGCAGCCAGGCTTGGTGTATCCAGCCGCAATCGTCCTCGCCACAGCCTGTTTCCCAGGGACTCCTGCCGTACCTATTCGGGGACACGGCAAGCGCAGGTTACCATCCGGACGCGACGCTGGCGAAGACTGGCGAGGCATTGGATAGGGCATGCCGCGAGGAACGGGGCCTTAGTTTGGCCCTGATCTCCATGGACCCGGCGTCGAGCGAGACAACGCGTGAGTTAGCGGACGATGCGTTGGAAGAGCTTCTGGAGCATCCGCACGTGTCGGAGTTCATTGAGAATCGCCTCTTTTCAAGGTGTTTGCCCGAGAACGCGCAGTGGCACGGTAACGCTGCGGTTGGTGGCTCTAAGTCCAATGTGAGGTTGCACCTCTTGAAGGGGTCTGTGGTGGGTGCCCAAGAGGCAATCGGCAAGGTGCGATCAGCCTGGAATGCTCTTCCGGAGGAGCTGTTTGGCGAACCGGGCGGCAAGGCCGACTTTGAGTGGGTGTTGGAGGATACCGGCGCCTTTCGGGTCCTGGCGATTGCGATATCGGGTCGTACAACGCATGGACACGCCGTGTTCGCGGCGACGCCTAATCCATACCGGAAAAGCGAAGCGCAACTGTGGCTGCTTTCAGACAGGCGCTACCAAGCGTTCGCGAATTCTCAGAAGATATTAGTTGAATGGATCAAGTCGATCCCGAGTGCGCCACGAGTGAGCGGGCGGAGTGTCGCCGAGGACTCACCTCAGGATGCGATCGGCGAAGTGGATGATCGGCCGGTTCCTTCCTGGGCAGAGCTAATAGAAAGAATCCAGCAAAATGATCCCGATGGAGATGGATTAGAAGAGCTGTATCGGATCTTTTCCCGCGGTGTGCGCTTCTATTTGCAGAGGCAGCTCGGCGCACAGAATCTGAACGACCGGGTGCACGATACATTCCTCGTGGTGGTGCAAGCCATTCGGCGCGGCGAGTTGCGCGAGCCAGATCGCCTGATGGGTTACGCACGCACCATCGTCCGCCAGCAAATGGCTGCCCAGATAGGGGACGATGTCCTCAGCCGCAGGCAACCGGACGCCAGCCGCAATCCCGAACAGGCAGCCGTCCGAGAGGAGCATCAACAGATAGAAGTCAAGGTCCTGAAGAGCTTGGCGCCCCGGGATCGCGAGATTCTGATGCGATTCTACCTCTGGGAACAACCGGCGGAACAGATCTGTGCAGAATTGGGGTTGACGGATACCCAGTTCCGGCTGCTCAGGTCGCGCGCCAGGGCTCGCTTCGGCGAACTTTGCAAACGGAAACCATCCGAGATGCGCGAGGACAGTACGACTGCTACGGTACCTACAGGAACCATCCGCCGCGCCTAGCTAGCTACGCCACCACGTCCACGCCCATACTGCGCGCGGTGCCCCTGACCGAATTCATAGCCGCTTCCACCGTGAAACAATTCAAATCCGGCATCTTGATCTTGGCGATCTCTTCCACCTGCTTCTCGGTGATCACCCCGACCTTGGTCTTGTGCGGCTCCGGCGATCCCTTGGCCAGGTTCACGGCCCGCTTGATCAACACCGGCACCGGCGGCGTCTTGGTAATGAAAGTGAACGAGCGGTCCGAAAAAATCGTGATCACCACCGGGATGATCAACCCTTCCTGGTCCTTGCTCGACGTCTTGGCGTTGAACGCCTTGCAGAAATCCATGATGTTGACGCCTTGCGGGCCAAGCGCCGTGCCCACCGGGGGCGCCGGGGTAGCCTTCCCCGCGGGGATCTGCAACTTCACGGAACCGGTAACTTTCTTTGCCATCTGAGAATCCTTGCGATCGTTATTCTTTTTCTACTTGGAGAAATTCGAGCTCCACGGGCGTGGCGCGGCCGAAAATCATCACCATCACGCGCAGCGTGCCGCGATCGGTATTGACCTCGTCCACCTTGCCGCGGAAGTTGGCGAACGGACCGTCCACGATGCGCACGCCGTCGTTCCTCTCGTAAGTCGTTTTGGGACGCGGCCGTTCCGCGGAAGAAGTCTGGCGGTAGAGGATCGAGTTCACCTCGTCGGCGCTCAGCGGGACCGGCTGCGTGCCGCCGCCCACGAATCCCGTCACTCGCGGCGTGGCCTTCACGGCGTGCCACAACTCGTCGTTCATTTCCATTTCCACCAGCACGTAGCCGGGGTAAACCAGGCGTTTGCTGGTCACCTTCTTGCCGCCGCGCAACTCCACAACTTCTTCGGTGGGAATGAGCACCTGCCCGATCTTGTCGGCGAAGCCGAATGCCTGCGAACGGCTGCGCAGCGACTCGGCCACCTTCTGCTCGAACCCGGAATAAGTGTGGATGATGAACCACTTCTTGGGTGAGGTCTCGTCGTAGCCTGTAGCGGCGGGCGCTTCCGCGGCCTCCGCCGGTGCGGCAGCTTGCGCGGCCAGCTCTTCGGCTGGATCGGCGCTCGGCTCTTCCGGAAGCTCTTCTTGATCCACGGAATATGCGTTTTCGTCATTCATACGGCTACTTCGACAATGCCTTGTACAAGTGCGTGACGGTGTTAGTCAGCGCGTAATCGACCACCGCAAAGAAGGCCGCGAAGGCGAACACCGTGAAGATCACGACCACCGTGGTGCCCTCGACCTGCTTGCGGTTAGGCCATGTGACGCGCTTCATCTCGAGCTTCAGCTCGTTGAAATAATCGCGCGTGCGAATGGGCCACCCCGTTACGCTCTCGAGAAAACCGCCACTCTCTTCCGCCATATTGCCTCGCTTCCCCGCTCAAACCTGCTGTCAAAACGGACTGGCAGGGGCGGAGGGATTCGAACCCCCACTCGCGGTTTTGGAGACCGCTGGTCTGCCGTTAAACCTACGCCCCTATCCCCTCTAATTCTACTTGATTTCCTTGTGTGGCTGGTGCTTCCGGCAATACGGGCAGAATTTCTTCATTTCCAGCCGCTCCGTCATGGTTTTCTTGTTCTTCATGCTGGTGTAGTTCTTGCGCTTACACTCGCCGCACTGCAATGTGATTTGTTCTCTTGCCATAACTTGCCTTCCATTCCCTCTCC
>DATNMW010000114.1:0-3485 GCA_035602155.1 Bryobacteraceae bacterium | reverse complement strand
TCGGCGGCTGCGCGCGCATCCCGTTCGTCATTGGCATCGACCGCTACTTTCCGCCCGCATTCGCGCGCCTGCATCCGCGTTGGGGCACGCCGCATCTGGCCATACTGGTGCAAGGGTTCGCCTGTACGGTTTTCGTCGTTGCGCTGCAAGCCGGCGAGAGCTTGCGGGTCGGCTATCAGTTACTGGTCGATATGACCGTGATTGTGTACTTCATTCCGTTCCTCTATATGTTCGGTGCAGCTTGGAAGTACGGACGCAAGTGGAGCGCCAGCATGGGTATGGTTGTGACGATCGTTTCTATTGCCGTGTCCCTCATTCCACCGGGCGATGTCAGGTCCGTGTGGTTATTCGAAGTCAAACTGCTGGCGGGATGCACGGTGTTGATCGTGACGGCCCGAATGATGTTCAAGTTTGCCTTGCGGCGCCGCTATGCGCCGAGCTAGACACGCTTGGATTAAGCGGCCTCTAAACCCAAACTTTCTGCACCGGCACGCCGTCCTTGCACAGATCGCAATGCGCGGCGTCGGCGTAGTAGCTGGCGTTCAGCCTGGCCAGATAGTAGAGCGGCAATTTACCGAAATCGCGCGTGCGCGGAGTCGGCTGATAGATGACGACCGCCAGAGCCACTACGCGCGCGCCGCGCGATTCCAGCAGTTCCTGCATCTCGCTCAGCTTGCGGCCGGAGCGCAGGATATCGTCCACCAGCACCACCTGTTCGCCGGAGTGCTGCTCCAGGAACTGGCGGAAGCGCATGGGCTGAACGGTGTCATCGCGTTCCGCCCAGTACACCTGCCGCGCGCGCAGGGCTTCGCAGACCCCGTACGCCACAGGCAACCCGGCGTTGGCCGGCGCGACAATGGAGAGATCGGGGATCATGGCGCGGATCTCGGCGTTCTCGCGCAGCAGGCGGCTCAGCCCCACGCTGAGCATGCGGGCGTGCTGGTAGTAGCGCATAGCCAGCGGCACCTGCAGGTACTCGTTGGAGTGCAGGCCGTTGGGGTATTCAAAATGGCCGTCGCGCAAGGCGCCGGTATCGCGCAGCACGCGGACGACTTCGTCTTGGGTGGGTAACAGATGCATGTTTCGCTCTTTTGGCCGCTTAGTTCGCTCCGTGCCCGGTAAGGACGCGGGGAATCGTGCGCAGGATGATTTTCCAATCGAGCGCGAGCGACCAATTATCAATGTACTGCATATCCAGGCGCATCCAGGTTTCGAAGTCCAGGTTGTCGCGACCGGACACGGCCCACAGACAGGTAAGCCCGGGACGCATGCGCAGGCGGCGGCGCTGCCAGGTTTGATACTGCTCCACCTCGTCGGGAATGGCGGGCCGCGGTCCCACCAGCGACATATCGCCCTTCAGCACGTTCCAAAGCTGGGGCCACTCGTCGATCGAGAACTTGCGCAGGTAGCGGCCCACGCGTGTCAGCCTGGGATCTTCCGGGATCTTGGTGGCGGTCTTGCGCGTGCTCAGGTGCATGACTTCGGCCTTCCTCCGCTCGGCGTCCGCACACATGGACCGGAACTTGTAGAACAGAAACCGGCGGCCGTTCAATCCGCAGCGGATCTGCTTGAAGATGGCGGGTCCGGGAGATGTCAGCCGCACCATTAGCGCCACGGCGATCATGAAGGGCAGCATGACCACCAGGCCAGCGGCCGCGATGGCCACGTCGGTGCCGCGCTTCACCAACAACCGGATTTCATCGTGGGGGGCAGCCGAGAACGTGAGCAGCGGCGTGAATCCCAGGCGCTCCAGGTAGACTTCGCTATTTACGTGCGGGAAGAAATCCACGGCCACGCGGGTACGCACGCCCTCCTCATCGCAGAGCAGGAAGACGTCTTCCAGTTGCGCGAGTGTCTCACTGCCCACCGAGAAGATGACTTCGTCGATAACGCGGTTGCGCAGCAGTTGCCGCAATTCACCGATGGGGTAGACCTTGTAAGTGGATGCCAGGCGAATCTCGCTGAGTGTATTGTACGCGTCCGGCGCAAGAAAGCCTGTGAGGCGGATGCCATAATTGGCGGACTGTTCCAGCGCTTCGCCCAGCTTGCGGGCGCGCTCGCCGGTGCCCGCCACCATCACGAAATGCGGTCCGCTGAATTCGCGCCGGATAGCTCCGGCCAAGCGGCCGGAAAACAGGCGGAACAAGAACAGAAATACCCACGCGTAGACGGTGAACAGCGCCAGGAACGGGCGGCTCAGGTCCAGGCGGAGGGCGAATTCGAATAGCACCAGGACCACGGCGCCGTACGCGCATTGCCGAAACGAGTCGCGCAGGATCACGCGCGGGTCGCCCGCATCGAGCCTTTCGTAGACGCCCAGCCATAGGCCGGCGAGCAGCCACGCAGCCACGGCAAATGCGAGAACCAGGGTCTTGGTGGGAAGGACCAGGTAGAAACTGCGCTCGAGGTGCAGCAGGCTGCGCGTCTGGTAGGCGGCTTCGAAGGCCAGGGAGGTAAGAAGGATGTCGGACAACCCGAACAGAAAGCGGGCTTTACGGCGCTGGCGACTGAACATCCGCATGCCAGCATAACATGTGGGGCGGGCCTTCAGGACTGTCAGGTGGGTTTGCGGCCCAGGAATAGCGATGAAATCCTGTTGGAGGGCTGCCAATCTTGGCCGCGAGCCGGTTTTCTTGGCCGGCTTTGGCCGCCTGAAAGGCGGCTGCAGGCAGGATTGCCCGCCCTCCACAAGATGGTTTTTCGACCGTACATGGAAGGAATTTGGCAGTATGCCCCATTCCGGGCTTGGCTGAATCCACCTTTGTCAGTACGCGCCACGAGCACGCCCGCGTAATGGTTGGAACTCCTAGCGTCCGAATGATTGTTGAAAATCGCAAAAAAAACGCAACAAATACGATTCACCTCGGGCATTTGGGTGTATATTACTTCCCGATAGGGATAAATCGCGCGTGGTTTACTACATTGACTTGGAGGTCACTTGCACCCACTAAGTAATACCCGTTTACTCGCTGCTTGTATCCTATGCCTCGTTGGCGCCGCCAGCGCGCAGCAAACCCGGAGCGCCGCAACTGTTACCGCTATTCCCAAACTCGTGAGCTTCGGCGGGTCGTTGAACCTTCCCGCGGGTCAGCCTACCGGGCCGGTGGGCGCCACCTTTGGGATATATAGCGAACAGGAAGGCGGCACGCCTCTTTGGAGCGAAGACCAGAACGTCGAGCTTGATGCCAACGGCAATTACAAGGTCCTGCTTGGCACGACGAAGGACGGAGGAGTCCCGGTGGAACTGTTTGCCGCGGGCCAGCCACGCTGGTTGCAGGTGAAATTCTATGTGCCAGGTGAGGTCGATCTGCCCCGGGTATTGCTGGTGAGCGTACCTTACGCGCTGAAAGCCGGCGATGCCGACACGCTCGGCGGCCTGCCAGCCTCGGCGTATGTGTTGGGTGGCTCGCCAACTCCCGAAGCGGCGCAACTCATTCAGTCGGCTAGCCCGCTGCTTGCTATGACGGCGGCGGCGGTGCCGCGGG
>DATNMW010000113.1:0-34649 GCA_035602155.1 Bryobacteraceae bacterium | reverse complement strand
CAATCAGTTGATCCAGGTCCGACTCCGGCATCCCCGTCACGCGCAACACCAGCGTGCGGATCACCTGCCGGGGCACGATGCGCGCCAGGCGTGGCAGGCATTGCCGCGTGAACATGGCCTTCATTTCGTGCGGCGGACCCGGCAGCAACATCACGTGCGATCCGGAATCCTCGATCCATTGGCCCGGCGCTGTGCCGCGGTCGTTAGGCAGGATCTCGGCGCCTTCGACCACAAACGCCTGCCGCTTGTTGACTTCCACCATCTTGCGCTTCAATTGCGCGAAGCGTTGCTCCAGCGCCTCGGTGATTTCGGGGTGGTAGATCACCTTGCGGTCGAGCGCCGCGGCCACCGCGTCGCGCGTCAGATCGTCCTCCGTGGGCCCCAGACCTCCGCAAAGAACCACGACCTCGGAGCGCGAGACGGCCCGGCGCACGGCGTCCGCCAAGCGGCGCAAGTCGTCGCCGATGACGGATTTGGTGACTACTTCCACGCCCAGATCGTTAAGCTGCTCGGTGAGAAACAGGGAGTTGGTATCGACGCGCTGCGGCGTCAACAGCTCGGAGCCGACTGCGATGATTTCGGCGGTCATCTCGGGTTAGAACAACGGCTTGCCTTTGATCCCCACATCCGCGCGATACAGGGCGTTGGTGGTGGCCAGCACCAGCGAGCGCGATGGCGTGAAAGCCAGCCCTACGATACCCGGACCGGATACGAACAACTCCGCCTGACGGTTGGGATTGATGCGCACCACACCCTTGCGGCCGGCCAGCGAAGCCGCCACGTAAAGGCGGCCTTCATCGTCGAAAGCCATGCCCTGCGGGCGCCCCAAGCCGCGATAATACACTTCCACCTCGCCTTTTTGCGACACGCGATACACGCAATCGAAGCTGGAAGTGGTGGGGCCTGCGACATAAAGATATCCATCCGGGCCGTGCGCAAAATGATAGGCCGCGATGGAAGGTTCCAGAGTGGCGAACACGAAGATCTGGCGGCCGGGGCTGATTTTGAAAATGGTCCCCTGGCGGTCGCCGACGTACAGGCTGCCATCGGGGTCGAAAGCCAGGCCCGTAGCCACCCCCATGCCCTCCACGAACGTGCTGGCGTTGCCATTGGCCGTTACCTGATAGACAGTGCCATCGTGGCGGCTGGAAACATACAGCAGTCCGTGGCTGTCGAAGGCGACACCCGTTGCGTTCATCATCTCGTTGATGAACGGCTTCACGTTGTAATTCAGATCGATCTTGAAAACCGCTACCGCGACCTTTTGCCCGCGCGATCCGCTGAAGGTGGTGTAAATATTGCCGAAGGTATCGACCGCGGGATTGGCTACCGGGTGCAGGTTATCGGCGACGGGGAAGCCGATATCGCAGGCCCACGCTTCGCTCGACTGGTTACCGCTGGCAACCACCAACTCTCCGGCAGCGGCGCCTTCCGGCACGCGCGCAATCACCAGTGAATCCGAGCCGATCACCACCGGGGCGGCCACGTCTCCGATGGTCACGCGCGGGCGGTCCGTCTTGGCGAAACCCTTCCCCTGAATGAAAAAGTCCCCGCCGGCGATGGCGGCCGTTGGCTTGACTTGCGCGATTTGCGGACGGCCGTCAGCCGATTTACGAATAGCCATGTTCAATAAAGATTGAACCATCCTGCCAGAAATAAGACAAGTGCGGCATATAGGCCTGCCATCAGATCGTCGGCCACGATGCCCACGCCGCCGGGCAGCGATTCGAGTTGACGCACGGGAAATGGCTTCCAAATATCGAACAGGCGGAACAGGGCAAAGGCGGCGATCCACGCTTTCCAATTCAAAGCGCGGGCGCCGGCCAGCGCCAGCCACTGCCCCACCACTTCATCCACCACCACAAACTGCGGATCTTTGATTTTCGCCTGCCGCGCCGTTTCGCCCGCCGCCCACATAGCGGGCATGGTCACGATTACGGCGAGCGTCCCAAACCAAAGCGGTCTCCATCCGGCAAAATGTTCGATCAAGATGGCGGTACCGATCGCCGCGGCAGAACCAACCGTGCCCGGAGCCGAGGGAGAATACCCGCACCCAAACCAGGTAGAGACCGCATTGGCTACTCTTGGAGGGCGGCCAATCATGGCCGCAGCCGGCTCTGAGCCGGCTTGGCAGGCGGAACTGCGTGCACTGTACTAACTCGCGTCATCCTCTTCCTGTTCGCGTAACTCCTCGGGCCGCGCCGGAGTCGAAATGACATATTTATCCGAAGCCCAATTGCCCAAATCGATAATCCGGCACCGTTCACTGCAAAACGGCATCTCGGGATCGCCCAGTTTGACTTCCTTCTTGCAGATCGGACACTTCATACAGCTATCTGCACCAGAGTTCTATCGCCCCCTCGCCCGCTCGCCCCATCGCCCGCGCTCGCGCCACTCGCCAGCAAAGTCCCCACCAGATCGTAATCGTGCGCTTCGGTGATGCGCAGCCTGCGCATCTGCCCAGTTCGTGGTTCCTCGCCCTCGAAATCATTGATCAATGTGACGCCGTCGATCTCCGGCGCCTGCGTGGGCATGCGCCCCTCCCACAACAGATCGGTTTCCGGCGATAAGCCGGACACCAGCACGGTCGCCTCCGACCCCACTAGCTTGCGGTTGCGGGCGCGCGCCACCTTGCGCTGCACCGCCATCAAATGGCGCTTGCGATTGTAAATGGTGCGCGCGTCCACCTTGCCGTCCAGCGCGTAGCTGTCGCTGGTGTCTTCATCGGAATACGAGAACACGCCCAAGCGGTCGAAGCCCGCGGCCTTCACGAAACTGCACAGCTCCTCGAAATCCCGATCGGTCTCGCCGGGAAAGCCCACGATGAAGCTGGTGCGGATGGCCACGCCCGGAATGGTGCGGCGGATACGGTCGATCAGCTTCAAAAAGATGTCGCCGGATGCACCGCGCTTCATGCGCTTCAACACCGCCGCGCTGGAGTGCTGCAGCGGCATGTCGATATATTTCACCAGTGCATCGTGCGCCGCTATGGTGTCGAGCAGCTTCTGGGTCACCTTGTTGGGATAGGCGTACAGAAACCGGATCCACTTCTCGCGCGGCGTTTCGATTTGCGCCAGCCGCGCCAACAGGTGCGCCAGGCCGTCCGGGATGCCTAAGTCTTCGCCGAAGCAGGTGGTGTCCTGCCCGATGAGGTTGACCTCCCGTACGCCCTGCTGGAACAGGCGCGTGGCTTCCGCGATCACGGACTCGAAACGCCGGCTGCGAAACTTGCCGCGATACTGCGGGATCACGCAAAACGTGCAGGGATGGTCGCAACCTTCCGCGATCTTGATATACGCGTAGTGGCCCGGCGTGGCCAGCACGCGCGGCGTGAGATCGTGGTAGAGATATGCGGGCGCGGGGTCCGGGGCCGCATCGTCCGCCCAGCCTTCGCAGAGGGCCGCGATGCGGTCGAGTTCGTTGGTGCCGATGAGCGCATCCACCTCGGGCATGTCCCTCCGGATGTCGCCGCGATAGCGCTCCACCAAGCAACCGGCCACGATCAGCTTCTTGGCGCGGCCGATCCTCTTGTATTCGGCCATCTCCAAAATGGTATCGACGGATTCCTGCTTGGCGGGATCGATGAAGCTGCAGGTGTTCACCACCAACACGTCGGCCTGGTCGGGATGCGGCGTCAGCTCGTGTCCGCGCGACACAAGCTGGCCCATCATGACTTCGCTATCCACCAGGTTTTTGGGACAGCCCAAACTGACAAAGCCGATTTTCAAGGTTGATTTCCGGGAAGAAAGTACCCTGTTAAGGATAACACGGCTGGTTGGAGGCCTCGGCCTCGAGCTGATTACTGAAGCTTGTTCCGCAGGAACTCCCCGATCGCCACCACCAGCCTTTCTACGCGCGCATCCAGATCTCGGGAGCGCTCGTCGGTTGCGCAGGACAGCCAGTCCGTGTCGCGGAATTGTTCCTCGGTCTTGATCTGCGCCCCCCTTAGCCGCCCCAGTACGCCGTCTAGCCTAACCTGTTTTTCCGCCAGTACTCCCATCAGGTGTTCTAACCGCCTAATAGGTTCGTTTTCAGGCATAAGCCCTCTTCCAGCGCCTGCTAATATCCTACCAGCCTCCGACGTTAAGCTTCCCGGCTCAGGCCAAAATCTCGTGCACCACATTGCCGGCGACATCGGTCAGGCGAAAGTCGCGACCGCTATAGCGGTAGGTCAATCTGGTGTGATCGATGCCCATTGCGTGAAGAACGGTGGCGTGCAGGTCGTGAATATGCACGGGATTTTCCACCGCCTTGAAGCCGAACTCATCGGTGTTGCCATAGGTCGTGCCGCCCTTGACTCCGCCACCCGCCAGCAGCGTCGAGAAGCCGTGACTATTGTGATCGCGTCCGTTTTGCACTTTCACCAGGCCGCTGACTTCAAGAACCGGCGTACGCCCGAATTCGCCGCCGACGATCACCAGCGTTTCCTTTAGCAGGCCACTAGCTTTGAGATCGGCCAGTAACGCCGCGATAGGGCCGTCGGCCTCCTTGGCCAGCTTGCGATGGATGAGGATGTCGTCGTGGTTATCCCACGGCTGGCCATTTCCGTAATAGACCTGCACCATGCGCACGCCGCGCTCCACCAGGCGGCGGGCCATCAGACAACCGCGCCCGAAGTCATGATCGCCGTAACGGCCGCGGACAGCTTCAGGCTCTTTGGCGATATCGAACACCTCCGGCGCCTCGCTTTGCATCCGATAGGCTATTTCAGCCGCCTGAATGCTGCTTTCAAGCTGGCTATCTTCGCCTTCGCGCTTCTCTTCGATCAGATTCAACTGGCGCAACAGATCCAGCGCGCGCCGTTGCTCGGGCAGTGGCGTCGATGGATTGCGAATATAGCGGATCAGTTTGTCGGGAGTCTTCTCGCTGTTCGGTATGTAAGTGCCCTGGTAGATAGCCGGAAGGAACGTGGAACTCCACAGTTGCGCGCCCACGATGGGGTAACCCGGGCACAAGACCACAAAGCCGGGCAGGTTCTGGTTCTCCGAGCCGAGGCCGTAAGTCAGCCAAGAACCCATTGACGGACGGCCGGGAACGCGATGGCCGCAGTTCATCAGGAAGAGCGATGGCTCATGGTTCGGGATCTCCGTGTACATCGAGCGAATCACGCAGACGTCGTCAATCGAGTCTCCCAGCTTGGGGAAAATCTCACTGATCTCGATGCCGCTCTTGCCGCAGCGGCGGAAGTTGAAAGGCGAGCCGAGCAGATTGCCGGTCTTGCGCTCACTCAGCAGGTTGCCGCTGGGGATGGGCTGGCCACTGTACTTCTGCAGCATCGGCTTGGGATCGAACGTGTCCACCTGGGAGGGACCGCCGTTGAGAAAGAGGAAGATCACGTGTTTGGCCGAAGGCGCGAAGTGGGGGGCCTTGGGGGCCATGGGAGCGGCCGCGCCGGGTAGAGTCTTTGAGCCGGCCGTTCGCGATGCATTCAGAATACCGGCGAGTCCGGCCATGCCGAAGCCCGTCCCCATGGTGCGGAGTATTTGCCGTCGCGATGGCTTAAAGGTCATCTTGCCTTCCCTTAGTTTATGTAAGTGAACTCATTGGAACTTAGCAGAACCTGGGCGTATGCGGGCCACGCGCTCGCGTTTCCGCGGATGAATTCGCGGGCAAGCCGCCGCTCTTCGAGCGTGGGATCGCGCTGTAGAACGAAACGGTAAGCGGTCGAGATGCGCTGGTCGTCACTCGACGCACTGGCAGCCACGCGCGCGGCGAGCGCGGTGGACTGGTCCATGATGAACGAACTGTTCATGAAGAAAAGCTTCTGCAGCGGGACCGTGGTTTGCAGGCGCTGCTCACTGGTGCTGTTCGGATTCGGAAAATCGAATAGCGCAAGCATGGGATCGAGTTGGCGGCGGGAAATGTAGGCGTAAACTGTGCGCCGGTTATTTTCTTTGTCGAGCCGGATGGCAGGGCCGCCCGCATGCAAATCGAGCTTGCCCGACACGTACAGTATAGAATCGCGGAGCGACTCGGCGTCGAGGCGTCGGCGGTTGTATCGCCAAAGCAGGCAATTGTCGGGGTCTTCGGCATAGTTGCGGCTGGACAGGTCGTCGCTCAACGCATAGACGTCGGTCAGCATGATTTCGCGGTGAAGTTTCTTAAGCGACCAGCCTTCGCGCACAAACCGGCCGGCGAGATAGTCCAGCAGTTCGGGGTGTGAAGGGCGGTCGCCCTGCGCGCCGAAGTTGCTCGGCGTGCGCACCAGGCCGGATCCGAAGTGCTGCTGCCAGACGCGGTTGACAATCACGCGGGCAGTCAGCGGATTGGCCGGGCTGGCGATAGCTTCGGCGAGTTCCAGCCGCTCTTTGCCGCGCTTGAAGATTTGCGGTGCGGCGGGTGACAGGATGGAAAGGAAGTGCGGCGGAGCGAGGTCGCCGGGATTGTTCTGATCGCCGCGAATCCAAACATGTTGCTCCTCGGGCTTCTCCTTGTCGGCAATGGTTTGCAGCACGGGATAGGCAGGCGGCAGATCCTTCTTCAGCGCCGCCAATTGCGCGCGAAGCTGGGTGAGGCGATCGAGCCAAACGCCCGACAGAAAACGGTCGATTTTGTCCTTATCCTTGGTTGAGTCTCCGTAGTGCAGGACCCCGTGATCGCCAAGCATATCTTCCCAGAGGCCGAACTTGGCGCGGTCTAGCGAGACGAGATTCGCTTTCGAGAGATCGTCGCGAGTGGGATTGAGTCCCAGGCGGACGTGGTTTTCGTCGTCGACATGCGCCTTCTCGGCGATGACGGCCAGCACTTGGACCTGGAATTCCGTGGCCGCCTTCGCACGCCGATCGTGCGTGGTGGCGGCGTACCACTCCTTCAGGAAAGGGTGTTGTTTTTCGGGATCGGCCAAATACTTCGTCCAACGGGCGAGCGTTTCCGGATCAAGTGCGGGGCCGTCGGCTGTGTCCGCAACATCGAGATGACCGGAGGTGAGCAGATACCGCGCAGTCTCGGAAGCGAGGATGAGACCCAACTGCGCGGATTGAGCGTCGACGTACTCCTTAAGTTCTTTCTCTTTTGCCTGAATGAGGGCGTCCTGCGCTTTATACGCATCGACGGTATCCTTGGGAGCAAGAGGAATCTCCCGCAGGTCCGTGTTGCGGAAGATGCCCATCAGAGAGTAGAAATCGCGAGTGGGAATGGGATCGTACTTATGATCGTGACATTGCGCGCAGGCCACCGTGAGGCCCAGGAAGGCGCGCGTGGTGGCGTCCACGCGATCGTCCTGCATCTCGGGGCTCAAGGCATAGAAGCCCAGGCCTGCTTCGTATTTCTCGCGATCCGGAAGCTGGTCGCCGGCGATTTGGGCTTTCACGAAAACGTCGTAGGGCATATCGTTCTGAATGGCCTGAATCACCCAATCGCGATAGCGGAAGGAGGCCGGATAGGGGTGGTCGCGCTCCGAGTCGAGCTGGTCGTCGGAGTAGCGGGCGACATCCAGCCAGAGACGTCCCCAGCGCTCGCCATAGCGCGGCGAGGCCAGCAGGCGATCGATGACTTTGGCAAACGCATCGGGCGACCGATCCCTTTCAAACGCATCGACCTCTTCGGCGGTGGGCGGCAGGCCGGTCAGATCGTTGGTAGCACGCCGAATGAGGGTGCGCCGGTAGGTGGGGCGGACGGGACGCAGTCCGCGCGCCTCGAGCTTTGCCGCGATGAAACGGTCAATCTCCGTGCGGGCCCACTGGGCATCCTTCACCTCCGGCGGAGCCGCGGGCTTAACTTGTTCAAAGGACCAGAACGCGCGCTGCTCCGCGGTGATGTTGTAAGGCGGCGATTTAAGGGCGGATTTCTCATTCTGCGGCCACACCGCGCCAGCTTTAACCCAGGCTTCGACAGCCGCGATCTGACCGGCGGCCAGTTTGCCGGTGGGCGGCATCTTGGGGTTCCCGTCGTAACGCAGAGCTTTCACCAGAAGGCTTGCGTCGGGATCGCCAGGAACGGCGACGGGGCCGGACTTCCCGCCTTTGAGGAAGTGCTCACGGGAGTCGAGTTGCAGCCCGCCCATGCGCGCGTCGGTGTGACAGGCATAGCACTTCTCGGCGAACAGGGGGCGGATCTGCGTCTCGAAGGAGTCGGAGGCAACGGGAACCGGCGCGGGCTGAGCAAGTAAAGCCGATGCTGTGGCAACCAGTAGGATAGGGCTGCCGGCCACGAACCGCATACCCGATATTACAGCATAATGTGAAAAATGAGCTGGCGCTGGAACTGGCGGCTCCCACGCCATTTCCCCTTCCCGGCTGCAAGAACAGGTCTGCACTCTCCCGTTTCATCTTTTTAAAATACTTGCAGGCCTGGCCCGGATGCGACGTCAGCTCGTGTCCGCGCGACATAGCTGGCCCATCATGACTTCGTTATCCACCAGGTTTTTGGGACAGCCAAACTGACAAAGCCGACTTTCGCCGATTTTCAAGGTTGATTTCCGGTTGGGCGGCCACGGTTGATTACTAAGGCTTGTTCCGCAGGAATTCCACGATCGCCACCACCAGTTTTTCTATGCGGGCGTCGGTATCGCGGAAGCGCTGGTCCGTCTCGCGGAAGCGCTCCTCGGTCTTGATCTGCGCATCCGTGAGCGCTACCAGCGCGTCATCGAGCCTGGCCTGCTTCTCCGCCAGCACCCCCATCAGGTATTCCAGCCGCGTCACGCGCGTATTGACAGTTTCAGCCATGAGGGTCCTCTTCTGCCAGCGGCTATTAATATCCTACCAGACCGCGATCCACGCGATCGGCTGAGGTCTTCCTGCTTCATGCAACTCCAGTGCACACCACGAAGCCCCGCGCTGCACAGAATGCAACAATGCCTGCCTCGTGGGGAATCGCGATCATTGCGACAGAGCACATCTGCTTCCCCGCGTTCGGCAGTTTGCATCACATCGAGATCGTTGGGATCGCGCAAAGGGAGCGTGGTAAGGATGCTTAAATTACGACTGTTTGGCATACCTCTTGGAAACTGCGCGTAGTCGTAGAGTTCGCCCTCCGCAAGCGCATAAGAGCTTTTGCAATCGCGGACAGCGGAGCACCTCAATCGTTTCGACAATGATTTCATGTGAGGGGAGCAGTGAGTGACGACCTTCAAGCAAAAAGGCCAGCAGTTTTCGCCCGGTAAGAGTGACTGCGAGGATGCGCACGGACCAAGACAGTCGCGTCAAGGACAATCCTCAACCGGCCGGCCTGTAGTTCGGCCGGGTGGATTGCAACGCTTCGTTGACGGCCGCCTCTTCCTCCTATTCGCCGACCTCTGGCCGATAGGCATTGCCAAGACGCTTCTCCAGATCGCAATCTACGCCTTCGGGCGAAAGTTTGGAAGGAATGATTGTCGTGAGACCGAGGCTCTTGATGCTTACTGCCTCGCCTTCCGAAACGGCGTGGCCAAGCAATATCTCGGCCGCCCGCTTCTGCCCGGGCGAGAGGTCTTTCACCTGGTATAGCGTAGGAATCCCTCGATCCATTATCACAAGACTTGTGCTGAGTGCGGAATGTCGGATGTCCGATTTCCTATTTCAATGCCCGCCAAAGCCCCCAAACCCGCCCCAGTTGCCCCCCACCCCCGGAAGCATTATAGTTGGGATGAACGATGAATATCCCGAACCTGCTCACAATCTTGCGGATCTTCTTCGTCCCGTTGCTGGTCGCCGCGCTGGTCCAGGAGCGCGTGGCGCTGCACTTCCGCGGCGCCACCATCACCAACGTCTGGCTGGCCCTGGCCATCTTCCTCGTCGCCGCCAGCACCGACCTGCTGGACGGTTACCTGGCGCGCCGCTGGCGTCAGATCACCACCATCGGCACGCTGCTCGATCCGATCGCCGATAAACTACTAGTCTCGTCGGCGCTGATCGCCTTGGTGCAGGAGCGCGCGGTGCCGGCTTGGATGGTGATCCTGATCGTAGGGCGCGAATTCGCCGTCTCCGGCCTGCGCGCCATCGCCGCCGCGGAAGGCTACACCATCAAAGCCAGCGACCTTGGCAAGACCAAGATGGTATCGCAAGTTGCCGCCATTTCCTGCCTGCTGCTGAGTATCCGCTACCCGGTACTGGTGCTGCCGGGAATGGTGCTCATGTGGGGCGTGGTGGTGTTCGCCATGCTCTCGGCGTTCAGTTACTTCCGCAAGTTTTGGCGCAAGATCGACAGCCGCATCAAGAGGCGACGCCGGCGCGAATTGTTGCTGACCGAGAAACGCAAGAAACAGATGGCCATGCGTCAGAGCGGTTCCGGCGCCGGTGCGGCGGGCGCGGGCTTGGGTGGCGGCGGCAGGATGTGAACCCCGTCGCGGGTTACTTCCACGTTGCGCACTTGCCCCTTCGGACCCAGCGGCCCCGCGGGCTTGCCATTCACCGTCATTTGCAAGCTGCCCGCATCGCCGATGCGGATGCGCAGAGCCTCCACTGCCGCGAACGTCTTCACCTGGCCGGAGCGCAGCACATCGCTCATCACCACCTTGCCGTCGGTCGCCACCCTCACCCAGTCGTCGGCGTCCGCGGTCAGAGAGACCTGCAAAGTAGCTGCGGGATTGGCGGTTTCGAGCGGCGCCGGGACAGCTTCCTGCGGCGGCGTGGGCGGCGGTGCGGAAACATCGGTCTTTGGTGCTGTTTCGGGATTGGTCGCTACCGCCGGCGTAACGGGCGAGGGTTCGGGCGGCTTAGCCGGCGCGGGCGCCTTTTGTGCGATGGCCATTGGCGGCGTAACCGGGGCCGGCCGGCGGCTGCGCTGCCACCATGCATACACCGCCGAACAGACCAGCATCACCGCCACCACTAGCGCCAACGCGGGCAATACCGAAGAGTTCGGGCGGCCCATGCCCTCCCATTCGGCCACCCGCGGCACTTTGAAAACCGGCTCGTGCGGCGTGCCCGTGAAGCTGGGTAGGTCCCCTACGACGTTGACGACCCTGTCCATTTCGGCGGCCATTTCCTCTTCGTCCAAACCCAAAAATCGGGCGTACTGCCGCACAAAGCTCTTCGCGAACACGCCGCCGGGCAACAAATCGAACCGATCGTCTTCGATGGCTTCCAGCAGGCGGGTGGAGATCTTGGTTTCGCGGGAGATCTGCTCCAGGCTCAAGTCCTTCCGCAGACGTTCCCGGCGCAACGCTTCGCCGACGGAACTCATAACCTCGATGCAGCCCCTGAACGCTATAATACAACAGTACCCCCGTGAATCTCCTGTTTCGAAAATGATAGCCTGCCTGGTGTGCGGCCACGCCGCGTTCCGTCCGCGATGCAGGGCCACCGACCGCTTGTACGGAACCACGCAACGCGAGTTTCAGGTAGTCGCTTGCGAAGGCTGCGGACTGATGCGCCTGACGCCAGTGCCCGCTCCCGAAGATCTGCCGCGCTATTACCCCGCCCATTATTGGTACGAGCCGGATGGCAGCCTGGCAGCCACACTGGAAGAACGCTACAGGCGGCTGGTGCTCCGCGATCACGTGCGGTTTGCCACCCGCGCGCTGGCCGAGTCCGTCGAATCCGGTCCGGTGCTGGATGTGGGCTGCGGCGGCGGCTTGTTTCCACGCTTGTTGCGCGAACGGGGCTTCGCGGCTATCGGCCTGGAATCTTCTCCGGAAGCCGCGGCGCTCGCCTGGCATACCAATGGCGTGCCTGTGCTCTGCGGCGATCTGGCGCAAGCGCCGCTGGGCCCCGGTTCATGCGCCGGGGTCACCATGTTTCACGTGCTGGAGCACGTCTACGATCCGCGCGCCTATCTGGCAGCCGCGCACGCCCTGCTGAAACCCGAGGGCCGCTTGATCGTGCAAGTTCCCAACGCCGCCTGTTGGCAGTTCCGTCTGCTGGGCGCACGCTGGAACGGCGTGGATGCGCCCCGCCATCTCACCGACTTTCGCACCCGCGACCTGGAGGCGCTCTTGGCCGCCACCGGCTTCGAAGTGCTCCGCCGCAAGTATTTTTCCTTGCGCGACAACCCCGCGGGACTCGCCACCAGCCTGGCGCCCGCGCTCGATCCTATGGCGCGCCGTGTGCGCGGTCGCTCTGAAACGCCGTCCGCCAAGCTTCTCAAGGATCTTGCATATTTCAGTTTGCTGGCCGCCGCCCTTCCATTCACGCTGCTGGAAGCCGCTTGCCACGCGGGATCGACCATCATGATCGAGGCGCGCAAGGCGGCATGAGCTATACCGCCATCGTGGATCGCCTGCCTGCCTGGCTGAGCCGCCGCATCCTGCATTTTGAAGCCGCCATCGAGCATGCCGTATCCACCTTCGCGGCTAGCCTGCCGGCGGGTGCGCGCGTTCTGGATGCCGGTGCGGGCGAAGTCCGCCACGCCCGCTACTTCACCCGACAGCGCTATTGCGGCGTGGACCTGGCCGTGGGCGACAGCGCCTGGAACTACAGCCGCCTGCACGCCGTGGCCGATCTTACGCGTCTACCGTTCGC
Organism: Bryobacteraceae bacterium; assembly: GCA_035602155.1. Taxonomy (GTDB): domain Bacteria; phylum Acidobacteriota; class Terriglobia; order Bryobacterales; family Bryobacteraceae; genus Bog-159. The sequence continues at coordinate 22,272 of DATNMW010000113.1, read as the reverse complement.
CTCCGGGTGCTTCGATGCCGCCATCAATATCGTCACTCTGGAGCACGTGCGCCAGCCCGAATCCGTCCTGCGCGAGATTGCGCGCACGCTCGCGCCCGCCGCCCCGCTCCTCGCCGTTGTGCCGCACGAGTGGGAAGTGCACCAGTCGCCGCACGATTTCTTCCGCTTCACGCGGCACGGCATGCAATATCTTCTGGAGAACGCCGGCATGGTCGATATCGAGATCAGTCCAGTGGGAGGATATTTCCGCCTGCTGGCCCGCCGCCTGCTGAACGGGCTACAATTCTTTACAGGCGGCATCCGCTGGCTCGGCTTCATTCCCGCCGCCTTGTTGCTGGTTCCGCCAGCGCTCTTGATCCCGTATTTGGATTTTCTGGACAGGGACCGCAACTTCACGCTGGGCTATATATGCACCGCAAAAAAATCGTTCCCATCGCGCTGATTCTGGCCGCAGGATGGCTGGCGCTGGCCGCGCAGGGCCGCGAATTCAGCGGCGCGCACGCCATGGACTACGCCCGCAAGGCCGTCTCTTTCGGACCGCGCCCGCCGGGGTCGGCTGCCCTGCGCAATCTGCGCGCGTACATTGTGTCGCAGTTGAAGCTGGTGCGCGGATGCGAGGTTATCCCGGATAGTTTCACGGGCAACACGCCGATCGGTTCGGTCCCCATGGTCAACATCATCGCGCGCTTTCCGGGTAAGTCCGGCCGCGCCGTAGTGCTCACCGGACACTACGACACCAAGAAGATGGCCGGTATGCGCTTCGTGGGCGCGGACGACGGCGGCTCGTCCACCGCGTTCCTGCTGGAGATGGCCGAAACGCTCCAAGGCATGCCGCACAACGACGATATCTACCTGGTCTGGTTCGATGGCGAAGAAGCCTTCGGGCAATGGTCCGACTCCGACAGCCTGTATGGCAGCCGGCACTTGGCCGCGCGCTGGGCCGCCGATGGCACGCTGGGCCGGATCAAGGCGCTGATCAACGTGGATATGATCGGCGGCAAGGATTTGCATGTCATGAACGAGGAGAACTCCTCGCCCGCGCTGCGCAAGCTCATTTGGAACACAGCCGAGCGCTCGGGCTACGGCAAGTATTTCGACACTGCCGAAGGCGCCACCGACGACGATCATATGCCGTTCGTCAAGCTGGGCGTCAACGCCGTGGATCTGATCGACTTCGATACCTCCAAGAAGACTTACTGGCACACGCCGGAGGATACCATGGACAAATTGGCCGTCCACAGTTTCGACGTGTTAGGCGCCGTGCTGACCGAGGTCCTGAAGCAGTTGTAGCCTCCCAATCACTCAATTACAATCTTAGGCTTCTCCCCGCGAGTGTCGGCCTCTTCGACTTCCGTCCGGATAGTGCGCTGCTCCCCTGGCATCAGCGCAACAAAATTGTCGCTGTAAATCGCCGGTAGAATTCGGTCGCCGCTCTTCTCCCGCACTGCCTTAAGCTTGACCATCAGCGCGGGAGTCTTGGCGGGATTGCGCACAGTAGTGGTCAACAGCCAGCGATCTCCCCGCCGCTCGGCGCGCGTGTCGGCTTCTATCTCCACCATCGGCAAGTCGCGCAGTGCCCGGTAATTATACTCCTCCAAACCCCGCCAATAGAAGTTCTCCGAAATCGGCTGGCCGCCGCGCGCAAGCTTCAGCCGGATGAAATGCACCGGAGTCAGCCCGTCCGGATATTCGATGCGAATGGGCGACGCCACGCTGTCCTCGCTGCTATCCACGGCCGCGGACTTATCCCACTTCACGGCGCCATCCATGTTCAGCAATTGGACGCTCGCTGTGAGTCCGCGCGCATCGCCCGCACTGTAATTGACCACTTCCACATCGTCGGTCACCGGGTTCCACTGTATATGCAACGGCTCGCAAGCCTTCTTCGCACCAAAGTACCCGGCGGTTGGCTCCAGGTAATAGTCGTAAGTCTGCCAAACGAACGACGGCCATGTCGGATGGCTCATCCAGATCAACAGGCCCATACGGTTCTTGCCCTGCGCCTCGAACATCGCCCGGTAGCCTTCATAGTTGACATATTGCGCGAGGCGCACCCAATCCGCCACGTTGTCCGCGCCTCCATAGCTCTTGGCGATGCGGTCGATGAATGACGCGCCGCCCTGCGCGCCATTGAGCGAGAAATCGTGCAGACCCCACATACGCCCCTGCGGCCACATGGCCGATTCGGGCATCATGGCGCGCAAGCTGTCCATGCTCACGATATTCGGCATGCCCATCTCGCTATGAAACTTGGGCATGGGGCGCTGCGCGAAATAGCTCTTCAACGGCATCGCGCGGTACGGCCCGTGTCCGCTTACCACGTCGTCCGCCGAGCTGGAAATATATTGAATCCCCGGATGCAATTCCGCAAGCGTTTGCCGGATGCCGGCCTCCAGGGGCTTTGGAGGATAGCCTTCGTTGCGCCCGCAGTACAAGCCGATCGAAGGATGGCTGCGAATGCGCAGCACCGTGTCCTTCACGTTGCGCATGAATAAATCGTTATCGTCCGGATCGGGGCCGTCGTAGGGATTGGCCAGCCAGAAATCCTGCCAAACGACGATGCCCTGCCGGTCGCAGGCCTCGTAGAATGCGTCTTCGCCGATCTGCCCAACCCAATTGCGGATCATGGTGAAGTGCATGTCGCGGTGGTAGCGCACAGCCGCATCGTATTCGCGCGCGCGGTAGCGCAGCATCGATTCGCTGAAGCCCCAGTTGCCGCCCAGCGGGATGAAGCGCCGTCCGTTGATCCATATCTTCAGCGCGCCGCCGTCTTCGCTGTAAGTGAATTGCCGCACGCCGGCCTGGAAGGTTTTCGTGTCCGAGACATCATGGTCCGCGGTTTCGAGTCTCAAGTCTACGAGATAAAGGCTAGGGTCGCCGTAGCCGTTCGGCCACCACAGCTTGGGATTAGTCAGATGTAATGCGTGCTTGACAGTCTGACTGCCTGAAGCTTGCAGGGAGACAGGCTCGTCGAATGCCATCTCGCCGAAGTGTCCATGCAGTGTTCCCGCGACGGCGTGTGACTCATGATTCCGCAGAGTCGCTTCGATTGCGACATCCGCACCTTGGCCCACCGTGCTGGTGACGAACGGGTCTTCAATAGTGACCGGGCCAGTCGTTGCCAGATACACATTGTTCCAGATACCTGTGTTGCGCCCCCGAATGGTAGGAATCCAATCCCAACCGATGGACGCGTGATAAGTCGGGTTATCCGCGCCGAGCGCGCCGCCGTTCTTATCCGGATTGTCGAAAGTCTTCTCCTTTACGCTCCCGGGCGTGGCATTCTTCTCCACCCGCACAGCCAGGGCGTTTTTCTGGCCGGCATGCACCAGGCTTGTTATATCGAAACGGCCGCGCATGAAACCGCCTTCGATGCGTCCGAGCTTCTCGCCATTGAAAAAGACATCCGCCTTCCAGTTAACGCCGCCGAAGTTGAGCCATAGGTGCTTGCCCGGCGCAACGGGAGGAATGACAAACTCGCTGCGATACCAGAAATCCGCGTAGAAAAAGGAGTCGGAAATCGCGAGCTGATTGTCGCCATAGTTCGGATCGGGCAACGCACCCGCATTGTAGTAACTCGTCAGTACGGTGCCGGGAACGGTGGCGACCAGCCAGTCCCCGTCTTGGAAACCGGGCTTCGAGATCGCCGCACCATCCGCGCTGACCAGAGAATCGCGCTGGATCCGCCATGCGCCGCCCGGCAGGCTTGCCGAGCCGCGATCTACCGAGCCGCGATCCACCGAGCCGCGATCCACCGAGCCGCGACCGTGAGGGAGCGGTCCGCCGCGGCCGTACACTTCCATCTCACTGAGGATATAGCCCTCGGGCGTGGCCGCCTTGCTCAACAGCAGCCGCACGTAGCGCCCTCGGGTTGGGTTCGCCAGTTTTATATCGTCGGCGATGGGCTGGAGCGTCTTCCAATTTGCGGCATCGTCCGACACTTGAAGCGCGCCCTCCGCAGCGCGGCGGATCCAAGAGAGAGTCACTCGATCGAACGTACACACGGCGCCCAGATCGACATAAACCGATTCCTCGCCTGTTCCCGCGCTTTTCCAGGCGCTGGTGAAGTCGTATGGGCCGCCCGCTTCCACGCGGCGATTTTGGTCGAAGAAAGCCACTTCGCCGACCTGCCAACCCATCGCACTGGGGGCATCCAGAGTCACGCGATAGAAGCGGCTATGCGACGCCGCTGTGAGCGCGACCGATGGTTTGAATTCGCGCACCGGACGGTCCGCACCGGTCGCGCGGCCCAGTTCCTTCCATGTCTGCCCATCGTCCGAGCCGGAGACCGCTGCCGTCCAGCCCGCCGACAGCCCGGAGGCCTGTCCTACTCTCACCCGCGCATCGATATCCACGCGATCTACCTCGCGCGGAGCATCGCCGCCCGCCAATTCGATCTGTACCCATCCGCCCGCGCCCTTCAGGCTCACCGCAGTTACCCAGTTGTGGTCCAGCAGCCATTCGCGCTCGTTCTTCTTCAGTTCGCCCTGCTCGCTGGTAGAGACTGTCACCCAACGCGGCAGCTTCGTGTCCTTAATGCCATCGGCGATTAACTGCGCAGTCAGATTGTAATCGTAGCTGCTGGATTGGTAAACCGGCCGATGCAATGCCAGATTGCGATAGGTCCGATCCAAATGCATAACCGGCGCGAAGTTTTCCCTGGGATCGCCGGGATAAACGCCCACGCCCAGTGTATATTGTTGGGCCTGCATCGCGGACCATGCCATAAGCATCAGTAACGTCACACGCCGCATCGTTATGTCCTTCCGTCGAGAGTTTTCAACGCGAAAGCATACGCCCCGATGGCCGTAGCTTCGCTGGTCCCCAGCCGTGAGATACCCACTCCCGTACGCTGCAATCCATCGAATGTTACCTTGCGCGACCCGCCGGGGACGGTCAGCTCCTTCGTCGAACCCCTTAGGAACGCTTCCAACTGCACCGGATCTTCCAGATTGAACGCGCGCTGCGCCAACCGCGGAAAGCGGACTCCGTCGGGCGCTCGATACGTGCCGTTCATTTCATCCACGATGGCGGGCAGGAACTGCCGATGCGCGCCCGCGATGCCGCCTCCGACTACCACTAGACCGTCCAACAGCGTGATAGCCTGCGCGATGGCATCGCCGGCTACTTCCCCCATGCGGCGAAACGCTTCGTGCGCCGCCGCGCGATCGCCGGCCGCGTTCCCTTCCGCGATTTCATAAATCACTTTCGGCTCCGGGGCATCCTCCAACCGCAGCCCGGATTGAGCCGCATACACCCGCCGTACCGCACGAATCGACGCTCCCTCCTCGGCGTTCGTGTCGCGCTCCAGTTTGTGCCGCGCCAGCCAGATCTCGCCGGCCACTGAGTTATCGCCGATGAACAACGCGCCGTCGCGCACGATGCCGCCGCCGAACCCGGTGCCCAGTGTCACGCCGAACAGGTTGCGATAGCGCTTCGGACTGCCGGCCTTTTCAAGCAACCCGTTGACATAGGGCAGGAATCCGGCGGTCGCTTCGCCATAAGCGAACAGGTCGCCGTCGTTATTGATAAACGTGGGCAGGCCAAATTGATCTTCAAGCATCGGTCCCAGCGCCACGTCGCGGTAAGCCGGCAAATTTCCCGGGCTCACGATGATCCCATTGAAATAATCCGCCGGGGCCGGAAAGGCGAAGCTGATCGCCACCGGCGGCGCCGGAAGTTCGCCCTGCACTCTGCGGAAGCCTGCCACGATATTGGCCAGCGAGCGCTCCAGATTATCCGCGTTCGCCGGCAGCGCGAAGCTATCAACCACCGGATGGTTCGCCTGCATCGCCGAGAAAACGAAGTTAGTGCCGCCCGCATCCAGTGTCATTACGATGCGATTGGCGTTAATGTTTGGCAGCATGATTTTATTCCAGCGCCGCTCGCCGGTTGGAGAGCGCGGTCCACGTGATATATAAGATAGCCGCCAGGGGCACCAGAAAGCTAAGCTGTACGGAGCTATGATCGGCCACCAGCCCCATCAACGGCGGCAGGCACGCACCGCCCAGAATCGCCGTCACCATCAATCCCGATAGCTCGTTGGTATGTTCCGGCATGGCCTCCACCGCAATCGCGAATACCAGCGGGAAGATGTTCGCGAAGCCCAGTCCCGCCACAAAGAAGCTGGCCACCGCGAGCGTGCGGTCGGGAACGAACAAGCCCAACAGTGCAACCACCGATACGCCGCAAGTAACCAGGAAGAATTTGCGCGGCGCGATCCAATTCAAAATCACTCCGCCGGAAAATCGCCCGATCGTGAGCGCGGTGAAGAACAGCCCGGTGCCCAGCAGCCCCACCTTATTAATGTCGATGTCGAAGCGTTCTTTCAGATACAGCGGGATTCCGGCGCTCACGCTTACTTCCGCGCCCACATAGAAGAAGATCGCGGCCACCATCATCAGCACGTAGCCGTTCGACAGCAGCGCCAGGCAGGACCGCAGCGTGGCGGCATGATGCTCGCTCTTCTTCTCCTCTACGCGCAAGCCCGCGACCGCCACTACCGCCACCACCAGCGCCACTGCATAAATGGGGAAAATGACCTTCCAACTTGCGCCGAAATACTTAGCCGCTATCACCGGGATCATGGGTCCCGATAGCGACCCGATTGCCTTCACGAATTGCGCCAGCGAAAGGTTCCGCGCATATTTCCCTTCATCGGAGACATCCCGCATAATCGGGTTGCCCGAAACCTGCAAGATAGCCGCGCCGGCGCCCACCAGCAGCACGGTCAGCAGGAAGCGCGCGAACGAAGTGAGTCCGAAGGCGGCATTCAGCAGCCCGACCAATGCCACCAGCAGCCCCAGCATCAGCACGAACTTCTTGCCGCGCTTGTCCTGATAGACGCCCATGGGGATCGAAAGCAACCCGAACATGACGAATCCCACGAAGGGGATGAGCGAGGCCGCCGCGTTGCTGAGTTGAAACTCGTTCTTGGCCAGGCTCACGAATGGTCCCACGGCGTCGGCAAAACCCATTGCCAGGAAGGCCAGAAAAACCGGAAAGGTGCGTAGTCGCATATCGGATTGGATTCTCCGAGAATAGCGAGTATACCGCCCGGCGCGGCGGAGCGGAAAGAGGTTGGCGCAGTTTCGAAGGCACCTAAAAAGGTGCTATATTCTAAGGCGAGGCCTGCGTTTGCATGCTAGACATCACCAAAGACATCCAGTCGCTGACGGCGTTCCGTCGCCGTTCGGGCGATTTTATGAAGCACCTCAGGAAGAGCAAACGGCCGGTCGTGCTTACCGTAAGAGGCAAGGCCGCCGCCATCGTGCAGGACGCAACGGCCTACCAACGCCTGCTGGACATCGCCGCCCGTGCGGATGTGCATGAGGCCATCCGCCAGGGGTTGGACGACGCTGCCAGCGGCCGTACTCGGCTGGCGCGCGACGTGTTCGACGAGATTCGCCGGCGGCATGCCATACCGCGTTGAGTTCGTCGAACGCGCTGCCCGCGATCTCAACGTGCTTTATATCGAGAAGCACACCACCGAATCGCCAGCGGCTGCCCGTTCGTACAACAGGCTGGAGGCAGCCGTTTATAGCTTGGAGAGTTCTCCGTACGGGTGCCCCGCGGCACCCGAGGCCGTGAAGTCCAGGCGGCCTCTACGGCATCTGCTTTACGGCAAGAAGCCGCATGTCTACCGCGTGATTTACGAGATCGACGAGATGGGGCAACTTGTCACCGTGCTCGCAATCCGGCGTGGGGCGATGGGACGGGCGGCACTCGACGAGTGATACGCAGAGATCTCCCGTTCGCCCAGACCGGCTTGGCAAGCCGCGCAGGCCGATGCGAAGATGAACGTCATTATCTGTCGAAGGCAAACGGTGGCGGCCAACTCCGCCGGGAAACATGGGTGGATGTTCGAGGCCGCGTCGTTCGGTATAACCTAGCCTACATCAACCCCCTTGTCTACTCGAGCGATAATGGCCGAGTGCTGGGCTGTGATTCGGCCCACGGCCAACATCACCGGCATTTTCGGGGCAAAATAACTGCCGTGAGTTTTGGCAGCTTCGGGGAAATCGAGGCGCGTTTTCGGAGAGAATGGAGCAATCTGGTGAGAAAGGCGAAAAATGAGAAAGACTGAAATCAGGGTGGAACGAGTTGAAGCGTTCTTCGAACGCGGGCGCAAGTTGGCGCGCTTGGCGGACCGCGGAGGCCGGATTCCTCCCCGCCGCGTAGTCGCCTTCGAGGACATTGAATCGCTGCTGCAAGTCCTGACTGCGAAGCGGGTGCTTTTGCTCAAGCAAGTGAGAACCGCGCCCGGCTCCATTACGGATCTGGCGCGGACGCTGAAACGCGATCGCAGCGCGGTAACTCGCGATGTCCAGGCGCTGGAGCGCGTCGGTGTTCTGCGGGTGACCGAGAAGCCGCTGCCCCGCCATGGGAAGCAGAAGTGGATTGCCCCAGTCGCGCGCGATATTCGTCTGACTGCACAGCTATGACTAAGATCGCCTTACTTGCCATCAGCCTCCCCCTCGCCCTCCCGCTGGCCCACGCGCAGGTTCGCGTCTGGCAGGACATTCTCACCCTGCCCACTTACGAAGAAGGCGCACCCGATCCCAACCCACCCTTCGACGCCTTCTCCACAGGCCGCTTCAACTACCCCTACACCCTTCGTGAGAACCTCACCAACCAGCCTGTCCCGCACGCCTGGCGCGCCGTCTATCTCGAAAACGAATATCTCAAATGCTCGGTCCTGCCCGATATCGGCGGCCACCTCTACACTTGCATCGACAAAATCTCCGGCCAGCCCATGTTCTACGCCAACCCGTCCATCAAGAAGGCCAACATCGGATATCGCGGCGCATGGGCGGCCTTCGGCATCGAGTTCAATTTTCCGGTCTCGCACAATTGGGTTTCCATGTCGCCCGTGCAGTTTAGTTTCGCCGCGCACGCCGATGGCAGCGCTTCGATCTGGGTCGGTAACATCGACCGCGTCTACGGCATGGAGTGGCTGGTGGAACTGCGCCTCCGCCCCGGCAGCACGCTGCTCGAAGAGCAGGTCACGCTGAACAATCGCAGCGACGTTCGTCACCGGTTCTACTGGTGGAATAACGCGGGCATCGAAGTGAAAGACGATTCGCGCATCTTTTACCCGATGCGCTTCACGGCCAGCCACGGCTTCACCGACGTGGATACCTGGCCGGTCGATTCCACCGGCAAGGATCTCAGCCTGATCCGCAACCAGACCGACGGCCCCGTCTCGCGCTTCGTGCATGGCAGCCGCGAGCCGTTCATGAGCGTCTGGCGGCCCGATACCAACTCCGGAACCGTACATTACGCCGATTACGCGCAGCTTCCCGCCAAGAAAATCTGGTCGTGGGGCGTGGACGCCGATGGCCTTGACTGGCGGCGCGCGCTTTCGGATAACAACAGCGCCTACGTCGAGGTGCAGGCCGGCCTGTTCCGCAACCAGGAAACCTACGCTTTCCTGGAGCCGCGCCAGACCATCCGCTTCTCCGAATATTGGATGCCGGCGCGCGGCATCGGCGGTATCGCGCGCGCAAACCTGTCAGGTGTTCTGAACCTGGCCCGGCGCGATGGCGGACTGGCCGCCGCCTTCAACGCGAACTACAAGATCGCGTCCGCCTCCATCCGCATTCTGCAAGGCCAGCGCGTGCTTGCCGATGAAACCGTCAGCCTGACGCCGGAAAAGACCTGGAAGCTCGGGATCGGCAACGCTTCGGCCGGGCCATGCACCTTTGAGCTGCGCGACACCGCCGGCACGCTACTGCTGCGCCACACCGAAGGCGACTACGATTGGGCGCCCGCCTCGGAAATCCACACCGGGCCGCAGCCTCATGCCGCCGAAGACGATCGGCTCGAGCGGGGCACAAACCAGGAGTTGCAGGGCGACCTGCTGGCCGCATGGCGCTCGTATCAAGAGGGACTGCAACACGCGCCCGGCAATTTCGATCTGACCGTCGCGACCGGACGCCTGTGCGCAAGCCTACAACGCTACGATGAAGCCATCCGCTTTCTGGAACCGGCCGCGGCGCGCGCCACATGGGATCCCGAGATCGCTTATTATCTCGGCTTGGCTTACGATGGCGTGGGTGATTATCCCAAAGCTCGCTTGGCCTACGAGAACGCCGCGCGCATGCCCTCCTGGAGCGCCGCCGCAAGCCTGAAATTAGGCGAGCTTCTGGCGCGGCAAGGAAATCGCGATGGCGCGCTAAGGTTCTTGCACGCCGCGCAAAGCGACCTGCGTGCCACCGAAGAACTCACCGCACTAGAATCCGTGCCGAGCCATGGCCGTCAGGGAGCGGACCCTCCGAGTGCATTTCTGCAGTGGGAGACCGGGTCGCACGAGGATCCCGCGTTGCTGCGCTTCCTGGCCGCCGACCCGGCGCGCGTGCTCGATATCGCCGCCGAATACATGCGGCTCGGTCTGTACGGGGCGGCCGTCGATCTATTGGCGCGAGATTTTCCATCGGTCCCAACCGATGAGACCGAGCCGGGCGCGGTCCTGCCGCAACAGCATCCACTGGTCGCCTACTACCGCGCCTATTGCCGCGCCAAGCTGGGCCGGTCCGCTGCGGAGGACTATGCGGCCGCGCGCAAGCTATCCACGTTGTACATCTTCCCCAGCCGCGCGGAGGATCTGGCAGTGTTGCGCGCCGCCATCCAAGCCAATCCCGACGATATGACCGCCCGCTACCTGCTCGGCACGCAATACTTCGCGCGCGGTCTTACCGACGATGCTTTGACCGAATGGAATACGGCGCGCTACGCCCGCGCCCCCATTCCAGTCCTGCATGCCGACATCGGACGCGCGATGCTGCGCGAGAAGCATGACTGGTCCGGCGCATTGGATGTCTTCCGCGAAGGGATGGCGGTAGACCCGCTGAACCGGACGCTTTACGAGGGCATGGACGAAGCGCTGAGCCTCATGGGGCGTCCCCCGCGCGAGTTGGCTAGATCCCTGGAGAGCTATCCGGATCTGCCGCACATGCCCGCGGAGCTGGTGTACGCCCTCGCGCTCGACCGCGCCGAGGCCCATGAGTTCGATGCCGCCATCGCGCTGTTCCGCGACCGCTTCTTCCCGCGCGAGGAAGGCGGCACCAATGTCCGCCAAGTCTGGGTGGAGGTGCGCATCCTGCAAGCGCTGTCCCAATCCGCTGCGGGCCAATGCAACGCCGCTCAAGCCCAGGTCCATGGCATCGGCGCTCCGGTGCCCGGCCTGGCATTTACCAAGGACGGCCTCGAACCCTTCGTGGATGCGCCCCGCACGCAGTATCTGCTCGGGCAGGTGGAGGCGCGCTGCGGGCAAACCCCGCAGGCGGCGGAGCGTTGGCGCCGCGTGGCTGCCGCCACCGGCATTGCGGACCTGGTCTGGGCGCGGGGAGCGGCCAAGAAACTCGACGACTACAATAACGCGGATTGGACCAAACGTCTGGAGGCTGCTGTGGCACAAACCGGCGGCGGGTCGCCTTACACTGTCGCCGTGCTGGAAGCTGCCTTGGGCAAGCAGTCTGCGGCCTGGGCGCATTTCCAACAGACGCTGCTGCTTCCCGACCGCATGATGTCGCACCACCTCAGCCGGATGGCGATGTCGGGCAGCGGCTTGCCGGAATAACGCGGGACGGCGCCTTACTTTTCTTTCCGGCGAGCCGCCAATTCCGCCTTCAGCCAAGCCAAGGCCGCCGCCCAATCGCGCTTAACCGTCCGCGACGAAACTCCCAGGTCCTCGGCAATCTCTTCCTCCCTTAAGCCCAAGAACACCCGCATCTCTGTGACCTGCGCGGCGCGCGCGTCGAACTCGGCTAGCCGTCCCAGAAGCTCGTCCAACAGCAGCACCTCTATTACGTTGGGCGACTTCTGGGCCGGGCCGTTCATGGAGACCGAGATTGGCTCAACTCTGGCGTCGCGTTTCTGCGCCAGCCGGCTGCGCGCGCGATCAACCAGGATTTGCCGCATCGCATTGGACGCTGTCGCCAGAAAGTGCTGCTCGTTCTGAAAGGATTCGGCCCAGCTTCGGAGCTTGAGGTATGCTTCGTGTACCAGGGATGTCGCGTTCCCCGTCCCGATCTCGTTCGCGAGCCGATTGCGCGCCAGGGCGCGGAGCTTTTCGTACAGTTCGTTGAATAGCTGGGAGCGGGGTTTCATAACGCGTCTTTGCAACCGCGCGCGTTGTGGCATTTAGCCTGGCCGGCTAACGTAAAATCGAAATCCGTCAAGTTCATGCCGTCGGGAGGTCTTTTGGCCTCGCCCAGCGTGCGACAGGTATTCGGCAGTGACCACGTCCCATCTCTTCTGAGGCCGGCGCTTTGGTGGCAACCCATGCAGGAGGAGCACTGCACTCCCACCTCAATAAGAGGATTGCTCAACATGACCGGTTGGAATTCAGTTTGAGAACCGATGAGTTTGTAATTGGACAGATAGCGTTCGTTGTTCGAATCGAGCATGTGCCCCAACGCCTCGCTTGTACCGCCGTTCTCCGCCGCACCGAAGTTGTCGCGCAAATCCGCTCGACTCGCGTATTCTTTGTGGATCCATGTGGCCCAAAACCACCTGGGCTGCTCGTGTGTCATCAGGTGTAGCGCCACTAGCCCCCATGGTTTGTTCTTGTCGTCGATGGCGACGATGTAATCCGCAAACTGGCGAGGCTCAATCCGCCGCCACTCCGTCTTCAACTCACGTGCGGCCATCGGAAGGTGAATGCCTGGCACCTCTGCGGCTGCTGCGAGGAGGCTACGCAGGTACATCCTTCCTTCAAGAATGTACTTGGCGGCCGAATCATTTAAAAATACTACTTCGCATTGCTCGTCGACCTCTGCTGGACGCAGGGGAAACTTACTCTCTTGACGGAGTAGCTCGCATTTGAGCCGACGGATCTCTTCGTAATGGCCGGTCGAAGCCGGCATCAAACCTTCGGAGGCCTTCGAGAAGACTTCTCTTTGGGTGGACCAGAGGCGCCAGGCAATTGGAGACTCAGCACCCGAAGCACCGTTGGCCTGAGGCCTCGAGATGTCGACGAGGACCTCCCAAGCGAACCTATCTCCGGAATTCGCCCCGCGTCCGATCAGCGACGAGAGAGCGAATAGGCCAAGGCAGCACAAGGCAAGGCGTTTTTTCATGGCGATCAAACCTCGAGCCTATGTACCTTGCTGCTTAAACCCGCTCAGCAGATTTATAAGGGTTACTAGATCGGCACCCTGCGGATGCGGCGGTGGTTGCGTCCAGGGAGTAGAAAGCATGTCCTTGTTATTCCAAACCAAATCTCTGACCCCGGACGCGTAGTCCACGGAAACGGGGCTGCCGTCCTTGTATGTAACGGTTGAGAGATCTGCGTTCAGCAAGGGCTGGGGCGTCCTTAAAGCCGTGATGATGGGTTCATAGCTGGGCGAGGTTAAGATCTTCAACAGCGCGTCGTTCACGGCAGGTGAATCGTGAGATCGGTTCAGCGCTGCCGTCCAATCGGCCGGGGTCGGATTCTGCTTAGCACCGATAACCGTGAGCGCCCCGCCAAGCGTCGTCGGGGCCACGGCAAGCAATATTGCCGTCAAGTATTCCCCGGTGCTTAAGGTCTTAACTTCTGTCGTGGTACCGCTCGTCGTTGTGGCGTCGGCTGCGGCGTCCACATTCTTAGCGCCCGTCGCGCTCGCTGGCGCGTCTTTCGCCGTTATTTGAGTTGCATCTGCCATAATGCCTCCAGAAATCGAGTCTAAGACTGTCATGATTATAAGCGTGCATTTCGCGAGATAGGGGACAAAAGCCGCAGATATTTTATTTCAAAGTCGCGTTCACGGCACCAGGACACCTCCTGGCTCGGCCGCTAGCCTGAGCCGGCCCGGGCGGTACGCACGAGGCGCTCCAGAAGAGTCCCGGGACCCGCCAGTCCCCCCATCCGATCAACATCTGCGGCATATTCGCAATCCGCCTGCGGACTAGATCGACCTCCTCCACACGGCCCAACATCTTCGCAGCGTGCAGAAGAAAGTCCATTTCCAAGGGAGAATCCGAATGCGGGGCCGCCACCTCAGCGAGATTAGCGGCCGCTGGCAAATGCCTTGCGAGCGCGATTTCTGCCCGAAGCCGGGCTCGCGCCACATCCGCAACCGGTACGTCCGGCCATCGCCCAAGCAGGGTAAGTACGCGCCGCGCCGCTGTGAGGTCGCCCGTACGCGCCAGAAGCGCACCGGCCAGCGACAGGGACTCTGGGTTGTCCAGATCCGCGACGAAGGCTGTCAGGGCCAATCGTGCTCCGCGCTCGTCATCCTGCAGGTAGCGAAGGTAAGCGATCGAAACCTGCCGTTCGGCCCGCCGTGAACTAAGGCCGCGCTCGGAATCTGCATGCGCGGCTTCTGCTAGCACACTCTCAGCTTCCAACAACCGTCCCGTGTCCGCCAGAGCGTTGGCGACGTATACGGGTGCAACCGACGAGAAGACGTCATCCTTCCGCTCTAGCAGCGGCCGGATCTTCGCCAGTGCCTGATCAAACTGGCGCTGCCAAAGCAAAATCTGCCCTTCCACCTCGCGCGCCCAATCTGGTTCACCAAGCTGGCGCAAGGTTATAGCGCATTGCCGCGCCTGCTCTGGCCGGCCGATGCCGAGATAGCACTCTGCCAAATGCGGGTAGACGGTGTAGGCGGACGGATCAAGCTGGCCTGCCATTTGCAACTGTGCCACCGCCGACTGGGGGTCGCCCCGTATCCTGAAAACAGTCGCGAGATATAGATGGGGCAACGAATCGTTTGGGAAATGAGCGATCCAGGCTTTGCATACCACTGGCAGAGAGTCATAATCCCCAATGTCCTCGTCAAGAATGGCTTCGATCTGGTACCGCTCCCGCCCGGTGATGTTGCGGCGTCTTGCCAACTCTACAGCCCGGCGGTGGGCCGCGAAGCCGGTCCTGTATTGGCCGAGTTGCGTGAGTACATCCCCGCGCAATGACTCGGCAGCCGCAAACTCCGGATCGATATCCAGCGCCTCCCGGGCGAAAACCAGCGCACCTTGCGCATCGTTGGCATTGCGCCGGTCGTGTGCCTGCTGTAGCAGGTTCAGCGCCTGCCAGGAACCGGTGCTCAGGTCTTCCGGACGCGCGGCCTGCTCATTGAGATCCCGCACGCCTTCCCCGGAAAGCTTACGCACCCATTGCGAAGCCGATGCGATCGCGCTGAACAACTCCTTCTCGTCGCGCGCCTCAAAGTCGCGGGCGGACACTGCGCCCGCATATCTGGGATCCCCTGCCAGCGCCTCCATGCGCAGACGAAGAGCGTATCCGCGACCCTTCGAAATGGATCCCGTCAGAACCGCGCCTTGCCCGGTGCGCAGTGCAAGCTGGCGTAGAGACTCGCGATCCAGGGGACCGGCTGGCCGCTTTCCCATTCGTTGCAATGTACCGGCCAGGTCGTCGGGACGTGAGACCGCCAGATGGGGCGACTGGCCGATAGCGGACGATAGGCTGATGCCTGCGCCGAGCAGCGCGCGATCGCCGCTCGCGGCGTGCTCCAGGCCGGCGAATAGGAGCCTGGAGAAGGGCGGAAAAGCCGCCGGAGGAGGGCGCGTCAAGTACACACTAACGGACCCGAGAGCCAGCAACAACACCGGTAAAGCCCAGCGCAACCACGGGAGCCGGCGCAAGGTCTGAGTTAAGACAATCTGCGGAAGAACCAGCCACGCCCGTGTGCGCGATTCCAGACTCGCGACGATCTCCCGGCCGCTGGTGAACCGGTGCGACGGGTTCCGATCAAGACCCCGCAGAAGGGTCCTACGCCACGCCAGAGATAAGCCCGGTACGAATTCTCCAGGATCGCGGGGAGGCATTTTGAGGCGGCTGAGCGCCAACGACATATCCGTAGCGCCCGTGAATGGCTGTTCGCCGGTGACCAGCTCAAACAGCAAAAGACAGAAAGTGTAGAGATCGGAGCGCCCGTCCGCGCGGCCTTCCAGTTGCTCCGGCGCCATGTACCGGAGAGTGCCCGCAACCCCCTGGGTGAACGTGGACGCGGACTGGCCGTCCGACTGGGAGCGCGCCAGGCCGAAATCGGTAATCACCACACGGGTCCCGGAGGGTTCCTCCACCAGCATCACATTCGAGGGCTTTAGATCGCGGTGAACGATATCGGCCGCGTGCGCGGCATCGATTCCGGCGGCGATCTGACGGGCCAGCGGCAGCGCCTCTTCCGGAACCAGCCGCCCGCGCGCCCCGCAAAACTCCGCGAGCGTTCGTCCACGCAGCAACTCCATGGATAGCAAAAGGATGGTCCCGCCTCCGGCGAGTTCGTGCCGGTAGGGATCGTTAATCCGGCAAATGTTACGATGGCTCACGCGCTGCGCGAGAGAGACCTCCTTACGCAGCAGGCGCTCGGACATTTCGGGATCGACTCCCGGGTTATCCGGGCGAAGTACCTTCAGAGCCACTGCTTGCTTCTTGACTGTGTCCAGGGCCTCGTAGACTTCGCCCATCCCGCCGCGGCCGAGCAGTTTCACGATCTGAAATCGTCCGGCGACGCCGGCGCCGGCCTCGAAGAACGGCCTCGCAGTGAAGGCGGCGCCGCCCATCTCGGACGAATCGGGAAGTTGGATGCCGGTCTGCGAACCGCCTTCAGCGAAGGCCAGCAGCCGGCCAGCTTCCCTCGCCGTGCTGCTGGAGGCGTCTTGCAGCACCCGCTCCGGCGCAGAAGCGTCGCGCGCCCTGAGGAAGATCGACTTGACTCTCGCCCACCGGGAAGGGGTCATTTCGTCGCGAATCTTGTTCGGATTGCCTATCATCATACCCGAGATCGACCCGCGGACACTCGGAAGTCCGATAATCCATGCCCGCCGTGGCCTCGATGATACAATGACCCCAGAATGGCCGCGCGCCTCGAACCCGTCCCTACCGCGCCCAGCCCCAGCCTTGTGGATCTGCGCCACCTGCGCTCGGAAGATCTCGGCGACCTGCTGGCCGAGGAAGTCGAAGCTTGGCGCAGCCTCCTTGACTGGGACTTCGGCAAGTCGGCCGACCTAGTGCGCCGGTTCGTGGACATGCGCGCCCTCAACGGCTTCGCCCTGGTCGACGACGGGGAAGTCGTCGGTTATGCCTATTGTGTGCTGGAAGAGCACAAGGGGTTGATCGGCGATCTCTTCGTCCGGGAACACTTCCGCACTGTCGAGAACGAAAACCGGCTGCTGGAGTCCGTTCTGCAGTCGCTGACCGCCGCGCCGCACATCGGCCGCATCGAATCGCAACTGATGATGTGCCATTCCACCGGGGGCTTGCCCATGCCCCGCCATCTCAGTTCGTTCGAACGCAACTTCATGATGCTCGAGATGCCACACGCGGCGCTCGGTCCCGCACGGCGATGGGGACGCGGCCTGTTCCCGGCTGCCAGCCGCGTCCACGTTGAGAAGTGGACCGACCAATACCAGGAGCCGGCGGCCCACTTGATCGCGGCAGCCTACCAGGGTCACGTCGATAGCCTCATCAACGATCAATACCGCTCGGTTGCCGGCTCACGGCGGTTTCTGTTCAACATCGTGCAGTATCCGGGATGCGGAACGTTCTTCAAACCCGCGTCGGTTGCGGCTTTCGACCGCTTTACCGGGCGCATCTGCGGCATATGCCTGGCCAGCCTGGTCATGCCCTACTGCGGCCATATCACGCAAATCTGCGTTGCCCCGTGGGTGCGCGGCGCCGGCGTCGGCTATGAATTGCTGCGCCAGTCGATCGCCTTGCTGCGCGAGGCCGCCTGCACCAAAACCAGCCTGACGGTGACCGCCTCGAATCGCGGAGCCATCAAGTTGTATGAGGACATGGGCTTCACTACCATCCGCAAGTTCTTCGCCTACGTCTGGGAAGGATATTGATCTCCACGCGGCCGGAGTTAGACTGAACAAATGTTCGCTTGGCTTTTTTCAGACCCGCTGCCAACCGGCTCCCCCGCCCCGGACTTCACATTGCCCAAGCAGGACGGATCTGCCGTGACTCTCTCCAAACTGCGCGGCCACAATGTGGTCCTGGTGTTCTATCCGGGCGACGACACGCCCACTTGCCGCAAACAACTGTGCGAGTTCCGCGACCAATGGGCCGAGGCCCGCAAGCGGAATGCGCAGGTCTTCGGAGTCAATCCCGCGAGCGCCGGAAGTCACTCCAAGTTTCAGGAGAAATACCACTTTCCGTTTCCGCTGCTGGTGGACGCGGGGCAGAAGGTCGCCGCCCTTTATAATGCCAGCGGACTCTTCGTGAAGCGTACCGTCTACCTGATCGGGCCGGATGGCGCGATCCGCTATGCCAAGCGCGGCAAACCCGATCCCGCCGAGGTTTTGGCCGCCGCCCGATAGAGTATATGGAATAGCACCCGGCACGGCATAGTTGTTCCCACTGCCCTCTCGAACGAGATCTCGACCGGGGTTTTGCCGGGCGTAAAATTGGGCCTCGGCTCGTCGTCCCTTCGACAGCTTGTCTGCGTAACTTCGCCGCGCATTGCAGACTGAGCGCCCGGTAGAGCGTCGAACCCTTCCCGCCGTATTCCGGCCAAGTCTGCGCCAACGGCGGACGCTATCGCGGATATCGGCGGTGGCTTGACAAAAACCAGCGAAGACGCCAAAACTACTTCCACGCCGGTAGTCCCTTATGAAATGAAGGGACAGCGTGGAATTCGATAAGATAAATATGGACATGGCTGTCGCGGAGAAACAGTACACCACCATTAGCGGGGTGCCGATCGAGCCGCTGTACGGGCCGGAGCGGTTGCCGGATTTGGCTGCGCCCGCCCCTGGGGAGTTTCCGTACACGCGCGGAATCCACGAGACGATGTACCGCGGGCGGCTTTGGACCATGCGCCAGTTCTCCGGATTCGCCACGCCGGAGGAGACCAATCGCCGCTATCACTACCTGCTGCAGCAGGGCCAGACGGGACTCTCAGTGGCATTCGATCTGCCGACGCTGATGGGCTACGATGCGGACCATGGCCTCGCGGAAGGCGAAGTGGGGAAGTGCGGCGCGTCCATTTCATCGCTCGAAGATATGGAGATTCTGTTCGGCGGCATCCCGCTGGGGGAGGTGACGGTCTCGATGACCATCAACTCTCCTGCCGCGGTGCTATGGGCCATGTACCTGGCGGTGGCCGAGCAGCAGGGTGTGGACTGGAAGGCCGTGTCGGGCACGTTGCAGAACGACATCTTGAAGGAATACATCGCGCAGAAGGAATACATCTTTCCGCCTCGGCCCTCTATGCGGCTGGTCACGGACACCATCGAATTCGGGGCGCGGCACACGCCGCGGTTCAATCCGATCTCGATCAGCGGATACCACATTCGCGAGGCCGGCTCGACCGCGGTGCAGGAACTGGCGTTCACCCTGCGGGACGGCATGGAATACGTGGAATGGGCGCTGGAACGCGGCATGCATGTGGACGAATTCGCGCCGCGGCTGAGCTTCTTCTTCAACGCACATAGCGACTTTTTCGAAGAAATCGCCAAATACCGCGCGGCGCGCAAGCTGTGGGCTTACGCCATGCGCGACCGCTTCGGCGCCAAGGAAGAGCGCAGCCTGAAGCTGCGCTTCCATTCGCAGACGGCGGGATGTTCGCTGACGTGGCAGCAGCCATATAACAACGTGGTGCGCACGGCGATCCAGGCGCTCGCCGCGGTGTTGGGCGGCACGCAGTCGCTGCACACGAATTCGTTGGATGAAGCTTACGCCCTGCCGAGCGAGCAGGCGGTGACCATCGCGCTGCGCACGCAGCAGATTCTAGGGTACGAGAGCGGCGTGGCGAACACGCCCGATCCGCTGGGCGGCAGCTACTTCGTGGAGCGGCTGACGCGCGACATGGAGGAGGCTGCCGGGGATTATTTCCGGCGCATCGACGAGATGGGCGGCATGATCGCGGCGATCGAGAAAGGCTTTCCGCAGGGCGAGATCGCCAACGCCAGCTATGTGTACCAGCGCGCGGTGGAGGCGAAGGAGAAGCTGGTGGTGGGAGTGAACGCGTTCCAATCGGAGGACCAGCCCATCGAGCTGCTGCAGATCGATCAGACTGCGGAGACGCATCAGGTGAAGAAACTGGCGGCGTTGCGGGCGCGGCGCGATAATGGGCGCGTGCGGAAGACGCTGGACGCATTGCGGCGCACGGCCGAGGGGACCGAAAACACGATGCCGTTCATTTTGGATGCGGTGCGGGCGTATGCGACGCTGGGCGAGATCTGCGACGCATTCCGCGGAGTGTTCGGCTCGTACCAGGAAACGGCGCACATTTAGATGCCCCCACCAATTCGAGTGCTGGTCGCCAAGCCGGGGCTGGACGGGCACGATCGCGGCGCCAAAGTGATCGCGCGGGCGCTCCGGGACGCGGGCATGGAGGTGATCTACACCGGCCTGCGGCAGACTCCCGAGATGATCGTGAACGCGGCGCTGCAGGAAGACGTGCAGGTGATCGGGCTGTCGATTCTTTCGGGCGCGCACAACGCCATCGTGCCGCGGGTGATGGACCTGCTTCGGGAGAGGGACATGCTGGACGTGAAGGTGATCGTGGGCGGCATTGTGCCCGACGATGACGCGGCCGCGCTGAAGCGGCAGGGAGTGGCGGCGGTGTTCCAGCCGGGCGCGTCGCTGGACGCGATTGTGGAATTCATCCGAGGGTCGGTCTATCGCGCCTAGTACCGGTCCGCGCGGGCTGCGAATGGGATCTAATGGCGTGCTCTATGGCGCCACAGCCGGCGGCGGAACTTACGGTTGGGGAACCGTCTTCGCCGTGGCGCCGTAATATGAGCCTGGGCCGCATACTGATTGTGCTCGGCATAATCCTGGTAGTACTGGGACTGTTGTTGACCATCGGGGAGAAGCTGCCATTGCGTCTGGGCCGGCTGCCGGGCGACATTTATGTCCACGGCAAGTACACCGGTTTTTGCTTTCCGATTGTCACGTGCATTCTCTTGAGCGTGGTGCTTTCGCTGGCGCTGTGGCTTTTCCGCCGTTGAAGAACGTGCGCTCCAGCGGCAATTGGATTGCAACTCGATCGGCATGGATCTGAGCAAGACGATCGCTGAACTTTACCAGGAGAAGACGAGGCTCGACAGGGTGATCGCCTCTCTCGAACAGCTTGGGGTGGAGTCGTTTCCAGTGCCCATCGCCGTTCCGCGGCGGGGCCGTAAGTTCATGAGTCCGGAGGAGCGGCGCGAGGTATCGGAGCGCATGCGCCGATATTGGGCGGACCGCAAGGCGGCGGACGAGCCGCCACAGGTACGGACGATGGCTGCGGCTTCGGCGGCCTAACTAGGTGTAGCGCCGATGGGCAAGCGGCGCGCAGGATGCCTTCCGCCCCACATGCGCTTTTCTTCCGTTCGCGGGCGATCGGGTACTTTTTACCCTGGATTTTCTACATATCGGGTTTGTTACCAGTTGTCTTTCGTTACTAGCGGACGCGCCCCATTTTCTCGAGCGGCCAATACACAAATACCGCCTTCCCGTAGATATTCCGGCGCGGTACCAGACCCCAGGAGCGGCTATCGTTGGATGAGCTGCGGTGATCTCCGAGAACGAAATACCAGTCCCGCCCAATGCGCTGGGCCGGGCGGGACTGGTAGTCGCGGTACTCCTCCGGCACGTAATCCTCGGCCAGGGGCTTGCCGTTCACAATCACTATTCCACGGTCGATTTCAACGATGTCGCCGGGCAAGCCGATCACGCGCTTGATATAGGACTTCGAGATGTCCCCCGGGAACCAGAAAACCACTGTGTCGCCGCGCTGGATGTTGCCGATGCCGAAGCGGTAGGTGAACTTGTTGATGAAGATGCGCTCCTGATCGCGCAGGGCGGGCATCATGCTGGTGCCTTCCACTTTCACGGGTTGATAGATGAAAACGATCAGGACGACGGCGATCAGGACAGACAATGCCAGATCGCGCATCCAGGATATCGGGTGGAAGCCGCCGGCGCGGCCGGCGGGTGTCTCCTCAGGCGAAGATTCGACCGAAACCGGGGGCAGATTTTCTGGCATCCCGCGACGTTCCCTTTGGATGACATTATAAAACAGAACGGCGCTTGAGGAGCCGAAGCTAAGAAGCTGGATCTCATGAATGCTTGCCGCCGTACTGCCGGGCGTGCTCCAATCGAAGCATGGGTCCAGGCGCCATCGGTCCGGGGCTGGGCGGAACGAACCTGTCCGGCATCACAGGCGGCGTCCCCCTGGCGGCTTTAGCGGCGCTGCCGGCAGCCGTCGGGCGTAGCGGTGCTTTGGGCGATTCCGTCTCGACCCTGCTCGACGACCTCTCCGCGGCGGACATCGGCAGGCTGATGGATCTGATCGAACGCCCTTTGCCGGCTGAAGCTACCGCTCAACTGCA
>DATNMW010000112.1:0-7581 GCA_035602155.1 Bryobacteraceae bacterium | reverse complement strand
CGAGCGGCACGACGTTCAGTTCCGGGCGGAGGCGCTGAACTTCATCAATCATGCGAACTTCGCCTTGCCCAACCTGCAACAGGGCAGCGCGGCGTTCGGAACCATTACGAGCCTGGTCCCCGGCAACCAGTCGCGCATCATTCAGTTGGGGCTGCATTATAAGTTTTAGTTGCACCGCCCGTGCCTTCGGAAACCCCGGTCCGCTCGGCGTCTTTTCCTTCGGTTTCGATGGGGGGGGAGCGTTCAACAAGTGGGCCGGGGTGGCTCGGGCACCGCTCCCTTACGGTCGCGGCTCGGTAAGTGATGAAAGTGGTGGGTGGGGCAGACCATCGTCGTTCGTGGTCTGTCTCCTTCGCCGAGCGCTGGCAGACGACAAAAAGCGATCGTCTGCCCCACCTCTTGGGGACGCCGCACTTGACAAACTCCCGGTATGGTCGGTTACCATCTATAGATCAGAAAACAATCCCGATAGATTTAGTCGACTTGGAGACATTGATGCGTCCTCCTCTAGCTCTTATTTTGCTCTTCGGTTTGTGCGTCCCGTGTAGGGCCGAGGTGGGCGTGCGCCTGCTCCTCGGTATTACCGACAAGGAGTCGGCCAAGTGGGACGGATCGGCCACCGTTGATCGCGGGCGAATCACAAAGACGGATCCCTGGCGATTCAGCAAAGAAGATGAGATCCTCGGCGAGGCCTCCTGGAAAGCCTCTACTGCCCCACTGATGACCCGGACGGCTGCCGAAGCCAAGTCGGTGGTCGATAACGGAATCATCCTTTGGTTGAGCGGCGAGGACGAGAACAGCACCGTCCAGGTGAAGACCGCGCAAGGGGACTTCAGCGTGCGCCTGGCCGATATACCTTTCGGAACGTTCCAGCACGCGCTGGCAGGGCGCGTAGCGATTGATCGGCTTCCGCCATCTTCGCAGGTGACCAGCAGCCTGGAAGAGCAGGATTATCCGGTGGCGGCCCTGGCGCCGAACGGCGACGTCTGGCTGGCGTATCTCGAATTCAAGCACAACCCGGAACACAACAAATTGCGCGCGCCGCTCACGGCCGCTCCAAAGGATTTCGGGCGATACACGGCTGCGCCGAGCGGCGACCAGGTATTCCTGAAGCGATTTTCACAGAATCGTTGGGACGAACCCATTGCGATCACGGCTCCGGGCGGCGATCTTTACCGGCCGGCGGTAGCGGTGGATGGCTCGGGCCGGCCGTGGGTCTTTTGGTCGGCCAATGAGAGCGGCGACTTCGATCTGTGGGCGCGCCCGGTTACCAACGGAACGCCTGGCAAGACCGTGCGGATTTCAAAGGCGCAAGGCTCCGATGTCTTCCCCGCCGCAGCCGCCGATTCCAAGGGACGCGTCTGGGTAGCGTGGCAAGGTTGGCGGCAGGGCAAGGCCGCTATCTTCGCCGCTACCCAGCAAGGCGAGGGCTTCTCCGCTCCGGCGGCTGTGTCGAATTCGCCGGCGGATGAGTGGAATCCGGCGATAGCCGCCGATGCCGCCGGCCGGGTCACGGTGGCGTGGGACTCATACCGTAATGGCAGCTTTGACGTGTATGTCCGCGGGGCGAGCAGCCCGGGTCACTGGGGAGCGGAGGTCCCGGTGGCCGCGACCGCGCGCTATGAAGCGTATCCTTCGATCGCCTACGACCCGCAAGGGCGCTTGTGGATCGCCTACGAAGAAGGTCCGGAAGGCTGGGGCAAGGATTTCGGCGCTTACAACAGTTCGGGCGTCTCCGTGTATTTCGCGCGGGCCGTGCGGCTGGTGGGCATGGATACTTCCGGCCGTTTGATCCAACCGGCCGATCCCGGACCCGCGCTGGAAGGCGTCTCGGACGGCCGCGAAGATAGCCCGGCACGCCAGGCGGATGCCAAAGGCTGGGAGATTCCCGACGTGCAGCGATATGCCCGGCGCGAACCAAGCGCGCATCCCCTGCCGCCGCCAGAGCCCCGCAATACGCTGCCGCGGTTGGCGGTAGATGCGTCCGGCCGCATCTGGCTGACCTATCGCAGCCCGCATGCTACCCTTTGGAATCCGATCGGCACGGTGTGGTCGGAATACCTGGCTTCGTTCGACGGCACAGCCTGGACCGGACCGGTTTACCTGTTTCGCAGCGACAACGTGCTGGATAATCGGCCGGCTCTGATTTCGCGGAAGGCCGGGGAGTTGCTGGTGATCGAATCCTCCGACTATCGCCGTGAAATTCAATTGCTCACCAAGCGCGGTTGGGACTTTACCCAGATTCGCACCACTGGCGTCGCCGACCCATACAACAACGATCTGTTCGCCAGCGTGATCGCGCTGCCGCCGGCGCCCCAGCCCGTAAACGGGCGCGATCTCGGTCCGCCGCCTCCCCCAACCACCGTTCCGGCAAGCGACGCCGCGGCGATCGCCAAACTGCGCGGGTACCGCGTGGATGCCGCGGGGACCGAACTGAAGCTGGTGCGCGGCGAATTCCACAGGCACAGCGAAATCTCCTATGACGGCGCCCTGGACGGCACCCTGCTCGATCAGTGGCGCTACATTCTGGATGCGGCCGCGCTCGACTGGGTGGGCTGTTGCGATCACGATAATGGGGGCGCGCGCGAGTACACCTGGTGGACCACGCAGAAGCTCACCGACATGTTCTACACGCCGGGCCGGTTCGCGCCCATGTTCAGTTACGAGCGCAGCGTGCAATATCCAGAAGGGCACCGAAACGTTGTATTTGCGCAGCGCGGCGTACGTCCGCTGCCCCGGCTGCCCATCACAGCGGCCGATTATGCGGGACACGCGCCCGATACGCAGATGTTCTACGCCTATCTCAAGCAGTTCGGCGGCGTGGTGGCCTCCCATACCAGCGGCACCGACATGGGAACGGACTGGCGCGATAACGATCCGGATTCCGAACCGGTGGTCGAGATCTACCAGGGCATGCGGCAGAATTACGAGATGCCCGACGCGCCGCGCTCCAACAACGCTAAGGATTCCATCGGCGGCTGGCGGCCGAAGGGTTTCATCAATCTGGCCTTCGAGAAGGGCTATAAATTCGGCTTCGAAGCCAGCTCGGATCACGTTTCCACGCATATGAGCTATTCCGTGGTGTTGGCCGCCGGTGACACGCGCGAGGCGATCCTGGAGGCTTTGCGCAAGCGCCATGTGTACGCGGCCACCGATAACATCCTGGCGGACGTGCGCAGCGGTTCGCACCTGATGGGAGACGTCTTTTCGTCACGCGAAGCGCCGGAGCTTCGGGTGAAGCTGTCGGGGACTGCGCCGTTTGCCAGGGTGGTGATCGTGAAGGACAACAAGTACGTGTACACCACCGAGCCGGGCGCCAAGGATGTTGAATTTCGCTGGCGCGATAACGCGCCGCAGCCGGGCAAAACCAGCTATTACTATGTGCGAGGCGAGCAGCAGGATGGCGAGATCGTGTGGGCTTCGCCTTTCTGGATCACGTATGAGGGCAAATAGTAATGCGTAGTTTGCGCACCTTTCCGGTCCCCGCCCCAGCGGCATTTCTGCGGGGCGGCGCCGCCGGAATATGAGGGGGATGGCGGGATTGGTACGTCTAACAGCCATCGTGCTGGCCGGTGTTTCCATCTGCAATTGCGCGGACGCACCCGCTACGGACGCCACCCGGGCCGCCCAGCAGCGCGTATTGCAGGATTATCCGTTCGCCGACCGGCAGGACTTCGAAGATGCCAAACGCGGCCTGATCGAGGCCCTGCCCGGCAACGTAATTCACGACGCGGCCGGCCAGGTCGTATGGGATTTGAGGCCTTTCCTCGCTTTTGAGGGCGAAGATCAACCTGCGCCGGATACCGTGAACCCCGCCCTGTGGCGCCACGCGCAACTCAATAATATCAACGGACTGTTCGAGGTGATCCCGGGCATTTACCAGGCGCGCGGGTTCGACGTGGCCGTGGCAACGTTCATCCGCGGCAAGGTCGGCTGGATTGTGGTGGATCCCATGACGTCAGAGGAGGGCGCCCGGACCGCGCTGGAGTTGCTTTTCAAACATGAAGGCAAGCTGCCGGTCACGGCAGTGATCTACACGCACGGCCACGCAGACCATTATCTAGGGGCCGGTGGCGTAATCGATCCTGCCGACGCCGCCCAGCGCCACGTGCCCATTCTCGCCCCCGAGGGTTTTCTGGAGGGGTTGTTTTCCGAGTCGGTGCTGGCCGGCAATGCCATGGGCCGCCGCTTCCAGTTCCAGTCGGGGCTAGGGATTCCTGTAGGGCCCGCCGGGACCGTAGACTTCGGGCAGGGGAAAGTGCCCGGCGCCCGCGGCCATGGCGGCCTGATTGCGCCTACTCTCTATATCAACGCGCAGAATTCCAATCAGGTTCTGGACGGCACGGAGTTTGTCTTTCAGCGCACCGATGGCACCGAGTCGCCCGGCGAGATGAATTTCTGGCTGCCCGGTTATCGCGCCCTGTGCATGTCGGAGGTAGTGAACCACGGGCTGCACAACATCGTCACGCCGCGCGGCGCACAGGCGCGGGACGCCTTGGCTTGGGCCAAATACATCGACGCGGCGCGCGAACGGTGGGGCGACCAGGCCCAAGTCTTGTTCGCCACGCATCGCTGGCCGGTCTGGGGCAAGGAACGCGTGATCGGTTTGCTTGAGGATCATCGGGATCTCTACAAATATCTGCACGATCAGACTGTGCATCTGGCGAACCTAGGTTACGGTCCCGCCGAAATCGCCGAGCGCATCCAACTACCGGCGGCGATTTCGAAGAACTGGTCGAACCATGGCTACTACGGCAGCTTCAAGCTCGGCTCGCGAGGAGTATACCAGCGGTATTTAGGCTTCTATGACGGCCATCCCGCGAATTTGGACCCGTTGCCGCCGGCCGATCTGGCCCGCCGCTACGTGGACGCCATGGGCGGCGGCGACGCCATCCTGGCCAAGGCGCAAGGCGCCTACAACGCAGGAGACTATCGCTGGGTAGCCGAACTGCTCAAGCAATTGGTTTTCGCCGATCCCGCAAACGCAGGCGCGCGGGAACTCCAGGCCAAGGCGTTCGAGCAACTGGCGTATCAGGCCGAGTCCGCGTTGTGGCGAAACATATATCTGCGTGGGGCGAAGGAACTGCGGGAGTGGACGCCTGAACATAAGGCCGGCTCGGGCGGCCGCTGGGTAACGGCCAAAGCCCTGCATCTATATGCTACGGCCGATGTGCTCGATTACCTGGCGGTACGCGTGGACGGGCCGCGTGCCGCTACGGCCGACCTTTCGATTGGCGTGGAGTTGTCGGATACCGGCGAGAAGTTGGACTTGCACCTAGCCCGCGGGGTCTTGAACTATGAATTCCGGCCGCCGCGCCGGACACCGCCTCTCACGGTACACACCACGCGGGCAGTGCTGGATGCGTTGTTCAGCGGCGAACTCGGTTTGGAGGAAGCTCGCGGCCGGGGGCAGGCGAGGCTCGAAGGGGATGTGGCGGCTTGGACCGCATTCACGGCGTTGCTGGACGATTTTTCCCCGGATTTCCCCGTCGTCACACGCCCGGTGTCGCCACGATGAAACCTGTTATCATCTGAAGATTAATCAATAATGTCCATCGGCTTAATGGACTATGGAGAAGCGATGTGTCGTAGTTTGCCGGCTGTTCTAATTCTGGTTTGCTTGGGGTCGGCCCTGGGCGCCGCCGATCACTGCGATAGCGGCATCTCCGCAGCGCGCCGCGGGAACGCGACTGGGGCGGCGGGCGCGGCAACGGGAGATAACACCGGCGACCGCCCCGCTGCTGCTTCGGATATGGTGCGGATTCCCGGTGGCGAATTCTGGATGGGATCGGATCACGCCGATATGGAAGATGCCAAGCCGGTACACCGTGTGCACGTCGACCCTTTCCGGATGGATCGCACAGCCGTGACCAACGACCAGTTCGCCGCGTTTGTGGCGGCCACCGGATACGTCACGGTCGCCGAGCGCCAGCCGGAGCCCAAGGACTTTCCGGGCGCAAAACCTGAAGATTTGGTTCCAGGTTCAGTGGTCTTCACGCCGCCGCCGCGTGCGGTCAAGCTGGACGACGCTTATGTGTGGTGGCGCTACGTGAAGGGTGCAAGCTGGAGGCACCCGGAAGGTCCGGCGAGCGACCTGATGGGACGCGGCAATCATCCCGTGGTGCACGTCGCCTGGAAGGATGCCGCCGCTTATGCGAAATGGGCCGGCAAGCGCCTGCCCACGGAAGCCGAGTTTGAATTCGCCGCGCGCGGCGGGCTGGACCGGCAGCCATACGTTTGGGGCAAGGAGTTCAAACCCGGCGGCAAGTTTCAGGCGAACACCTTCCAGGGTCATTTCCCGGATACCAATACGGCCGAGGATGGCTTTGCGGGAACAGCCCCGGTAGGCTCGTTTCCACCCAACGGATACGGGCTATCGGACATGGCCGGCAATGTTTGGGAATGGTGCGCCGACTGGTATCGCGCCGACTATTACCAGCAGATCGCGCGATCCGGTGAAGTGGTCCGCAACCCGCAGGGACCCGCGGACAGTTTCGACCCGGATGAACCGGGCATAGCGAAGCGTGTGCAGAAGGGCGGATCGTTCCTCTGCACGGATCAATATTGCGCGCGTTATATGCCGGGCAGCCGTGGGAAGGGCGAGGCCAGCACAGGGACCAATCACGTCGGCTTCCGCTGTGTGAGGTAGTGAATTGTGGGGCGGGCAATATTGCCCGCAGCCGGCTTTCAACCGGCCAAGATTGGCCGCCCCACGATGCAAAGCGAGACCAAGAGGAGACCTATGAGAAAGAAAGGCGTCCTGAAGGCGATAACATCGACGTTACTGTTTGCGGCGACTGCAAGACACTCACTGCAGGCCCAAGAGACGCAGCCGTATCAGGGCGTCGTTGGCCGAACCCTCGCCGAGTCGAAAGAATGGTGGCCGGAACCCGTGAAAGCGCCTGCAGGCGCGCCAAACGTAGTGTGGATCCTATTGGATGATGTGGGCTTTGGCGCCGCCGCCACATTCGGCGGGCTCATCCGGACTCCCACGTTCGACATGCTTGCCAACAGTGGCTTGCGCTATACGAACTTTCATACCACCGCGATCTGCGCCCCAACCCGCGCAGCGCTGCTGACTGGCCGTAACAGCGCGTCCGTGCACATGTCCGGGTTTTCACACACCATTCTGTCCGCCGGATTCCCCGGCTGGGACGGCAGGATTCCTTCCTCCGCCGGAACCATCGCGGAAATCCTTCGTGAGAATGGCTACAGCACATTCGCGGTTGGCAAATACGGAGTAACTCCCGACGAGGACGCGACCGATGCGGGCCCATTCGATCGCTGGCCAACCGGAAAAGGCTTCGACCACTTCTTCGGATTTCTTGGTTCGCAGACCGACCAATACAAACCCGACCTGGTGGAAGATCAGGCTCACGCCCGTCCGGATGGCCGCCACTTCAGCGACCAGATTACCGATAAAGCCATCGGTTATGTCGATCGTCAGAAGAAGGCAGCGCCCAACAAGCCCTTCTTTCTCTATTACGCACCAGCCGCCACGCACGCTCCGCACCAGGTAGACAAATACTGGAGCGATCAATACAAGGGAACATTCGACAAGGGCTGGGACGCTTACCGTGA
>DATNMW010000111.1:0-27592 GCA_035602155.1 Bryobacteraceae bacterium | reverse complement strand
GCACGGTCTTCAAAATCACGCCGGAGGGCGCGCTGACGACTCTGCACACCTTTGACGGGACCGACGGCAGCGTCCCGTGGGGGTTGGTCCAGGCCGCCAGTGGGGACTTCTACGGGACAACCTATCTTGGCGGGGCCTACGGCCAAGGGACGGTTTTCAAAGTTACCCCCAGTGGCGCGCTGACAACGTTATACAGCTTCTGCGCCCAAAGCGGGTGCCCGGACGGCGCCGGCCCCTATGGCGGCTTAGCGCAATCAACCGATGGCGCCCTATACGGGACTACCGTGACCGGCGGGTCCAACCACGTGGGCACGTTCTTCAAGGTCACGACTAATGGCACGCTGACAACGCTATACAGCTTCTGTTCCGGCGCGTGTGCCGACGGCTACTACCCCTACTCGGGTCTGGTCCTCGCCAGCGATGGGGACTTCTACGGGACAACCCAACGTGGCGGGCCCGACGGTTATGGGACCGCCTTTAAGATCACTCCAGGTGGCACGCTGACGACTTTATATAGGCTTGGGTCCCAAAGCGGAGCCGGCGAATATCCCGTTGCCGCGCTAGTCCAGGACACAAATGGGGCGTTCTACGGCACGACCCCGTATGGAGCGGCCGACAACGATGGCACGGTCTTCGGCTTCTCAGCGGGGCTGCGCCCTTTCGTGAAAACGCTGCCGCACTACGGCAACGTGGGAACAGCCATCACCATTCTGGGAACGGATCTCACGGGTACCACCAGCGTCAGCTTTAACGGGACCCCGGCGGCGTTCAATATAGTCTCGGCCACCGAAATCACTACCACCGTGCCCGCCGCGACGACCAGCGGCAGCGTCCAGGTTACGACTCCAGGCGGCGTGCTTTTAAGCGGCGGTCCGTTCCTGGTAGTGCCGTAGGTAAGCAAAAGGAGCACATCGATGAAGCGAATCGTTAGCGCATTGGACAAACTTAAGTGGGGGAAGAGGACGTACGTTGTTTTTCTGCTGTGCGCGATGACGGCAATTGCCTTACCCGCGCAGACTCTCACCACGCTATTCAAATTCGACGGACCTGACGGCGTATACCCCACCGGGCCGCTCGTCCAGGGCACTGACGGGAACCTGTATAGCACGACAGGGGCTGGCGGCACCAACTGCATTGAGAACCTATACGCGGATTTTTCATGCGGCACGGCCTTCAAAATTACCGCAAACGGCACGCTGACGACGATATACGACTTCTGCGCTCACACGAAGTGCGCTGCCGGCTTTAGTCCGGGCGCGCTCGTCCAGGCCACGAATTGGGACTTTTATGGGACTACCAACTTTGGGGGGACAGGAGCCGAAGCTTGCCCACTACCTGATGGATGCGGCACGATCTTCGAAATCACCCCGAGCGGCACGCCGACGGCGATATACACCTTTTGCTCTCAGAGCGGGTGCACGGACGGCTACCAGGCCTCCGGCGCACTCGTCCCGGGCACCGATGGTAACTTCTACGGGACAACGTACTCTGGCGGAAATGAGTATTGCCTCGGAGGCTGCGGTACGATCTTCATGATCACTCCGGCTGGCACGCTGACGACGCTATACAGCTTCAATGACACGGACGGCGCTTATCCTGCGGCGGGACTGGTCCAGGGCACCGATGAGGACTTCTACGGGACAACTAAGGGTGGCGGGGCCACCTTCGATGGGACGGTTTTCAAAATTACCCCGAGTGGCAGGCTAACGACGCTGTACAGTTTTTGTTCGCAAAGCGGGTGCACTGACGGCGCAGATCCCGTCGGAACGCTGGTTCAGGCCACAAATGGCGACTTCTACGGGACAACGATGATGGGCGGGGCAAGCTGCACCGTCGGTGTCGGGAGCTTTCAATGTGGCACCGTCTTCAAAATCACGGCGGGCGGCACATTGACGACGCTACATCGCTTCTGCCTGCAAAGCGGGTGCCCGGACGGCTACCAACCCTCCGCTGGGCTGATCCAGGCCACGGATGGGGACCTCTACGGAACAACGGGCGGTGGCGGGGCCAACGGCGGCGGGACGGTCTTCAAAATCACCCCGAGTGGCACGCTTACAACGTTATACAGTTTCAATGGCACGGATGGTTCCGGCCCCTCAGGGCTTGTCCAGTATACCGACGGCAACTTCTACGGGACAACCGACGGCGGCGAGGCCACCCGCTGTCCGCAGGCCTGCGCCCGTTTGTGAAAACACTGCCGCACTTCGGCAAGGTGGGAGCGGCAATTAGGATTCTGGGAACCGATCTGACGGGTACCACCGGCGCCAGCTTTAACGGGACACTGGCCGCATTCAACATCGTATCGGACACCGAAATCACGACCACCGTGCCGGCCGGGGCGGCGACCGGGTCCGTCCAGGTAACGACTCCCGGCGGCACGCTGTTGAGCGGCGGTCCCTTCCTGGTGGCGCCATAGGTAAGCGAAAGGGACCAAATCCATGAAACGAGTCGTCAACGTATTGAACAGACTGATCGGGGGGAGGAGCGCGTGCGTTGCGTTTCTGTTGTGCGCAGCGACGGCGGTAGCGCTACCCGCCCAGACTTTCACCAAGCTGTTCAACTTCGATACCACGGATGGCTACGAACCCATGGCTGGGCTGGTCCAGGGAGCCGATGGGGACTTCTACGGGACGACGCCTTACGGTGGGGCCAACCCCCAGACTTATTGCAATGGTTGCGCTGGTACAGTGTTCAAAATTACCCCGAGCGGCACACTGACGACGCTATACAACTTCTGCTCCCAAAGCGGGTGCATGGACGGCGAAGCACCCTACGCGGGGCTGGTTCAGGGTGCAGATGGGGATTTCTACGGGACAACCGAAGGCGGCGGGGCCAACGGAGGTGGGACGGTCTTCAAAATTACCCCGGAGGGCAGACTGACGACGCTGTACAGCTTCTGCTCCCTAATCGACTGTGCGGACGGCGACGCCCCCATGGCGGGGTTGATCCAGGGAAATGGTGGAGACTTCTACGGCACAAACGCGAATGGCGGCGCCAACCTAGGCATTCGGCCCGGCGGCGGGACGGTCTTCAAGATTACCCCGAATGGCGCGTTGACGATTCTCTACAGCTTCTGCGCTCGAAGCGGGTGCACGGACGGCCAGGAACCCCATGCTGGGGTGGTCCAGGGAATCAATGGGGACTTCTACGGGACAACCTACGTCGGCGGGGACTACAACGTCGGCACCGTCTACAAAATCACCGCGCGTGGCGCGCTGACGACGCTGCACAGCTTCTGTTCCCAAACTGGGTGTGCGGACGGACAGAACACCTACGCGGGGCTGGTCCAGGGAACCGATGGGGACTTCTATGGGACGACGTACTTGGGCGGGGCGACCGGTAATGGCACGGTCTTCAAGATCACCCCAACCGGTACGCTGACGACGCTCTACAGCTTCTGCACCGAAGGCGTCTACCCGGCGTGCCCGGACGGCGCATGGCCCAACGCCGCGCTGGTTCAGGCCAGCGACGGCAGATTCTACGGGACCACGCCTACGGGTGGCGCGAACCAACTCTGTGGCACGGCTTTCAAAATTACCATTAGCGGTGCGTTTACGACACTGCATTCCTTCTGTTCCAGATTCGAATGCGTCGACGGCGCTAACCCCCAGGCAGGGGTGGTTCAGGGAACCAATGGGGATTTCTACGGCACAACCCTCGGGGGAGGGGGCCTCGGGCTTTTTGGGGACGGCACGATCTTCCGCCTGTCCGTAGGTCTGGGCCCGTTTGTGAAAACGCTGCCGCACTACGGCAACGTGGGAACAGCCATCACCATTCTGGGAACGGATCTCACGGGTACCACCAGCGTCAGCTTTAACGGGACCCCGGCGGCGTTCGAGGTCGTCTCGGCTACCGAAATCACGACCAGCGTGCCGGCCGGAGCGACGACTGGCAGCGTCCAGGTGACGACTCCGGGCGGTACGCTTTTGAGCGGCGGTCCCTTCCTTGTGCAGCCGTAGGTGAGCGAAAGCAGCGAATCGATGAGACGAATCGTTAACGCATTGGGGAAACCGAACTGGGCGAGACGCGCGGCAGGAAATCCGCGATGCGTTTTTCGTCTTCCACTACCAGGAGTCGCACATCATTAGCGGCTTAGCGCAGCTACGGCGGCCAACCAAGCTCTTGCGGTCGGCGGCTCGCGTGGCGTAACATGGCAGGTTTGCGCCAGACGCGACATTCTATTGGCTTGGCGGCATTGGCCTTGGTGCTCTTCTTCACGGTCTGTCACCGGTGGCTGGAGACACCCCTCTGGAGCTTCAACGGCTCCCGGCTGATGCCATCGTTCGCTCTTGCCAGGGGCGTGAATTACTATGTTCTGTCGCCGCCGGGCGGACCGCTCTACAACAGCTTGTACGGGCCGTTGGTGGCCGTCATATATCTGCCCGCGACGCTGTTTCACTCGCCAAACAGCG
This sequence comes from Bryobacteraceae bacterium, assembly GCA_035602155.1. Classification (GTDB taxonomy): domain Bacteria; phylum Acidobacteriota; class Terriglobia; order Bryobacterales; family Bryobacteraceae; genus Bog-159. The sequence continues at coordinate 23,180 of DATNMW010000111.1, read as the reverse complement.
CGGTTCTGGCGGGGTCGGCCATCACCATCGTACTCTGCTTTTCGGCGGCGGCGTTTCTGCACTTCGCGCCATTCAAACCTGGGCGAGGCCCTGTCGATGGACTGGCGTTCCTGACCGCGGGCTTTCTCATGTGCTATCTGGAGCCGCTCAAGTATTCGTGCTTCAATATTCACGCCGATGGTCCTGGGCTGGCCTTCAGCGCGGTGGCGTGCGCCGCGCTATGCTATCGCGGGCCTGAAAAATGGCGCGCGGGGCTGCCGGTTTCCGCCCTGTGCGCGGTGCTCTCCATTTTCTGCAAGCAAACGTTTTTGCCTGTGCCTTTCGCGCTGCTGATCTACCTATGGGCCGTCGAGGGGCGCGCGCAGGCGGTACGCTACCTGCTCTGGCTGATGGTGGTGGGCGCACTGGCCGGCGGCGCCGCGATGTTTGCGGCGGGCCCTGCGAACCTATATCACTGCCTGATCTGGGTGCCGGCGCATCATCCGTGGAATGACTCGTCGCATATCGTGAGCGCCATCCAGGCGATGCGCAGCTTCATTCGGGTGTCCATGCCGGTGCCGGTGCTATTACTGGCATGCGCGGTGTATCTTTGGACCAGCGGCCGGCTTCGCGGGCCGGAACTGCGCGCCCTGGCGGCCAACCGCGGAGTGCCGATCCTGCTGGTGGGGATCGCCCTGCTGCCCTTCTCGATCGGCGGTCGCGCCAAAGCCGGCGGCGACGTGAACAGCCTGAGTTTCTCGTTGTTCTTTCTTACCTGCGGACTTACGGTGATGCTGGCGGATTCCTGGCGCAGCGCCCAAAGCCGCTCCGCGCGCCGTGTGGCGGTCTCGGTCTTGGTGGCCTGCATACTTCCGCTAGCCATATCCGAAGCTCCGCTGGCTCTCGATATACGGGCCAGCGCAAGACGCGTGCCGCATGCCGCACAGGCGGCCGCCTTCGACTACCTGAACCGGCATCCGGGAGGAGCATATTTCCCGTGGTTCCCGATCGCCCACTATTACGCCGAACGCGAGTTTCGGCATTACGCCTTCGGCATTGTCGACCGGTTGCTGGCCGGAGAACCGGTGAGCGGCGCGGAATTCCAGGCGTACGTTCCCCGGAACCCGGCGGTGATCGCATTCGCCGCCGACGGAACTCGAGAGTTATTCGGGTACGACTTGATGAATTATATGCCGGAATACAGCCGCCTGGTGAACGACCCCGAATTGCCGGGCTGGCTGGTGTACACCCGCGCCCCCCGGTAGCGCACAACTAACTATTGTGGACTTGTTCCTACCGACTCCCCAATGTTACTCCCATAAGAGAGGAATCTTGTATGGCTAGTTGGCGTACCTTGTTTGCCGTTGCGGCGTTCCTGCCTGGTGTGGCAGCCGCCACCGATCCAGCCATGTTGGATCTCATCATGCCCGACGCGCGCGTGGTCATGGAGATCAACCTGGACCACATCGCCTCCTCCCCTATCGGCCAAGCCATGTCCCCGCAAATGAAGGCGCAACTGTCGAGCCTCCGCCCGACCTGGCAGGATCCCCTGCCTGGCCTCGGCACTCTCGACTGGACCCGCTTCGCGCAGGAGGTGGTGTTCGCCAGCGGGCCGCCCGCCGGGCCCGGCAAGCCATCGCCCTCCCTGGTCATTGTGCGCGGCTTGCTGGATCCGGCCTTGATAGAATCGCTCAACGCCTTCAGCGGCGCCAAGAGCAACTACCTTGGCGTGCCACTGCTTTCCTCCAGTAGCGGCTACTCGGTAGTGGCCTTCCTGGATGGCTCGATCGCGGTCATAGGGCAGCCGGCCGACGTGAAGGCCGCTATTCGCCGCCGCGGCCAGAATGTCCCGCCGTCGCCCGTCCTGGCCGAAGGTCTGGCGCGGTACGAGGGCCAGTATGACATCTGGATGGTCTCGGCCGGTTCGCTGGCGGAGCCGGCCAAGTCTCCCATCGGCGCTTCACTGAAGTGGCTCGAACGGATGGATTCATTTACCGGCGGCTTGCGCTTCAGCCCGGATCTCGATCTTTCCGCCGAAATGAGCATGCGCAACGAAAAGGATGTAGCCGACATGGTCGACGGATTACGCTGGTTCGCAGGCGTGGTCCAGGCGCAGGAGCGAAGCGCACTCAGCCTCGAAGACATGAACTTCAAGGTGGATGGAAAGCGCCTCTCGCTCTCCCTGCAAGTGCCCGAACAACAGATCCGCGCCGCGCTGCAGCAACGCCAGATCGGGGCTTCGCGCGCTCCGCGCACCGCGGCCGTGCGGCCTCCCGAGATCGGCAGCGGCTTGCCCGAGCCGCCCTCGGGGACTATCCGCGTACAGTCTTCGCCCGCGGATATGGGCACCGTACTGCTTCCGATCGGCAAAACGAATTAGGGCATTCAGGGGAACGTCAAGCGGTTCCGCCTGCCGCGTCCGGTATAATCGGAACAGTGAAGACAAACGCCCTGCGCCGCCTCCGCAAGATTTCCTGACATGTGGACCGGACTGTCATTTCGGAGTGGGCGGTCACGCTGATTCTGCTGCTGTTCGGCACGACCACGCTGTTACAGGCGTTCGTCATCCCCAGCGGGTCCATGGAAGCGTCGTTGCTCGTGGGAGACCACGTGCTGGTGGATAAGCTGGCATATGCGCCCGCCGACGGTTTGACCGGACATTGGCTGCCTTACAGAGACGTGCGCAGAGGCGATGTGATCGTATTCCGGTATCCGCTGGATATCAAACAGAATTTTGTGAAGCGCGCGATCGGCGTACCGGGCGACCACATCCGGCTGGTGAACAAGCAACTTATTCTGAACGGCAAGGCCGTCAACGAGCCTTACACCATACGTGTGCCTGGCAGCGTGGAACCTTTCCGCGACAACTTTCCGTCCGCTGCGCCACTCGAACGGCTGCGTCCACAAGCGGCCGAGATGATCCGAAACTTTGTTTTCGATGGCGATTTGGTGGTGCCGCCGGGTTTCATTTTCGCGATGGGCGACAACCGCGACAATTCGGACGACAGCCGGTTTTGGGGGCTGGTCCCGCGCGAAAACATCGTCGGCACACCGTGGATCGTCTATTGGTCGTTCGAGGCCCCCACCGAAGATTTGAATACTGGCGGCGTTGGGATCGATCACCTGGTCGACGTGGCCACCCACTTCTTCAGCAAAACACGTTGGTCCCGGACCTTTAAGTTCGTTCGCTCATATCCGCTCGAACCGTAGCTTTGTGGCTGCGCGATATAATGGCGGCGCATATGAAGACGATACTCGTTTGTCTCTCCGCCCTCATGCTGGGCCCCGCCGCTACGCAGGGCGCATCGCTTGGACTGATTCCCCAGCCTGTCTCGATTCGGACGCAGCCAGGCGCGTTCCGCCTGCATGCCGGCGTAGCGATCGTGGCGCCGCCCGGCGTGGCCGAAGCGCGCCAGGTGGCCGGTTACCTTGCCGGCGCCATCGCCGCGCCCACCGGCTGGCAGTTGAAGGTATCCGAAGCGGCTTATCCTTTGCTTCGCCGCAACGCGATCGTACTGGGTTTAAGCGGACAGTCCCCAGCCGCCGCGCATCCCGAGGGCTACGAACTGGTGGTGACGGCACGCGGCATACGCATCCAATCGCCAACCCCGGCCGGCTTATTTTACGGCGTCCAGACGCTGTTGCAACTCCTGCCTCCGGAAATCGAGAGCCGGACGCGCGGTAACGCAGCCTGGATTGTGCCTGCGGTCCACATTGTCGACTACCCGCGCTACGCCTGGCGCGGCCTGATGCTGGACGTCAGCCGCCACTTCTTCAGCAAGGAGTTTGTGGAGCAGTACATCGATCGCATGGCCCGCTATAAGATGAATGTCTTCCACTGGCACCTGACCGACGACAACGGCTGGCGCATCGAGATCAAAGGCCTTCCCCAACTGACCCAGGTGGGCGCATGGCGCGTCCCCCGCCTCGCAAAATGGGGCGCACGCGAAGCGCCGCGTGTAGGCGAAGCCGCCACCGACGGCGGATTCTACACGCAGGACGACATCCGCGAGGTGGTCGCCTACGCCCGGCGGCGTTTCGTTACGGTGGTGCCCGAGATCGAGATCCCCGGCCATTCGCTGGCCGCGCTGGCTGCCTATCCGGAGCTATCCTGCACAGGCGGACCGTTCCAGGTGAACCCCGGCTCGAACTTCTACGAAAAGGTGGACAACGCCTTCTGTCCCGGCAACGAGAAGACCTTCGAGTTCATCGACAAGGTCTTCAGCGAAGTGGCGCCGCTGTTTCCTTCCGAGTACGTTCACATCGGCGGCGACGAGTGTTTCAAGGGCTTTTGGAAGGCTTGCGCGAAGTGCCAGCGGCGCATGGCCGACGAGCGTCTGGCGAATGTCGACGAGTTGCAAAGCTACCTGGTGCGGCGCGCCGAAAAGATCCTGGCATCCAAGGGCAAGAAGCTGATCGGGTGGGACGAGATCCTGGAAGGCGGCCTGGCGCCCAATGCGGCCGTGATGTCCTGGCGCGGCATGGATGGCGGCATCGCCGCGGCGAAGATGAATCGCCAGGTAGTGATGACGCCCACCAATTTCGTTTACCTGGATTACTATCAGGGCGACCCGTCGCTCGAACCCAGCACTTTCGGACGGCTGCTGCTGAGCACCTGCTACCGTTTCGAGCCGACGCCCGAAGGAGTGGACTCCAAGTACATTCTGGGCGGGCAAGGCAACCTTTGGACCGAGTCCGTGCCCACTCCCAGGCATGCCGAGTATATGACCTGGCCGCGGGCTTTCGCGCTGGCAGAAGTTTTCTGGTCGCCCAAGGCCAGCCGCGATTGGGACGATTTTGCGGGGCGGGTGGAGATGCAATTCCAGAGGCTGGACGCCGCGCAGGTAAACTATGCGCGTACCATGTACGACGTGGCCCTGACGCAGGTGCAGGACGCGGCGGGAAGGGCGGCCGTGCGGATGGCTACGGAACTCGGCGGTTGCGACATCTATTACACATTCGATGGCACGAACCCGGATCCGTTCACGCCGAAATATGCCGGCGAGCCGGTGCCGATTCCGGGCGATGCGTCGGTGGTGAAGGCTGTTGCCTGGCGCGGTGGGCATGCTTCTGGGCGGGTGCTGACGCTGATGGTGAAGCGATAATGCTGTGCGCAAGTAGACAAGTCATTGGAGCTTGCGCCAGTAGTGAAACCGCCTCACGCGCCGGGCGCAATGCGTCTTCAAGAAAGAAGTGGGAGAATTTGAGGGCCGCGCGGAATATTTAACCAACACAACCTTAGCCCACTACCGCGCGCGCGGCATGGTATATTTATACATAGCAGTGAATAAATAACCAATGAGTCACGTCGTCGGAATCGTCGGATATCGCGGCTATAGCGGAGCCGAACTCGCCCGCATTCTGGAACGCCATCCGCGCGTCACGCCCATCCTGCTCGAACACCGCGAAGACTCCGCCGTGCATCCCCACTCCCATGGCTCATCCGGCCCCCGCCTTGTGCCCTACACTCGGGAAACCGTCCGCGCCGAAGGAATTTCCATCGTCTTCCTAGCCACGCCGCCGGAAGTTTCCATGGAACTGGCGCCCGTCCTGCTCGCCACCGGCGCCAAAGTCGTCGACCTGAGCGGAGCCTTTCGTTTGCGCACGCCGACCGCATACGCCGCCTGGTACAACGCCACCCACACGCAGCCCGAATTGCTGGCCGAAGCGGCGTATGGATTGCCGGAATTCTGCCGCGAGCGCATCCCCGCGGCGCGTCTAGTGGCGAATCCGGGCTGCTATCCGACGGCGGCCAACCTGGCGATCCGGCCATTCCTCGATGCGGGAATGGTGGACCGTAAGGCAGGCATCGTGTGCGATGCCAAATCCGGCGTCAGCGGCGCCGGCCGTAAGGCAGCCCTGGCCACCAGCTTCTGCGAGGTCGCCGGCAACTTCTCGGCTTATGCCGTGCTGCGCCACCGGCACGTCCCGGAGGTGCTCATGATCTCCGGGTTGGAGGAACGCGAGTTCAGCTTCACGGCGCAGCTTTTGCCAGTCGATCGCGGCATCCTGGAAACCATCTACTTCCGCACGCAACGGACAACCAGCGCCGAAGACCTGCTGGCCATCTACGCGCAGCGCTATGCGGGCGAAGCGTTCGTCCGCCTGTATCCCGCCGGCCGTCTGCCGGATCTGCACGCTGTCGTGCGTACGAACTTTTGCGATATCGGAGTCACGGTAGACGCAGCCACCGGGCGCGCCGTGGTGATCAGCGCGATCGACAATCTGGTGAAGGGCGCGGCCGGCCAAGCGGTGCAGAACATGAATCTGATGCTTGGCTATCCGGAGACGGAGGGGCTGCTGTGAAGTTGCTGGTCAAACTCGGCGGTACGCTGCTGGATGTGGACGCGACGCGCGAAGGGCTGGCGCGCCAGATTGCGGCCATCTCGCGGGCGGCGCCCGTGGTGGTGGTACACGGCGGCGGCCGGCAGATGACGCGGTACCTGGCCGAGCGCGGCATCGAGAGCCGGTTCGTCAACGGACTCCGGGTGACTACGCCGGAAGTCCTGGATGCGGTCGTCAAGGTGGTCGCCGGAAGTGTCAATCGCCAACTGGTTGCGACTATAAACCAAGCGTTAAACCAAGCGGGCGCGCGCGCGGTGGGGATATCCGGCATCGACGGGGGCTTGGCAGAAGCCCAGCAGATGGACCCGGCGTTGGGCAGCGTCGGGCGCGTTACGCGCGCCGATCCGGCGCTGCTCCATATATTGCTGTCGGGCGGTTTCCTGCCGGTTGTGGCGTGCGTGGCGGGGGACCGGGAAGGCCGCCTGTTCAACGTCAACGCGGATCAAATGGCGGTGGCCTGCGCGGTGGCGTTCGGCGCGGACCAATTGATCTTCCTCACCGACGTAGCAGGCGTCTTGGACGCCGGCAAACGCCTTATGCCGCGGCTTACGATGGCGCGCGGCGAGTCGCTCATCGCAGAGGGTGTCGCCACCGGCGGCATGTTGGCCAAACTCACCGCCGCGCACAGCGCGTTGCGCCAAGGCGTGCCGCAAGTGCGCATCTGCGCGGGTGCGGCGGAGTGCGTTCTGGAACGTATCCTGGCGGGCGAAGATGTGGGCACGCGCATGGCGCTGGAGGAGGTCTTCGCGGGATGATCAGCGGTCTGAGAGAGGATGCGATTTCGGAGCGCGCGGGGTACGCCGGGGTGCATCCGGAGTTAATCGTCCGAAAAGCCGGAATGCACGATATCGGGCCCATTCTGAGCCTGATCAATGGCTACGCAGCCAAGGGTGTGATGCTGCCGCGCACCGAGTTGGAGGTTTCCGAGGCCATCCGCGATTTCTCGGTCATCGTAACGGCGGGGCGGCTGATGGGCTGCGGCGCGCTGCACTTTTATACTCCGTCCATCGGCGAGATCCGGTCGCTGGCCGTTGCCGAACACGCCAAGACCCATGGCATTGGCAGGCGGTTGATCGAGGCGCTGGTCCTGGAAGCGTCCGATTATTCGCTCGACGCGGTGTTCGCATTCACCTACGTGGCCGGCTTCTTCGGAAAGATGGGTTTTCAGGAAGTGGAGCGCGGCGAGTTGCCGCTCAAGGTCTGGAAGGATTGCGTGCGTTGCGTGAAGTTCCAGTGCTGCGACGAGATCGCGGTGATGCGTGTCCTGCGGCCGGAGTACCGTAGAAGCGTTCAACAATACCTCCAGCCGGAGGACTTGCAGTCGATCCAGTTGCCCGTGCTGCGCGGCTGAACGTACGGTGGCCCACCATCGCGGCAGCACCCCCAAATGAGGGGGTAATCTCTTCCCCCCAAAATAATTCCCGCCATACGGATGTGAAATCCTAGGCCGGTTGTACTATACTGTAAATCAGGATAAAAAAATCCTTAATACCTGAAGCGAGGAACCATGCGAGCCCAAACGGTTGAAGTGAAATCATCGAATGGCCGGGTGCTGTGCTGCACCGTGTTTCGTCCCGGCGGGAAAAAGCTGCTGGCCAAGGGTCACATCATCAGCGACGACGATATCCGGGTCCTGGAATCCGAAGGCATGGCATCCATCTGGGTGACCGAGCTGGAGGAAGGCGAAGTCGGCGAAGACGACGCGGTCTGCGCGGTAGCCAGCGAAATGGGCTGCGGAAGCTTCGAGATCCGTCTGGCGGCCGGCGGCCGGGCCAATCTACAAGCTACCGAGAAGTGTTGCGTGCTGGTGGACGACGAGCAATTGAGGCAGATCAACTACGCGGGCAGCGTAGTCATCGCCACGGCGCTCAATTTCAGCTTCGCGCTGCCGGGCCAGCGCATCGCCACAGTAAAGAGCGCGCCCTTTGCCGTTTCGCGCGCCCAGTTGGACGCGGTCGTGGGCGTGCTGAAGGAGCGCGGCCCCATCTTGCAGGCGCGGCCCATGCGGAGCCCCATTGTGGGCGTTTTGTATACCGATCCGCTCAACGGGGAGCGCGCCCGCCAGTTGTTTGAGAACATCATGCACCAGCGCCTCGAGCACTTCGGCGTGTCCGCCAGCTTTGCCCTCTCCTGCACGGAGGATGAAGCGTCGGTCGGCGGAGGCTTGCAACAATTGCTGCGGTCCAACCCCGCCGTGATCATGATCGCGTCCACCACGGCTCCGGCGGGTCCTGAAGACGTGGTCGGGCGGGCCATGGAGAAGGTGGGAGGCCACGTGGAGCGTTTTCTGGCGCCGGTCGAACCGGGCAACCTGCTGCTGCTGGCCTATAAGGACGATATACCCATGATTTCGGCTCCAGGGTGCTTTCGTTCCGCCAAGGCAAATGTGGTAGACTTGGTCCTTCCCCCGTTATTGGCTCGCTACCGCGTCTCAGGCTGGGAGGTGGGTTGCCTGGGACATGGGGGCTTGCTCGGGTAAGGCACGATTTCCTCCACCCCCGCGGGTTGCACCTCCGAGCAACCCGTAGGTGCTCCACCGGGCGCTTTAACCGGCGCCCGGTCCTTTTCTTGGAAGACAGAAGTCGGGAGGAGACAGTCCGTGTTCTTCGGCGACGACAGCACCGGCGTAGCCCACACTAATTTCGCGATCGACAGTACCACGACGGGCCCCATCGGCAAGTTCTCGAGCATCGAGGAAATCACCATGGCGACCAGTGGCAACGTTAAGGAAGCCGTCCCGTCGGCGCTGTCTAGCGACGGTACCAGCTTCTCCGTTACCTGGGCCTCCCAGTAGCTTCGCTCCCTGACGGTCGCGGCTCCGTAGCGCACAGAAACTACCGAGCCGCGCACGTTTCGCAAGCGGTCAACCTTGACCGCCTGTGAGTTGATGTATACTGGTCGGGATTGCCGGGGTTTCCCCCGGAATACTTTCTGCAAACGGAGGATACGCATCTTGACCAAACAACTCGGAATTTTGGGGGCGATAGCCATATTACCTGCATTTGCGCAGGTTTCGATCGCGCCGACTTCGATGGAACTAATTGCGCCGCGCCAGCACCGGCCCATTAAAGACCGCGCGGAGCACGGAGACGGCACCAGCACCAGCACCAACTGGAGCGGTTACGCAGTGCTGGGGACTTCCTTCACCTCGGCCGAGGCTTCCTGGATCGTGCCTACGGCCACGTGCAAATCGGGCGATCAATACGCGGCGTTCTGGGTAGGCCTTGATGGGTACACTTCCAGCACCGTCGAACAGACCGGCACGGATTCCGATTGCGACGGCAAGACCCCCAGCTATTACGCCTGGTATGAGTTTTACCCGAATCCCTCATACGAAATCACCAGCCTCACGATCAAGCCGGGCGACCATATGTCGGCCAAGGTGGTTTACAGCTCATCGGAATTCACCATCACAATCGAGGATGTGACCACTGGCAAGTCTTACAGCAAGAGCTCGAAGGTTTCGGGTGCGAGCCGGTCGTCGGCCGAATGGATTGCCGAGGCGCCTTGCTGCACTTCCCGCGGCGGCATCTTGCCGCTCGCCGATTTCGGCACGGTGCTTTTCGGCGACGACAGCACGGGGGTAAGCGGGACGAACTACGCGACGGATAGCACCACCAGCGGCGCTATCGGAGTGTTCCCGACCATCGAAGAAATCACCATGGCAACCAGCGGCGGCACAAAGGAAGCCGTGCCATCGGCGCTATCTAGCGACGGAACCAGCTTTTCGGTCACCTGGGCTTCCCAGTAGCCTGTCTGGGAATCTCTGCAATTCGCTTCGCCACGCGGTACGAATTCAGTCGCGGCGTACGAGGTTGCGGGCTTCGGGAAGGAAGTCCAGCGTCAGTGCGCGCTCGATGACATCGCGCTCGATTTTAGAGGGCCAGAACCATTCGAAGTCCAGCCATGGGTTTGAAGCGCTTGATGCCGGGGAGGCGCAGGCGCCGTTCTGGACTGCGGCGGGAGCATTCGGCGATTTCCGCCTGGGCCCGACAAAATATAGCGCTTCGTTCACCAAAGTGTTATAAAGTGTTACCGAGTTGGGCTATAATGGCCGGCAGTCGTGGCCCGGGTCCCCGGGACCCGCGGCGGCCTTTCTTAGGAAGAGAGTCAAGCGCGGCTTGCAACGGTACGCCGCCGGCTGGCATGCAGAACGGTGACGCCGACCACCTCGCCTTTCTCGTACCGGATTAGAATATCGTCGTCCGTCAACTCGGTGTCGTCGGCGTGGCTGGGCTTCTTGAAGTTCAGGTACAGCACATCCGCTTCCGCATCGTAGCTGGACCAGATGGTTCGATAGGGAATTCCCGCCAATTGCGGCGCCAGATCGACGATGCTTTGCAGGTTCAGTTCGGCCATATTCTCCTCCGTTGCTCCAGCCGCCGGATTTGTCTTGTTAGAAAGGCCGTGATGACGAATCCGTCGTTGGGCGCAGTCTCCCTGTAAACCACTACCAAGTACTTGCAAAGCCAGCAACTCACCTGCGGCTCCTTCGACGACTGACTCGGGCGTCTCGATGGTTTCAATCACATCGAAGAAGTAGCCAGCCAGTTCCGAATGCTCTTCTGTGACATGAAGCCATCTCCCATCTGTAAGCCGGATCGGAATCCCGTTAGCTGATCGGGCCACACGCATGGTCCAGATTTGATCTTACCGCGTTTACACCGCACCCCTTGGTCTGCGTTTTGCCGCATCCGTGGTTGCAATGCCAACAAATTCAGCAACACGGCGGCCCATTTGGCGGCCGGAGGCGCCGCCCTCTCGGTCTCGCTGGAACCTCTCACGCTTCAGCGAAAGGCCGGTGGTGTGGTTCAAGACCATGCGCTTCGGCGAAAAGGATACCGGCGCATGCTGCGTATCTCGGCCGAGACGGCGGGAGAGATCCAGGCGCGGGGCGCCGAGTTGGTGCGCGCCAGCGTGGATGCAGGCGCAGTACAGCGTACGACCCCCCACGCGGCAGGACGCCCCTTAGTCGCGGCCGCCGTGCTGGCGCCGCCATCCTCGGCATTGACATCGGCTCAGTCCCAGGGCAGGACGCACGCAACGGTCGCTGTCCCCCTTGTCCGGCGCTACGGCGGCCAGCGGCGCGCTTTCCGCCCGGAGCGCCTCTGCACATGGGGAAAAAATCAGAGAAAAGAGCTTCCATCGGAGTCGGCTGGATGTACAATAGGAAAAATTGGTTGATTAGCTGACGCAACTCTCTGTAGGAGGGCTCAAGCATGGATAGCAGTCGTAGGGACTTTCTGAAAGTCGCGGCGCTGGGCGGCGCCGCGGTTTCCTGGCTTGGATTCGACCTCCAGCCCGCTTACGCGGAACTCAGCCGGCTCAAAATCGCGCGCGCCACCGAAACCCGCTCCACCTGCCCCTATTGCTCCGTGAGCTGCGGCGTCATCATCTACACCATCGGCGACAAAGCCAAGAACGTCACACCGCAGGTCATCCATGTAGAGGGCGACCCGGACCACCCCATCAATCGTGGCACGCTGTGCCCCAAGGGCGCTTCTCTCCATCAGGATATCCTCAATCCGCGGCGGCTCTTGAAGCCGCAGGTCCGCCGGCCCGGTTCGGACCATTGGGACGACATCGCCTGGGATCAAGCTATCGACGAAATCGGCCACTGGGTGAAGAAGACCCGCGACGCGACGTTCGTCGAAAAGGACGCGCAAGGCCGCACCGTCAACCGTTGCGAAAGCATCGCTTGGATCGGCGGCTGCACGGATACCAACGAATTCAACTATCTCGCCGGAAAAGCCATGCGCAGCCTGGGGGTCTGCTACCTGGAAACCCAGGCCCGTGTTTGACACGGACCCACGGTCTCCAGTTTGGGGCCCACGTTCGGACGCGGTGCGATGACCAACGGTTATGTCGATATCAAGAATACCGACATGATGTTGATCATGGGCGGCAACCCCGCCGAGAATCATCCTTGCGGTTTCAAGTGGGCCATCGAGGCCAAGCGCAACCGCAATGCGAAGATGATTGTAGTCGATCCGCGCTTCACGCGCACCGCCGCCACGGCGGATCTGTTCCTGCAGATTCGCGCCGGCGCGGATATCGCCTTCCTGGGCGGTGTGATACGCTACGCCATCGAGAACAATCGCATCGCGCATGACTATCTCGTCAACTACACCAACGCCGCCTTCATCGTGAAGGAGGGCTTCAAGCTGCCCGACGATGGATTGTACTCGGGTTTCGATGCGGCCACCCAGACCTACGACAGATCGACATGGAATTACGAAGCCGCGGGTCCGGCATCGGCCGCCCCAGCCAAGCCCGGGCTACCGCCGAACGTAAATTCCGACCTGACATTGCAGCATCCGCGGAGCGTCTTCCAGTTATTGAAGACTCAGTATTCGCGCTACACGCCGGAGATGGTCGAGCGCATCACCGGCATCCCCAAAGACCAGTTCCTGAAAGCCGCGGACCTCTACACCTCCATCCGCAAGGATGGCGACATGAAACAGGTCGCCACCATTATGTACGCCGTAGGATGGACGCAGCATACCTTCGGCACCCAGATTATCCGCACCGCGGCCATGCTGCAATTGCTGCTCGGCAACGTAGGACGCGCCGGCGGCGGCGTGAACGCGCTGCGCGGCCATTCCAATATCCAGGGCGCCACCGACATGGGCGGCGTGTTCGACATCTGGCCTGGCTATCTCAAAGTGCCCGCACCGGCCGATACCGATTTGAAAGCCTACCTGGATCGAACTACTCCCACGGCTTCCAAGCCGGCCGAATGGGACTCGTTCAACTATTGGTCGAATACGCCGCGCTTCGCGGTGTCGCTGCTGAAAGCCATGTACGGCGACGCCGCCACCAAGGAAAACGATTTCGCCTTCGATTACATGCCGAAGGTGGATCGCAACTACTCGTGGACCCAGCTTTGGGATCAAATGTATCGGGGTACCGTGAAGGGATTGTTCGCCTTCGGCATGAACGGAGTGGCCATCGGGCCGGATTCGCAGAAGAATATCGAAGCTCTGAAGAAGGCCGACTGGCTGGTGGTGGGCGAAATCTACCCGGACGAAACCAGCGAATTCTGGAACTCGCCGGGCATCACTGAAGCGGAAAAAAAGGAAATCAAAACCACCGTCTACCGCCTGGCCTGCGCCGGCTTCGCCGAGAAAGACGGGTCCATGACCAACTCGGCGCGCTGGCTGCAGTGGAAGAACATCGCCGTGCCGCCGCCCGGCGAGGCCAGAATCGACCAGGACATCGTCGCGCAGATTTTCCTGAAACTGCGCGAGTTATACAAGAAAGACGGCGGTAAGTTTCCCGATCCAGTCACGCACCTGACGTGGACCTATACCGATCCCCTGCATCCTTCTCTCTCCGAAGTAGCCAAAGAAATTAACGGCAAGGCGCTGGCCGATGTCACCGACCCCAAGACGCAACAAGCGATCAAGGCCGGCCAGCAACTGCCGGGCTTTGCCTGGCTGCGGGACGATGGCACGACGTCTTGCGGCAACTGGCTGTACTGTGGATCATGGACCGAGGCCGGCAACCTGCTGGCCCGCCGCGGCACCGAAGATCCTTCCGGCCTGGGCGTCTATCCGAACTGGGCCTGGTCGTGGCCGGCGAATCGGCGCGTTCTGTACAACCGCGCATCCTGCGATCCCGCGGGGCAGCCCTGGGATCCCACCCGCAGGCAGATTTGGTGGAACGAGAAGACCCAGCTCTGGACCGGCGTGGATGTGCCCGACTTCAAACCCGACTCGCCACCCAAAGATCACATGGGGCCGTTCATTATGACCCCGGAAGGCATCGGCCGCATTTTCGCGCCGCTGGCGGCCTTCGCCGATGGACCCTTCCCCGAGCATTACGAACCGTTCGAGAGTCCTGTGCAAAACGCCTTGCACCCGGCGCAATCGAATAATCCGGTGGTCAAGAAGATGACCACTCCGGCGGATAAGTACGGAACCACCGGCGAAGGCTATACTGTCGTCTGTACCACTTACAGGCTCACCGAGCACTACCATTACTGGACCAAGAACAATCCGGTCAACGTGCAACTTATTCCGGAGCCTTTCATCGAGATGCCTGTCGAATTGGCCAACGACTTAGGCATCCGGGGCGGCGAACTGATCAAGATTACCAGCGCGCGCAGTTACTACATAGCCAAAGCCTTTGTCACTAAGCGCATCAAGCCCATGAACATCGATGGCAAGAAGGTCTACCAGATCGGACTGCCCATCCACCAAGGCTTTCGCGGCATCCAGGAAGACGCGGACAAGAACGCACGCACGCTCGCCAACCGGCTCTCGCCCACAGTGGTGGACCCCAACGCATTCACGCCGGAATTCAAAGGCTTTCTGGTGAAGGTGGAGAAGGTATAACATGAGCCAGGCCACATTGGCGATTCGCAAAATCTCGGGTCACGCCGGAACCCCTCCCGGCGCGGGGGTCGAGCGCGAGGAGCAGGTCTGCAAGCTGGTCGACACCACCACCTGCATCGGCTGCAAGGCCTGCGAAGTGGCCTGCCTGGAATGGAATGGCTATAGCTTCCGCGATACTGTCTTTCAAAACAGTTATCAGACCATGCCGGAAACGGCCTGGAACTATTGGAACCTGATTAAGTTCAACGAGCACGAACGCGACGACGGAACTATGATGCTGCTGATGCGCAAGGATCAGTGCATGCACTGCGCCGAGCCAGGTTGCCTGGCCGCCTGCCCCGCCGACGGCGCCATCGTCCAATACACTAACGGCATCGTCGATTTTCAGCAAGACCACTGCATCGGTTGCGGCTACTGTGTCAGCGGATGCCCGTTCAATATTCCAAAATTCAACCAGCACACCAAGAAGATGTTCAAGTGTACGCTGTGCTCGGATCGCGTGACCGAGGGGCTGGAACCGGCCTGCATCAAATCCTGTCCTACTGGCTGTCTGCATTTCGGAACCAAGGAGGATATGAAAGAGTTGGCCGAAACGCGCGCCCGCCAGCTTCGCGAACAATCCGGCTTCGCCAAGGCCGGCGTTTACGATCCGCCCGGCGTCGGCGGCACCGGAGTCATCTATGTGCTGCACGATGCGACTAATCCGGAAGCCTATGGCGGACTGCCCGCCAATCCGCGCATTCCCTGGGTAGTCAAGTTCTGGAAGGGTCCCCTCAAGTGGATTGGCAATCTCGCCATGCTCGGCGGCGTCATCGGAGTAACGCTGCACTATCTGCGCTTCGGTCCTAAGCAGGTCGATGCGGATAAGCACGGAGGCGACCGGCCATGACCTCCGCCATCCTGCGCTATACCTTGAGCGAACGTGTCAATCACTGGGTCGCCGGGCTTACTTATATTTATTGCCTGGTCACCGGGCTCGCGTTCTGGTCGCCCTACATGTTTTGGCTGGCCATCCTGGTAGGCGGCGGGGCGGTCGCGCGCTTCTGGCATCCCTGGCTCGGTTTAGTCTTCGCGGCGTCCGTCTTCTGGATGTACAAGATCTGGCGGCGCGATATGCTGACGACCGATGCCGACCGCGGCTGGATGAAATCGATTCGATTCTATATCCGCAACGAAGACCAAAACCTGCCGCCGATCGGGCGCTTCAATTACGGCCAGAAACTGTACTTCTGGCTGATCTTCTATGGCGTGATCCTGCTGTTGCTCTCGGGGAGCGGATTGTGGTTCGTGGAGTCCATTCCGTGGAGTCTGCGCTGGCTGCGGTATCTGGCCGTCGCGGTCCACGTGGGAGCCGCGCTGATCACCATCGGCGGATTCATCATCCACGTTTACATGGGGACGGCCATGGTGCGCGGCGGATTTACTTCCATCATCCGCGGCGAGGTCACACCCGAATGGGCGGAAACGCATCACCGCCTCTGGTACGAGAAGGTAAAATGACGCCTTTTTCCATCCCCAATGCCAAGATCCAAATGGGACCAACGCATCCGGCGCGCGGATGACTTAGCGGTCCAGTACCCCTTTGCGGCCGAAGTATTGCGGTTTTACAGCCATGTCACAAGCTTCCAGAAGGATCTTCATGCGGGCATGGCGGGCGTGAGCCCGGATCTGCACCTGCTGTTGCCAAAGTTCCCCGGTTTCCTCGCACTGATCGCCAATGTAGCGCCCGATGCCACGGCGCAATGCGCCCGCGATATGGCCGATCGCGCGCCGGCCGCCTGGCAGGATGCGCTCGACTTATTCTGGCGAGGTGCATCGACCTTCCAGCCCGAGGCCGGCCGCGAGACGGATCTGCTGTCGTATATGTTCTTGCAACCCTACGCTGAGTACCTGGCCGATCACAGCCAACCGATGCCGCCCCGCGAAACCTTCGGCACGTGTCCTTTCTGCTCCGCGCGCCCGCTCGCCGGAGTCCTCCGCCCGGAAGGAGATGGCGGCAAGCGCTCGCTGATTTGCTCCCTTTGCGCGACCGAGTGGAACATCGGGCGAATCGGGTGTCCGGCGTGCGGTGAACCGAATGTGGAGAAGATGGCCGTCTACAGGGCCGATCGGTTCCCGCATGTGCGCGTCGAAGCTTGCGACACTTGCCGCTATTACATCAAGACTATCGATCTTACCAAGGACGGTCATGCGGTGCCGGTCGTGGATGAGTTAGCCACGATCCCGCTGAACCTCTGGGCCCAGCAGCATGAATACGTCAAGTTCCAAGCCAACCTGTTGGGAATCTAGAAGCCCCCCTGGCCTACCTAGAACAGTACGCCCTTCCGATATTTTCCGATATCTAACAGAACGTCCCGGCGCTAAGACATCGGAGTTGTTCCCAACGGCTTCTCAGAGGGGAATTCTGTTCCATGGGAAGCATCCACGACGAGTCTGATCCCGGCAGCCCTTGCGCACAGTTCGTACATCGACCGTTTCCACAATCCGATCCCTGCCGAGGCGAGTCGTTTTTCCCGCCTCTTTTCGGGAGCTGGGCATATGCCTGAATACGCGGCAGCGGATGGGGGAACTGGAATCTTACGCTTCCAGTCAAGACGTTCCGCGAAACGGTTCTAGCGATCTATTTGTGCGTGCGACTGCGGATTCGCAGCCAGGCGCCCATATTCTTGACGCCTCAAAACTCCACTCTCGCTTGTACCGCGATCATGCGCGGCGAATTGTCGCCGCCCAACCCAACCCCTAGCAGCCCGGTCGGTGGCGACGTGGTGGAAGTGATCGCCCCAAAGCCCGTCTGCGTCGCGGGCTGGCCGGGAATGCCCGCCACCACCGAGGGCGAAGCGAAATTGGGATGGTTCAAGACATTGAAGAATTGCCCGTCCATACGCAACGTCAGCCCCTCGCGCAGGCGGAAGCGCCGGGTAACGTACCGATCGCTCCAGACGAAATCCGGACCGCGCAGGCTGTTGCGCCCCAGGTCGCCGAATTGGCAATTCGCGGGACTGTCGCCGCCGTAACATGCGCCCGTTCCTGGATCGACCGCAGAGACGAATGCGTTCGGATTGAGCCACTGGATGGTGCCCTGTCGGCGCCGGAATAAAACGACCGCAATTCCGCCGGTTAAAGAATCAGCCATCGGCCAGGATGCGGTACCCATTCTATAGCAGTTTCTAAATCTCCCAGCCTGCAAATTACCTCGCTCAGGTGCGACAACCGCCGGTATGGTCGAACGGCAATGCCGCTACTGTGAACGATCCTTCCAGCCATCGAAATATCAACCAGCTTTGATTGGCCCTTCTCCCGACCGGGCTGTTGTTTTCCGGGGCGGTGATCGGCAACCATGAGATCATCGATGAGTCATGAACGCTCCCCTTGATCCGCAGCCTACCCTGGGCCGGACATTCGGCAGTGATTGGACGATTCGCGAATGTTGCGAAAATTGCTGCGCTTCAACGCCGGCCAGGACTTCGTGCGCGCAGGTCCGCTCATTGGCGGCCTGCGGGAGATCAGCGGGAACTACCTGCGGAAGACCTCGGCCCGGCACGTCCCTTCCGGCGCAACGGTCACATTCAGGCCGACATAGCCGGCGACTGGCATGCCGAGATCTGCTTCGCAGGGTTGGACCATTACCTTCCGTGGAACGATGCGCTGGCTGAAGAATGGCTGGCGGCTCTGTTCCTTCAGGGTCGTCCGCGCGTGCGCGATGTTACGGAGGGCGCTCCGCATCCGAGCACCTTCCGGCACTTCAGGCTGGCGGTGGCGGGCGGAACGTAATAATAGTAATCAGTCTTGGGACGCCTCAGTCTCGCGTTTCACCACGGATCTACGAGCGACGTTTACAAACCATTTACAGTCCGGGGACGTATGGTAGCGTCGAATGAATTGGAGGTAAGAAGATGTTGAAAAAGGTTGGACTTGCAACTCTGGCGCTGGCGGGGCTGATGGCGTTCGCCAGCCCGAAGGCCAATGCGGCCGTGCGGTTCGGAATCGGGGTTGGAGTGCCGGCTTACACTGCCCCTTACGCGTACCCGTACGGTTACCCCTACGGTAATCCGTACCCGGCTTATGGACCCTACGCTTATGGTTACCCCTACGTCGGCCCCACGATTGGGCTTGGCTTCGGCTATGGCGCCTGGGGCTATGGCGGTTACGGCCGCGGCGGCTACGGCTATCGCGGTGGCGCGGTGTATCGCGGCGGCGGCCATGTCAGCGGAGGTGTTCGTGGAGGCGGTTTCCACGGCGGCGGCCGACGGTAATTAACGCCGCCCTTTGCCAGCCTTCCCGCACGGGCGTGATGCCGGAGCGCCAAACGCGCCCGCCGCTTCACGTTTGTGTTCGGTTCGCCTATGTGGCAATCAAAACCAGTCGCTCCGGTAAGCCACCCACCAGCTTATGCAGAAAATTGGAAGCCGGTCCCCTTGCAGATGAGGCCTCGGAACGTCTCGTTTCGCTCCAATAACGCAACGATGGTACTTTCTGCGACGACCGGTGTCACTCCCGCAACCCAGAAACCGCAACTCGCCGTACAATAAGAGCGTATGGGGCCAAGCCGCTCCGCCGCATTCGCGCTCGAAACACATCCGTCTGAGTATCGCCACTGGCGCCTCGCCATAGAACCGCCACTGGCCACCCTCACGCTGGCAGTGGCTGAAGACTCCCCCGCGGTTCCCGGCTACAAGCTCAAGCTCAACTCCTACGATCTGGGCGTGGACATGGAACTGGCCGATGCGGTCATGCGGCTGCGCTTCGAACATCCCGAAGTGCGCGCCGTCATTATCACCGGCGGCTTGGACCGCGTCTTCTGCGCGGGCGCCAACATCCACATGCTGGCCACTTCTACGCATGGCTTCAAGGTCAACTTCTGCAAGTACACCAACGAAACGCGCCTGGCCATCGAGGATGCCTGCGCGCATAGTGGCCAGCATTACATCGCCGCGTGCAACGGCACCACCGCGGGCGGCGGCTACGAATTGGCGCTGGCTTGCGAGAAAATTTACCTGGTGGACGACGGCAACTCCGCGGTGAGCCTTCCAGAAGTGCCGTTGCTGGGAGTCCTGCCGGGCACCGGCGGCCTGACGCGCGTGGTGGATAAGCGCAAAGTGCGGCGCGACCTGGCGGATGTTTTCTCCACACTGGCAGAGGGTATCAAAGGGAAGCGTGCAGTGGAGTGGCGCTTGGTGGACGGCCTGTTTCCGCGCAGCCGTTTTCAGGACGCCGTACGCGAACGCGCGCTCGCGCTGGCTATGGAGGAATCGCCGCGGCGGGCGCCGGGCATCGTATTAGACGCGCTTTCGCGCGAGGTGACCGCGGACGCGGTGCGCTACCGCCACGTCGAACTGCAACTGAATCGCGAAGGCCGCACAGCGGATCTGACGATACACGGTCCCGAAGGCGCGCAGCCCGACACGCCCGAAACCATGCGCGCAGCGGGACCCGATTTTTGGCCGTTGCGCGCTTTCCGCGAGATTGACGACGCACTATTGCGCCTCCGGTTCCACTACGACGAGATCGGCCTCGTCCTGCTGAAGACCCGTGGCGATCTCGCTGCCGTCCGCCAAATCGATACGACGCTGTACCACCTTCGCGAAGACTGGCTGGCAAACGAAATCCTGCTGCTGATGGCCCGCACCCTGCGCCGCCTGGATCTGACGGCGCGCAGCCTGTTCGCGGTGGTCGATGGAGGCTCCTGCTTCGCCGGCAGCCTGCTCGAAATCGCGCTGGCCGCGGACCGCATCTATATGCTGCGCGATGCCGCGGGCGCGGTACGTTTGGCATCGTCCGCACTGAACGGAGGCACGCTGCCCATGACCCACGGCCCGTCGCGATTGCAGGTGCGCTTCATGGCCGACCCCGCGCGCGTGGAAGAGATCGTCGGTGAATCCGAATCCCTCGATACGGACGCGGCCCAGGAAGCCGGCCTGGTCACCGCCTCGGTGGATGAAATCGATTGGGAAGACGAACTGCGCGTGGCCATCGAGGAGCGCGTCAGCCTGTCGCCCGATGCGCTCACCGGCATGGAAGCCAACCTGCGCTTCGCGGGCGCCGAAAACGCCGATAGCAAAGTCTTCGGCCGGCTTTCGGCCTGGCAGAACTGGATTTTCTCGCGCCCCAACGCCACCGGCGAGCGCGGCGCTCTCACGCTCTACGGCAAGCCGGAACGGCCCCAATTCAACTGGCGGAGGACCTAGATGTCCCTCTACGAACGCATTCCCAACAACGTCGACCTTTCGAATGACAAGCGCCTGCTGCGCGCGCTGGAGCACTGGCTCCCCAACTACATGCAGTGGTGGAGCGATATGGGCCCCGAAGGATTTCAGGCGGACGATGTGTACCTGCGAACCGCGACATCCGTCGAGCCCGGCGGTTGGGCGCATTTCGATTACGTGAAGATGCCGGACTACCGCTGGGGCATCTTTCTGGCGCCGCCGGAATATGATCGCCGCGTGGGCTTCGGCGATCATTTCGGCCTGCCGGTGTGGCAGGAAGTGCCCGGCGAATATCGCAACATGCTGCGGCGGCTGATCGTCACGCAAGGCGATACCGAACCGGCCAGCGTGGAGCAGCAGCGGCTGCTGGGCCAGTCCGCGCCCAGCCTGTACGACCTGCGCAATCTGTTCCAGGTGAATGTGGAGGAGGGCCGCCACCTGTGGGCCATGGTCTACCTGCTGCATTCCTATTTCGGGCGCGACGGCCGCGAAGAGAGCGAAGAACTGCTGGAGCGCCGCAGCGGATCGAGCGACAAGCCGCGCATCCTGGAAGCGTTCAACGAGCCGATTGAAGACTGGCTCTCATTCTACATGTTCACAACCTTTACCGATAGGGATGGCAAGTACCAGTTGCTGGCGTTGGCGGAAAGCGGCTTCGATCCGCTTTCGCGCACCACGCGCTTCATGCTGACGGAGGAAGCGCATCACATGTTCGTGGGCGAATCCGGCGTGCGGCGAGTGGTGCGGCGCGCGTGCGAGATCATGCGCGAAACCGGCGACGACGATGTGCGCCGCCAGGGCGCCATCGATCTGCCGACCGTGCAGAAGTACATCAATCTGTGGTTCAGCCTGAGCCTGGATTTGTTCGGCGGTGAAGTTTCGAGCAATGCCGCCAACTTCTTTAGCGCGGGGATGAAGGGGCGCGCGCAAGAGCCCAAATATGCCGATCACATGGCGCTGGAAGGCTCGTACGCGGTCGCCGGCCAGGACATTCCGCTGCGGAATGCCATGAACGAGATCCTGCGCGACTCGTATATTGAGGATTGCGAAAAGTGTTTGGAACGCTGGAATCGCGTGATTACGGAGCACGAGATTCCCTACCGGTTGCGGCTACCCGATCGGCGCTTCCACCGGCACATTGGCGCATACGCGGCGCACCGCTTCGATCCGGCGGGCCATCGCCTGAGCGTGGAGCACTGGAACGAGCGGCGCGACGAATTTCTGCCTGGTGAGAAGGACTCCGCTTATATACGCAATTTGATGGTGCCGGTGATGGAGATCGGCAAAATCGCGCACTGGATTTCCAAGCCGACTACCGGGATTCATGGCATGCCGTTCGAATTCGAATACGTGCGGCGTGAGCAGTAGCGGACGGTATCCATAGCCGGCCGATCTATAGCCCTTGACGCCATATGCCCAGCAATGCCGTCATGGGAACTGGATGAAGGCCGAGTTGCTCTTCGCCCAGCGCATCGACTATGACGATGGTGCGATTGTAGAAATCGTGCTGTGGCGTGTTCCGTCGCCCGTCCCACCATCAAAGCACGGCCTGAAGTATTCTCTGTTATGGCAGGTCTGGCTTCCGCGAGGTAGGGTATGACAACGAACGCGGTAAAGGCGATCATCGGCATTTTCAGGGCGCAGAGGCATCTTATGCGTTTAGGACGGTCGAGCAACTGATGGCCGATTTCTGGTCCGATGTGCGGACCCTGCGAGGTGACGAATGAGCGATCTGAAAATCACGGTCGGCGGCGCGATGGAAGACGAGGCAACGCGCCGGTTCGTGGATGCCTGGCGCCGCGCCGAGCGCGGCGATTCCTTCCATGAGCGCCACGTGGCCTTCGAAAGTTGGGATGCCCTCGCCCGTGTCCTGACCGGCAAACGGATGGAGTTGCTACGCTACGTCCGTCGTCACAACGTCGCCAGCGTTCGTGCCCTGGCGAAGGCGCTGGAGCGCGATTACAGCAATGTGCACGCAGATGTCCAGGCCTTGGCGGCAGCCGGGCTGCTCGACACGAAGAACGGCAGCGTACACGCGGATTATGATGCGATAGAAACCAAGATCGCGATTTGACGAAGGACCCTAGCGCAGCCCATTCAAGGCCATCTCCGCGTCGCGAAGTGACGTTCCTCGGATCTGGCGGTCTTGTCCGACGCGTGGCGCGTCAGGGATGTCGACCGCGCCGCGGCGGCCCGCTACCGGATCAATACGGCGGATGTACAAGATGCCATCCAAACAGCCGTGGGCGGCAACGCGCTGACGCAGGTGCTGCAAGGAGAACAGCGTTATGACCTGGTGTTGCGCTACCTGCCC
>DATNMW010000110.1:0-2536 GCA_035602155.1 Bryobacteraceae bacterium | reverse complement strand
GTCCATGCCGCCGGGGCGCTGCGCTTCAGTTCCGGCGCGCGCACGCCGGTCAGCGCCATAGTGTGGTCGCCGGTCTTCTGCACGCCGGTGAGCTTATCGCCGCCGGCTTCAAGATCCCAGGTGGCCGCCGGGCGTTTGGAACCGGCCGCGGACAGGTTCAGGATCAGGTGCGATCCGTCCACGTGGACATCCTTCAGTTGGTAGACATTGCCTCCCGCGGGCTGATACCAGACATCCAGCGTGCCGCCCTTATCGGTCACGCCCAGCCAACAGGCGCCCTGGCCGCGGGGCGTGGTGATGTTGAAATCCCACCTTCCGGCGAAGGGGCTGCTGTTTTGCTGGGCTATTGCCGCCGTTAGGAGAGCGGCAGCCAGCATCAGAGTGTTTTGGAATGTGCGCATGATTGCAGTCTATTACAAGTCGCGGGAGGGTGGCGGCTGGGGACGACCCGCGCGTTTGCGCAACCCGGCTCTCCGTGTTGTTCGCGGCGCACTGTATTCCACGCCGTAGGGAGAATATGTGTGGCCTCCGCTGGCGGCGTTCCTGCGAGTGAGGGGAGTAAAGGTCTACCGCGCCGAGCCCTCGAATTCGATGTCCGCAAGTGGCGAACTCTGCTTTATCGAGATGCCACCGAGACCATCGCGGCCTGAGAGGCCCCCGGCTGAGAGTCTGCCCCACAAAACTATGCAGTCTTAATCTGGGCGGCGGCGTGCAGCCCCAGCGCCTCGATCTCCTGCTCGCGGATGCGGAACTTCTGCACCTTCCCCGTCACCGTCATGGGGAACGCATCCACGAACCGTATATACTGCGGAACTTTGAAGTGCGCGATCTGCCCCCGGCAGTAATCGCGCACTTCATCCTCCGTCATCCGTTCACCCGCCTTCAGCTTGATCCACGCCAGCACTGCCTCACCCAGCCGCGCATCGGGCATTCCCACCACGTATACATCGGCGATCTTCGGATGCCGATGCAGGAATTCCTCGACCTCGCGCGGGTAAATATTCTCGCCGCCGCGTATGATCATCTCCTTCAATCGGCCCGCGATATGGAAATATCCGTCGCCGCGCATCACCGCCAGGTCGCCGGTGCGCAGCCATCCGTCCGCGTCGATGGCCCGCGCCGTGGCTTCCGGCTCCCCATCGTAGCCCTTCATCACCAGATATCCGCGCGTGCATAGCTCACCGCGTTCGCCCGCCTCGACCACCTCATCGTTCCACGGCGCGACAATCTTCACCTCGGTTTCTGGCAGCACCCGCCCGATAGTCGCCACGCGATGCTCCAAGTCGTCGTCAGCCGCCGACATGGTGATCCCCGGAGAGGTTTCCGTCTGGCCATATGCCACGGTCATCCCGCTGCAGTTCATTTCCGAAACCACCCGCTTCATCACTTCCACAGGGCATGGCGCGCCCGCCATAATCCCGCTGCGCAGCGTGCGCATATCGTACTTGCCGAAATCCGGATGGCCCAGCTCCGCGATGAACATGGTGGGCACGCCGTAAATCAGTGTGCAGCGCTCCGCATCGATCGCCTGCAGCGTGGCCAGCGGATCGAACTGCGCCGCGGGCATGACCAGCGGGATCCCGTACACCAGCGCCAGCAGCGAACTCATCACGCAGCCGAAGCAATGATAGAGGGGCACGGGCGAGCACAGCCGGTCGGCCCCCGTCACCATCATCTCTCGACCGACCAGGTAGGCGTTGTTCACCAGATTGCGATGCGTCAGCAGCACGCCCTTGGGCGAACCGGTGGTGCCGGAGGTGTACTGGATGTTGACCACGTCCTCCGGCGACTGCGTGAGCGTGGGCACGTCGACGCCGTCCGCCAGCATGCCGGTCCAGGAATCGGAGCCCAGCAAAACGATATGATCGAGCGCCAGGTCCTGTCCCTTGCGGGCCTCATTCAGGGTATCCAGGTAACCGACCCGCGCATCCCGCTCGTGGAGAAAGACGGCTTTCATGCCGGACTTGCGCAGCACGTAGCGCAGTTCGTGCGCGCGATACGCCGGGTTGACATTCACCAACACCGCGCCGGTGAGCGCGGTGGCAAGCTGCAGGTAAACCCACTCCGCGCAGTTGCACGCCCATATACCCACGCGGTCGCCCGGACGTATGCCGAGGCCCCACAAACCACGCGCCGTGCGCCCGGCATTTTCCTGAAGCTCCCGATAGGAAAGGCGCACCGATTGGTGGCGGGAGACCAGGGCATCGCCCGATGGGTTGCGTTCCACGGAATCGGCGAGCATCTGGCCGATGGTCTTTTCCAGAAGCGTCAACACGGGGCCGCGCGCGTAGCTTTTCACGCCAAGGATTATACCTTGTTGCGCACGCCTTCGGCTGCACTGCGTCCCACTCGTTCCGACGCACGGCCCAATCGGCGTTCATTTCTTGGGCTCCGCTTTGTCCGTAGTGCCCTTTGGCCAAACCGGACTTGCCAACTCTATACGCCAGATTGGGCCGGACTCATAGCTCGGGCCCTCCGATTTCAAAAAGGCCGGGCCGCTGCCGCCAAGGATCCAGACATGCGTGTCCGGGGGTTG
>DATNMW010000109.1:0-8834 GCA_035602155.1 Bryobacteraceae bacterium | reverse complement strand
CGATCCGCCGCAGGAGTTTTATGAATCCGGTGGCTTGGATGCCCTGGTCCGAAGCGCCATCGTCGTCGAGGGAGCCGCGCGTAATATCGCCGTCACCCACCAGCATGGCGATATGGTGGCGGCCCTCCAGACCCAGCGAATCGGCTGGGACCTTTTGATATGCGCCAGTCGAGAGCCTATGCAATTCGCCCGCGTTCACTTTCTGTTGCAGATCGGCGAACATCTCATCTTCGTAGCGCAACTGGTCCACCAGGCCGTCCTGGAGCGAGGCGTTAGCCAGAAACGGTCCTTGATCGATCAGGGCGGTGACGGCATCCGGAGTTTTCTTGCGGCCCTGGGCGATCTGGCCGACCAAATGGCCGTAGAGATCGTCCACCACGGAAGTCATCACCTCGCGGGTTTCCGGACTCATGGATGTGCGCGTGAACATGTCGCCGAAATCCTTGTACTTGCCATCGTGCTCGACCTGCACACCCACGCCGATCTTATCCAGCGTGTTCTTGAAATAGATCAGGCCGACTCCCATGCCCTTGAGGTTGACCCAATCCGACGGGCCCAGATAGATGCGGTCGGCCACGGACGCCAGGTAGTACTCGCGGGATCCCGGCGTCTTCAGAAAGGCATACAGGGGCTTGCCGGATTTCTTGAAACGCTCCAGATCGGCGCGGAATTCCTCGAGCTTGCCCCATCCCACGCTCAGCGATTCAGGCTCCAGCACTACCGCTTTGACACGCGCATCCACGGCGGCTTTCCGCAGCGTCATCCAGACGCCCGTGACGGTGGTGGCCGGGCGATCCGCAAACGCGCCGAACGGAACTTCCACCGGCGGACGCTCGGGTATGTCGCCCGAAAGCTGGAGTTGCAGCACCGAATTCTGCGCCACTGCCGGAGCGCTTTCCCGGAAGGATCGCGCCAGCGCGAAAAAGAGCAGGAACACGCCGGCGACGCACAGAACTACGCCGGTGATCAGGCCAAACAGGAACTTCGCCATCCTACTTCCGACAGTAACACAGCATACTGAGCCGCAACCGCAAGGTAGCGGTCACCCGCCAGTACCACCGCCGGGAGCCGGTATCGGATAATACCCTTCGCGCGTTTGGACAGTCAGGTTCTTCTTATCGACGGTCAAACCGATCTTTCGGTAGCCTGTCTGGGACGGCGGCTGATCGGAGGTGTAGCCGAGGCTATACTGGTCGCGCAACTCTTCCTCAATCCGGGTGTAGATGGAATCGATCGTCTGCTTGTGAGAAACCTCGAAGTAGGTCCCGCCGGTCTCCTTTGCGATACGCTTGAGTATCTTCTTGCCGTCGGGGCGATCTTCCTGCGGATATCGCCCGCCGCCGCGGCCCATGCCTCCGCCACGGCCCATGCCGCCTCCGCGCCCCATTGGGAAACCCGAATTGCCTTCGTTCGAGGCAAAATAGATGGAGTATACCAGCGTGTCGGAGCGCTGGGCAGCTTCAATCGCTTCCGTGATCGAGACTTTACTGCCACGGTCCACACCGTCCGAGAGCACGAAGACCGCTTTGCGGCCCTTCTGCTTTTTCATTAAGTCGTCGCCCGACGCCAGGTAGACTGCATCATAGAGCAAAGTGCCGCCGCTGCGATGCCCACCGCCGCCGCGCCCACCACCGGGATAGCCGCCACCACCCCCGCCGCCTTGTTGCTGCGAGTCGTCCTGATTCACTTCGAGCTCATGCAGCGCCTTGTTCAGTTTCTGGCGGGACTGCGTCAGATCCTGCAGCAGTTCCACCTGGCGGTCGAAGTGCAGCACGAAAGCCTGATCCTTGCCCTCCCGCAGCACGTGTTCGAAGAAGGTGTAGCTGGCCGAGCGCTCCGCATCGATCACGTTGCGCTGGCTGCGGCTGGTATCCACCAGCAGACCCAGGGTCAGCGGCAGATCCGTTTCGCGCGAGAAATAGCGGATCGTCTGCGGCCTTCCGTCTTCCTGCAGTACGAAGTCCTCCTTGTTGAGGTTGGCGACGATATGGCTATCCTTGTCGCGCACGGTAACGAACAGGTTCACCACGTTGACGTTCGCGGTGAAGGTGGGGTCCGGCTGTTTGGGCGAAGTGCCGGGCGGTTGGGTTGGCGGAGCCGCCGCGGGGGCGCTCTGCTGAGCGATCAGCGCTTTTGCCGCCGGAAAGAGGGGCAGCAGTGCGCACAGCCTTCGCCTTGAAATCGGGATTTGCATTGCCACGGTAATTGCCATGGTTAACGATGCGCCCACCCAATGGCAGGTTACACTCACAGCCTAAGCTCCCGGCCGAATCAGCTCAAATCGGCGGTTGACTTCGCGTAAACAGGCTTCGCCGCCGCCTTCCGGAAGCGGAAATCCTTGATGTGCAGTTTCACGATACGCGGTCCAATACTTCGCATATTCGAGCGGGCTGAGCAGAAACTTGTTCCACACTTCCTCCGCCGCGATGGGCAGACGGGTGCTCGCCGTAGTGCTTGCCGCCAGCGCCGGTGGCGCGTTGGCGCGGATGAAATCTCTTCCGGTCAAGCGAGCGTCACTCCGACCTGGGCAGCTATCTTTTGGATGTAGCGCTTACCCTCCTCGTACTCCTCGGCCGTCTTCAAGTGTTCGAGCATCAGCGGCGTTTCGACCGGCAACCGCGACAACTCGTTCAGGTAGGTCCGGTAATCGATCTCGCCGCGGCCCGGAATCACCTCCTGGAAGTGCACGTTCAGCTCCACCATCCAGGCCAGGTCTTTGGCGTGGCACGAAACGATCCACGGACCCAGCTTGCCGAAGCAATCGGCGATCACTTCGCTGTTGCGATAGAGCGTTCCGGCGAATTAATGACATTGCAGACGTCCAGATGCACGCCGAAGGCGGGACGGTCCACAGCTTTGATCAGCCTCAGGTACGAATCCGGCCCGTCGGGCAGCGACCAGCCCATGGCTTCAATGGTGAACTTGGTCCGCTTCGGTTTGATCTCGTCGATTACATGCCGGCAATTATCCACAGTGGCGTCGAAGAACTGCTGCGACAGGTTCTTCGGATTGGGCCCGTACCAAACCGTGGGATTGTACGAGCCGGCGATATCGACGCAGCAACGCGCGCCCGCCCCTTCGGCCAGGGCCATGCGCTCCACGACGTATTGCAGATTGGCACGGCGCTTTTCGGTATCCGGGTCCAGCATGTTGACCCAGGCCCCCACCTCGGCGATCGCCACATTTTCAGCCGCGAAGGCCTGCTCGATCGCGCGCACGCGGACACTGTCGTCGGCTTTGGCCTGCGGGCAGTAGGCGGCGCTATAGCCCAGGCGGCGGTGCTCGCGCGCCAGTTCGGCCGGATCTTCGCTCTTCAGGAATATCGGCCCGCCCAGGCGGATGGCGCGGCGGCCGCCTGCTGTAGCCGAGGCGGCCAAACCGGCTGCGCCCGCGGCAGCCATAAACGACCGGCGATCAATGCGCGGCATGCTCCGATTCTATCGCTTGGCGCCCGGTCCGGTGCGCTGTCGGATCCCCTGCTTAGCCGAATACCCACGATCCAACGCCCCCCGATTCAAACTGGGTGCAGCCCTGGTTGCCGCCGATCTGAGTAGTGCCGAAAGGCTCGCCTCGCGAGCCGAACGTCAAGGAACAGGCCGTGACGCGCAGCGCAGACGCGAATTCGGCATTCGCATGGCGCGGCGGCGCTTACGCGCTCGCTGACGGCGCTGCTATATGGAGTTGAGCCGGCCGACCCGGCGGAAGCCCTGCGGCAAGAGTAGGAAGTGGAGAATTCCAGCCGGGCTAGAGCTCCTTCCAACGTCGGACATCCACTGCTCCATCCGCGATAGCAAGTTACACTGTAGGTGGGTCGAGGAGCCCACCCGATGCCAGACCCGCAAAACCGTGTCCTCATTCTCGAGAAACGGTATCGCCGACAGATGGTCCTCACCGTCTGCCTGATCGCGTTGATGTTGCTGCAGGCGGCTTATACCTTATGGGCGACCCGCCGCGAGAGCGCCAACGGGCAAATAGTGCGGGCGCGCGGCTTGATTATCACCGACGAAAAGGGAACCGAGCGCATCGTGATCGGCGCACCGCTACCCGATCCGGCGATCCTCGGCAAAAGGCATAAGAGAGATGGTCCCGTGTCCGGCCTGATCATCGCGGACGCCACTGGGACTGAGCGGGGTGGATACGTAACGGACGATCAAGCCGGCAACGCGCTCCTTACGCTTGACGGACGGGGTTTTCAGACCGTCGTGCTCTTAGCGGAACCGGACGGCGCTACGACTTTTCGTTTGTGGGACCGAACGCACAGTTCGATCACCATGGGCGCCTGGGACGACGGCCCGTTCTTGAATCTCAAGGCAGCGGGCGCGGCGGTTTTCGTGCAGCCGCCAGGAAACCCTCAGGCTTCGGATCCACGCCCCCTGTTTCACTGAGAGTGCGCAGGGCAGATTGCGGAAATGCCGCATAAGAAATGCTGCGTTAGGCCGCTAGCCTGCCCCACTATTGGTTATCGAGCAGGCGCTGTTTCAGCTTCGGAATATCCAGACTGCAGAAGGTAGGGCGCCCACCTTGCCGGGGCTGCGCGCGCCCATCGTTGCCGAACTCCATATACCTGTCGGAATTGGCGGTGAATGGGCGCCACGGCGGAAGCCCGGGACCATTCGGATCCCCGGTTTTGGCAAAGTTGGTCCAGTAGCTTTGGATGGCGGCGGCGAGGGCTTCATCCAGCTTCGCGAAGGTCAGCCAACTCCACGCCGGATGGTGCAGTGCGCCGAATACGTAGGGCAGTTCCAGGCTGTGAAAGGATCCCAGTTCGTTTTCTCCCTTGCCGGGAATTGACCGAAGGAACCGATACACAAATGACGCATGCCCGGCCGCGGCATTCAGGCTGGCCATGGCGGCGGAAGGACACGCCATCAGCGCGTCATTGAGCCATTCGTCCGCGGCGGCCGCCCGCCCCAGGTGGGTATCGACGACGTACGCAGCCATGGCAACGGGGGCCAGGTGTCCGTAGCTGATCCGCAGCGTCTTCAGGGGCCCTTGATCCGCGGGCAAGGAAGCTCCGGATGCGCCGTGAAAGACGCTCGCTTCCCGCCCATTGTTGCCGATGATCAGCCCGGCAGGCTGCTGCGCGCCGGCCGCGAATACCGCTTGCGGAGTGCGCGCCAGGACCCAGCCATCCAGAACGAACTCGGGATTCGGACCCTGTTTGGCGGCGGAGGCCGCGGCGGCCAGGATGGCTTGCGCGGGAAGCGCGCGCAGACGCTGGATGGACGCAGCGCCAGCCCGTGTGGCCACGCGCTGGCCGAACTGCTCCGCTTGCCGCAGACTGTGCGCATAAGCGATGCCCAGGACCGGGCCGCTCTCCATGATGACGCGCGCGAACAGCCCGCGGGCCAGCGGGGAACACATCAGCATGCCCGCGTCAATGGCGCCGGCGGACTCGCCGAAGACCGTCACCCGCGCGGGGTCGCCGCCGAACGCGGCGATGTTGTCATGCACCCACCGCAGCGCGGCGATCTGATCGAGCAATCCGTAGTTGCCGGAAGACCGGTGCGGCGATTCGCGGGTCAGCTCGGGATGGGCAAAGAAACCCAGTGCACCAAGCCGGTAGTTGATCGTTACAACCAACACCCCGTGTTTGGCGAGTTCCGCGCGATCGTAGCCCGGCTCGTTACCGCTGCCGATGCGATTGGAGCCGCCATGCATCCAGAACATCACCGCGTGTGTCGGCTCCTTTACCGGCCATTCGGGCGTCCAGATGTTGAGATACAGGCAGTCTTCGGAAAGATTCCACTTAGGAGTTGGGAAGTCCACGCCGTAGCGGCGCGCCAGGGGTGCAAGGAAGGCGCCGGTGCCGAGGGGATTCTGGACGCAGGCCGCCGAGTATTGCGTGGCATCGCGCACGCCGCGCCAGGGTGGGACGGGCTGCGGCTCGCGCCATCGCAGGTCGCCCAGCGGCGGCGCGGCGAAGGGGATCGCCTTGAATACGGCTCCGGGGGCGGACAGGTAGCCGCGCACGGCACCGCCGGTTACATTTGCGGTGGGTGCGGGGGCTGCCGACAGGAGGCAAGCCATTAAAAGTGTCGAGACTAGTCTCGACACGGCGTCGCTCCGCCAGGAGAGATGATCCATGACTTTGGAGCGATCGTAGGCTTCGGTCTTGATTCGCGAGACCACGCCGAGGCCCATGTGCGCCTGGCCACAGTCGGTTGGCAACAAAAACATCGGGAACACCAATGATTTGCAAGATCCGGATGTGTAAGCATGTTTGTTTGTCAGTCTAATGTAGCAGGTGCCCAATCGCCTCGCGACGAGCGCATAAGCCAAGCTGCCTTCGGTCGAACTGCCACTTCGCGCCGCAGCGACCCGCTACTCCGGGACTCCGCCCATCCATTGCACAAGTAGGACGCCATCCGATGGCTGGAGCACTCTAACGCGAATCGGTCACGGGGCGCGCCGGCCCGTTCTTCACGTATTTGTCAAACCAGCGAAGCATCTCGTAAATAAGCTGTTCGTTCGACTCCATCGCCGTATACCAGTGCGGCTCATGCGGGAGCACCACCAGGCGGGCGGTGCCGCCGTTGCCTCGAATGGCCTCGTAGAGCTTGCTCGATTGTATGGGTGTCGTACCAGGATTCGCGTCTTCCGCGCCGTGCATGATGAGAAGCGGCGTCTTTAATTTGTCGGCGAAGAAAAATGGTGAGACTTTCAGATAGACATCCGATGCCTCCCAAACCGATCGCCGCTCGTTCTGGAAACCGAAAGGCGTGAGCGTCTTGTTATAGGAGCCGCTGGTAGCCACCCCGGCCCGGAACAAGTCGGAGTGGGCCACCAGATTTGCGGTCATTAAAGCGCCGTGGCTGTGCCCGGTGACTCCTATGCGGTCCGGGTCGGCAACGCCCAGGCGCACCGCCTCGTCCACCGCGGCCTTGGCATCCGCGACGAGCTGTTCCAGATAGGTGTCGTAGGCTTTCTTCGGATCGCCGATGATCGGAAACGAAGCGTTGTCTATGATCGCGTAACCCGCGAGGAGCAACAGTCCGTATTGCCGGAGTTCCGTGAAGGTCTCCTGCGAGCCTGTAACTTGGCCGGCTGTCGAAGCGTCGGCGTAGTCGAGCGGATACGCGTAGAGAATGGTGGGGACGCGCGTGCCCTCCTGGTAGCCGGGCGGCGTATAGAGCGTGAACGACAAGTCCAACCCGTCTGCGCGCTTGTACTTGACTAACCGCTTCTTGATCGCGCGCACCGCCGGCGTGGGATCGGGAATGTGAGTGACTGCGGCGCTGGTTGAAGCAAAGACCGCTTCTCCGGCGGCCGCATCGAGGGATTTTCCAAGCGTTCGCGTGAACGCATTGGGCGGGTCGGCCGGCGACTGATGCCACGTTAGAAACGTTAGAAACGTCCGTGAGTCCGGCCCGGTAAAGGAAAGAAATCGCTCGTAGCAAGTCTTATCGCTGCGAAACAGGCGTTCGGACTTCAGCGTGTTGAGGCTGAGCCGGTCGAGGAACGGCCTGTTGCCGTCGGGCGAAGCTCCGGCTCCGGCCAGATAGATTGAATCGCCGTCTTGCCGGACCACCCAGTATCCGTTCGGGAGCTGGCGTCTCACCGGATTGCCGGGATTCTTGTACCTCTCGTCAGTCGAGAGATCCCAAATCAAGCGAGGTTTTGCGTGTTCGTCGTCCACGTCGATCGCGAAGGTCCGTGTCCAGTGCCTGTTGTTGTCCCACTCGGTCAAGAGAGCGACGCTCGATTGTTCGCTCCAGGCGAAGCCTTCATAATGCTGCTCGATGCGCGCGATTTCGACAGCAGGTGAACTGAAAGGCGCCTTCGCAAGCAGGATCTTGTCGCGCGCCGGCACGTTGACATTCCAGTCGCCGCCATCCAGCGCTTCGGCCCAGACGAGCGTCGCCGGATCGGTGGCGCGCCAGGAAAAATCGCGCGGACCTACCGGAACGCCATGGATGGGAACGCGATCCGCCAGTGGCAGCGACGCCATGGTATGCGCGAGAACGTGTGCGCGCTGCGATACATCCCAAACTTCGATTTCCTTCGGGAAGCGATCGTAGGTGGTGACATAGGAGTAGGGCTTGTGGATCGCGGCGACGAGGATGTGACGGCCGTCCGGCGCCGGATCCAGCGATTCGTAATTTCCCGGCTTTCCAATGGGCGCGATGGCCGCCGTGGCCGCATCGATCAAGGCGAGTTGCGACGCCGCGAAGTAATCGAAAAGGTCCTCGTCGTGCTTGCTGCCCAGGGTGTCGCGGTTTTCGTAGGTGCTGCTCTGTCCTTTTTGGCCTTCGGTCTCCTGGATGCTCGGGCCCATCGGCACGATCGGTTCCGGCGGCGGCGCTCCCATACCCTTGGGCGCCAGCTTGACCAAGAGCGTTTTCTGATCGGGCATCCATTGCACCGCATCGTCGAACATGGGGTTGAGACGGGCTCCCGGTACGCGATGTACTTCACCGGTCCTGGCATCGCCGATCCAGAGTTCGACCGAGTCGGGAGCGATATTCACGAACGCAAATCGTTTTCCGTCCGCGGCCCACATGGGCGCGCCCGGGCATGCGCCAGCGGGAAGCGCCACATGGATTTGCGCGCCGTCGGCGATGTGTACCAGTTCGAAGTTGGTGGCGCAGGGCGTGATGCCGTACCCGCCGGGGGTGTCGTGCTTGCTGTGGTTCTTTGGCTCCACGCGCACGCCTGCCAGGCGCAAGAAAGGCGTCGCCACCCGCGAAATCGATGGATATTTCTGCCAGGACACCAGAAGAATCGTGTCGTGCGTAGGGCTCACCGCGGGAATTGGCGGTGAGGGCGCGTGCATCACATCCAGAATATTTTTCGGCGGCTGGTTATATCCGGATGAAGTCCCGACCGGCCTC
>DATNMW010000108.1:0-7021 GCA_035602155.1 Bryobacteraceae bacterium | reverse complement strand
TGCCGCCGCCATGCGTGATGGCATCGCCGGTCTGAGGCCAGGTTTCGGAGCCAGGCTCTCCCGGCTTCGGCTCGGTGTACCAGCGCCATTGCTGCTGGCCGGTCTCGGGGTCCACGGACTCCAGAAATCCGGGGATATCGGTGGCGTCGCCCGAGACACCCGCGATGATATGGTTGCCCACCACCAGCGGCGCCATGGTGGCGAAGTATCCGAGTTGCACATCTGCCAGGACGATATCCCACCGCACGCGGCCGTCCTTGGCGTTCAGGCAAATCAAATGCGCGTCGGGCGTTTCGAAGTACAGCCAGTTGCCCCACATGGCTACGCCGCGATGGCCGATGTGATCGCCATCCGACTTCTTATAGTGATAGTGCCAGACCTGCCGGCCGGTGCGCGCGTCGATGGCCCAAACCTGCTCCGGCACGGTGAAGTATAGGATGCCGTTCACTTCCAGCGGCGTCGATTTGATGGCTTGCGAGTTGGCCTGGAAGGCCCAGGCCAGGGTCAGCGACTTGACGTTCGAAGAGTCGATCTGCTTGAGCGGGCTGTAGCGGCGGCCGGTGTAATCGCCGTTGTACGTGGGCCAGGTATCGGTGGGTGGCGCGAGCAGCGCGGCGGGGTCCAAGCCTTGCGCCAGCGCCGCAACCACACTGCCGCATAGCGCCACGCACTTTAGAATGTTAGCAATCACTTCAAGGTCTCCAGGTAAGCGAACAAATTATGAATATCGGCGTCCGTGTATTTCGTCAGCATGTCGCGGTGGACTTGCAGGGGATCTTGCACGCTCACCTTCACCTTGTCGCGAGGCCAGGAGTGGTACCATCCGCCCGCGTCGCGCAGAGAGACGGAGAATTCATCCAGGTGGTCGAGCTTGCCGCTGACTTGGTCGCCGGAAGGCGTGGTGACGGTGACGGTGGCGTTCGACCGGGCGCGCGGGGCGAGGATGCGCTCCTCCAGAAAGAGCGGCGCATATTTCGTGGCGATGCCCGCCAGATCGCCGGTGGGCGAGTGGCAGGACGCGCACTTGCCCGCGCCATTGAAGTAAGCGCGGCCGGCGTCCGCATTGCCGGTGAGCAGGCGCTCCAGCGGATAATCGCCGCCGACGTGGGAACTCTTGGCAGCCTCTCCGACGCGCGCGTGCAGGAAGGCGACGATATCCTGGATGGTGGCGTCGGCAAGCGGAAGGGCGGGCATGCCCTGATCGGGACGGCCGTTGCGAATGACGGGCGCGATCAGGTCGCCGCCGAGGTCTTTGTTGACCAACGGGGAGCGCACCAGATCCGGCCCGCGCGAACCGGTGGCATCGTCGCCATGGCAGAAGCCGCAGGATTGCACGAACTCTTTCTGGCCGCGGGGGGCGGGCTGGTGCGGCTGCGCGTAGGCCGCAAGGGCGGAGATCGACGCTGCGGCGCAAAGGTAGACGATGGAACGGAACATGGAGTCATCTTTATGTTGCCACAACCGGCGCTCCTCTGCGAACATGGGCTGATGCGGATGAACTACGTGGTGTGCGCCACTGTGTTTCTATCGGTGTTTCTATCGATGTTTCTGGCGGTGGCGTCCGGGGCGCAGCTTGACGAAGGCACACGCAGCCTCTCCCACGACATCTTTAAACAGTTGGTTGAAATCAACACCACGGATTCCGTCGGCAGCACTACGGTTGCCGCCGAAGCAATGCGCCAGCGCCTGCTGGATGCCGGTTTCGCCCCGGCCGACGCGCAAGTTCTAGGACCCAACGAGCGCAAGGGGAACCTGGTGGCGCGCCTGCACGGCAGTGGCGCGCACAAGCCGATTCTGATCATCGGCCACATCGACGTGGTGGAAGCGCGCCGGGAAGACTGGACCACCAATCCGTTTGAGTTCGTGGAAAAAGACGGCTACTTCTACGGACGCGGCACGCAAGACATGAAGGTTGACGACGCCGCCGCAGTCACCGCGTTCATCCGCTTCAAGCGGGAAGGCTTCCGGCCCGACCGCGACATCATCCTGGCGCTCACCGCCGACGAGGAGGGCGGCAAATCGAACGGCGTCGACTGGCTGCTGCGCAACCATCGCGATCTGGTGGATGCCGAGTTCGCGCTGAATCCCGATGCCGGCGGCGTTACCTCCGTTAATGGCAAAGCGGTGGATGTGGACATCGAGGCCAGCGAGAAGCTTTACGCCGATTTCCAGTTGACCGCGACCAATCCGGGCGGCCATAGTTCGCTGCCGGTCCCGGACAATGCCATCTACCACATCGCGGACGCGCTCTCCCGCTTGGAGCACTCGCCGTTTCCGTTCGAGCTGAACGAGGTGACGCGCACTTACTTTGAACGCCGCGCCAATCTGGAGACCGGGCAGATTGCGGACGACATGCGGGGCATCTTCCACACGCCGCCGGATGAAGCCGCCATTGCCCGGCTTTCCAAGGATGCGCGCTACAACTCGACGATGCGCACCACGTGCGTGGCTACACGGCTTAGCGCCGGGCACGCCAATAATGCTTTACCGCAGCTCGCGCAGGCCAATGTAAACTGCCGCATCCTGCCGGGCCACTCGGCGGAGGAGACTCGGCAAAAGCTGATCGCCATCTTTGCCGACCCGCAAGTCACCGTGCGTTTCGTGGACAACTCGTACAATGTCTTGGACCGCGCGCCGGACAAGACAGCGTTTCCGCCCATCTTGCCCGGGCCTGAGATACTTCGGCCGTTGGAACGTGTAGCGGCGCGAATGTGGCCGGGGGTGCCGGTGATTCCAGACATGGAGACGGGCGCTTCAGACAGCATCTACACCATTGCGGCCGGCATTCCGACGTATGGCGTGAACGGTGTGGCGATCGATCAGGACGATGTTCGTGCGCATGGCAAGGATGAGCGGGTGCGCACGGGCGCGTTCTATGATGGGGTCGATTTCTACTACCGGTATTTGAAAGAACTGACGGGCGGGGGGTAGCCTTTAGCGCCGATTGACAATCGGCGCGCAGGTTGCCAACCTGCCCCACAAAGCGCCCAGTACCGTAATTGCCCGACTTGCTTGACATGGTAATATCCTCTGGTTAAATAGAAAGAGTTGAGCACTCCGGTGATTACCCTACCGTCGACGCTGGACGCGGACCCGCGCCCGTTGGCGATTTCCGCCAAGCTGCTGTACGGCGTGGGTGAGATGCCCATCACCGTATTGATGGTACTGACCGGCCTCTTCGTTCTGTTCTTCTACAACTCCGTGATGGGCCTGCCGGCCACTCTGGTGGGCGTCGGCATGTTTGCCAGCCTGGCCCTGGATACGGTGATCGATCCGTGGATCGGTCACCTATCGGACCACAGCCGCCACCGCCTGGGCCGGCGCCACGCTTTCATGCTGCCTGGCGCGCTGGGGATGGGTGTGTGCTTCTTTCTGCTGTTCAGTCCGCCGCGCACGTTGGGACGTCCGGGACTGTTTCTGTGGCTGCTGGCATCCATGATTGCATTGCGCGCCACCAGCGCGATATACAGGATTCCCTATCTGGGACTGGGCGCCGAATTGAGCCGGGACTACGACGACCGAACGCGCATCGTAGCGGTCCGCGCGGTTTTCGGTTTGGTGGGGACTCTGGCGGCCGCGGGACTTTCGTTCTTGCTGTTCTTTCCGGCCACCGCGGATGGCTCCGAGCCCAAGCTGCACTACCAGAGCTATCCGCACCTGGGACTGGCATACGGGGCGTTGATGACGGTCAGCGGCCTGGTCGGCTGCTTCGGCACGCTGAGACATCGCACAACGGGCGCGGCCAAGTCTTCCACGGCGCCCCCGTTTCTTTCCGCTTTACGGATTTCGATGCAGAACGCCGATTACCGGAGGCTCTGGGGGGCGTCGACCACCTTTTTTCTGGCCGCGGTTTTGAGCACCAGCGTGTCTATCCAGTACTTCACATGGTATGCGCGCGTCCGCGGCGGCGGAACTTTAAGCGCCATCCAGTCCAGCTTTTATATTGGGGCGTTGGCGGGCGTGTTCGCGTGGTTGGCGCTGGCCCGGCGCATCGAAAAGCGCACCTTGAAAATAGTGGCTCTGGCGGCGACGGCTACGGTTTTGCTTATGGCCACGCTGCTGGTGGGAGAGGGACGCCTGTTCGGCACGGGCCACCCGCTGCCGCTGATCGTGGGGAGCGTGATAGGCGGTATGTTCGCCAGCGCGGTCTGGGTACTTGGTCCGTCAATGGTGGCCGACGTGGCCGACAGCGACGAGTTGCGCACCGGCCTGCGGCGCGAGGGCATCTATTTTGGCATTTCGAATTTCGGCGAGAAGGTCGCGGGCGGTGGCGGGCTGCTTTTGTCCGGCACGCTGTTGAGTGTGTTCGGAAAGCTGTCGCATGGCGTTCCAAAAGCCGCTCCGGCCGCCACCCCTTACCTCGGCCTGCTGTATGGCGCGGTTCCGGCGGTGTTGATGTTGGTGTCGTTGCTGTGCATTGTTCCTTATCGCCTGAACCGGCGCACTGTGCACGCTATTCAACTGGAGTTGGCCGCGCGCCGCGCCGCGGCTGGAACGCCATAGCGGTAACGAACACCGAACTTGCCAGCAGCGCGCCGTCCCGAAGCAACGTCATCCAGGAAAGGCGCTCTCCTGGTCCGAAGCAGCCGCAGTCGATTTGCATGCCTTTGGCCATCGCCCGGACCATCAGGCCGAAGAATACTCCCAACAGCAACGTCGCGGCAACGGCCGGGACGCCCCGCCATACCCCGGCGATGAGCAACACGCCTAGCAGCAATTCGAACCACGGCAAAGAGTGTGCGGCGAGTTCCACCGCCCACAAGGGCAGCACTTGATAGGAATCGATAGACATAGCGAAGAGGGCCCAGGGATCGCGCAGCTTCATCCAGGCGGCATACACGAATATGGCGCCCAATATAACTCGCAGGACCAGTGCGGCCGCGCCAGCGGGCGTCCTACGACCCAAGATCCTATCGCTGAAGAAGGTCATCCAAGGTTGCCTTGACCAATCTGTAATTGAACAGGCCTTGGCCATCGAGCTTGAACTGCCTGGATTTATAAGTCACCAGCACGGTGGGGGTGCTGGCCAGTGGGAGCGCGTGGCCTTCGGCCAGATCGTGCTCGATGGGGGCTTGCACGCGCGGATCTTTGATCAGATCCAGCACCTGCTTCCGTTCGCTGGGAGTGAGGACGGTGGAGAGGGTTTCGTCAAGCTTGCCATCCTGCGACCAGGCATTTTGCTTGGCGAACAAGATATCGGCGGCGGGCTCGTACTTGCCTATCTGCGCGCAGGCGCAGACCAGCTCGGCGGCTTTACGCCCGTAGATGTGCTGCGGCAGCGGAAAGTATCTGTACACCAGGTAAGCCTTGCCTTGCGACACGTAATCCGAAACGATCAACGGCAGTTCCTCGTCGTGAAATCTCTTGCAGGCCGGACACTGGAAATCGCTGAAGACTTCGATCAGAATCGGGGCCTTCGAATCGCCGAAAGCATTGCCGTGAATGGGATCCGGAGCGGCCGCCAAGCAGGGCAGCAACAGCGCGAGGGCTAGCGCTAGACAGAGCTTCATACCGGCATTGTACCGAAAACCCAAGAAGAACGGAACCACAGATGGACACGGATGCACACGGATAAGACGCCCAAACCGGCTGGATTTATCTGTGTTTAACTGTGTTCATCTGTGGTTCCATGGTGCTGGGGAGCCTATTCCACGTCGAAATCGGCCACGCGCGTCTTCGAATTATTGAGCGCGTCCTTGGAAGTTACCTCGACGCGATAAGCGCCCGGAGCGAGCTTCGCGACGAGTATCTTGAGTCCGACCGGAATCACCGGATTGCCAGCGCGAATCTGGTTGCTTACGCCCATCAGTCCGGAGTCCTGTTTGGCTTCCTGAGTCTTGCGGTCCAGCACGCGAAGTTGGATGCCCACGATGGGCGGAGTCTTATCCACCGCATGGGGCTCGTAAATCTCGGTGTACAGCGCCACGTTATCCGTGGTCTTGAAACGGTAGGCGGCGGCGGGTGTGAACTGATACCCCTGCGCGATCAGAGGGGTGTGGCCTTCAAGCAAAACTGCATCGAGCTCCGATCCGGCATCGGCCGCCCGGTGCAGATCGTTGCTGAGCGCCAGGGCGCTCAGGCCGAATTGCTTGCTGTCGAAGGGGTCGACCGTCAGCGGCATCTCCAACTTGCCGAAGGTTGGGCCGCCGGAACTGAAAGCCGCTTTCAAAGTGTACTGGCCGGAGGCGACGTCAAACTGGCCGTCATAATAGTACGGCCGCTCGTTAAACGCCTGCACCTCTTTCTTGTTCTCCACTTCGATCTTCTTGGTGTCGCTGAAACGCGCCGCTACGCTCCCGTCGGCGCGGTAGGCGATGGCCAGGATGTTCAAATCGGCATGAAATTTTCCATGCTCCTTCTCGAACTTGATGGTTTGCGGCGGAATATTCATGGCCACATCCACGCGGGCCGTATTGCTCGACGAATAGAAGAACGGCGCTTGCATGCTGGCGCCGGGCACGCCGGGCGCCGATCCGGACACGCGGTTTTCCAGATCCTTCTCGACCGGATTCCCCGCCAGCAGGTCCGCGGGCTTGACGTTGCAATATCCATTGCGGAAACGAACCTGGGTGCCGGGGCGGTCCAGTTTGACCTTCAGGAAATGGCAGCTTCCCTCCGCCGTCTCAGGCGGCGTGTAGCCCAGCAAATAGAACTGGTCTTGCTCTTTGCCGATCTTTTCCAATCCCCCCAACAGGTCGTTGGTATTGACGATCACGAAACCGCCGGTGCCATCGGCCAGCGCGAAAAGGACCTGTTGATTGGTGGTGGCGCTGGTGGGGAACTGCGGAATCAGATTGCGCGACTGGTTGTACGGATTCAGGGTGCTGTTGTTGAGGCCATTGTTAGTGGCGCCGGTAGTGCCGCCGCCTCTGCCACCACCCGTGCCGCCCGTGCCGCCACCCTTACCGCCGCCAGTGCCACCGCCGGTGCCGCCACCCGTGCCTCCACTTCTACCGCCACCCGTACTGCCACCCGCGCCGCCGCCCGTACCCCCTCCCACGCCGCCACCATGCTGGAAGAA
>DATNMW010000107.1:0-25847 GCA_035602155.1 Bryobacteraceae bacterium | reverse complement strand
AGGAACTGAACGAACTCAACGCCGAATTGGCCGCTTTGCAAGGCGAAGCTCCCCTCATGGGTGTCTGCGTCGACGCTCAAGTAGTTGGCGAAGTGGTGTCC
Organism: Bryobacteraceae bacterium; assembly: GCA_035602155.1. Taxonomy (GTDB): domain Bacteria; phylum Acidobacteriota; class Terriglobia; order Bryobacterales; family Bryobacteraceae; genus Bog-159. The sequence goes on along the minus strand of DATNMW010000107.1, from coordinate 25,746 downwards.
GGCTGGACCGGCATCCCGGTCGGCAAGATGCTCAAGGACGAGATCGCCACCGTGCTCGATCTGGAGCGGCATTTGGGCAAACGGGTGGTCGGCCAGCCGCAGGCCCTGGAAGCCATCAGCCAGCGCATCCGGACCGCGCGCGCCGGGCTGGACGATCCGGTCAAGCCGGTTGGTGTCTTCCTCCTGATAGGCCCCAGCGGAGTGGGAAAGACCGAAACCGCTCTGGCGCTTTCCGACCTGCTGTACGGCGGCGAGCGCAACCTGATCGCCATTAATATGTCGGAGTTTCAGGAGGCTCACACGGTTTCCACCCTGAAGGGTTCGCCGCCCGGATACGTGGGTTATGGGGAAGGGGGCGTGCTTACTGAGGCCGTCCGCCGCCGCCCCTATTCGGTTGTGTTGCTGGACGAAGTGGAAAAGGCCCACCCGGATGTGTTGGAGCTCTTCTATCAGGTCTTCGATAAGGGTATGATGGAGGACGGCGAAGGCCGGGAGATCGATTTCAAGAACAACATCATCATTCTGACAACCAATGCCTGCACGGATGCCCTGATGAAGCTCTGCGCCGATCCCGAGACGATGCCCAGTCCGTCCGGCTTGGTCAAGGCCCTGAAACCCGAGTTGAACAAGATCTTCAAGCCGGCTTTTCTGGGGCGCTTGATCGCCGTGCCGTACTTCCCCATCCTGGACGAAGCGTTGAAACAGATTATTGTTCTGAAGCTGGGCAAGGTCAAGCGGCGGCTGTACGAAAATCACCGTATCGAGATGACTTACGAAGACGCCGTAGTGGACGAGGTCGCCCACCGTTGCACGGAAGTCGAGAGCGGCGCCCGCAACGTGGACAACATCCTGACCAATACCATGCTGCCCGATATCTCCCGCCAGTTGCTCGCGCGCATGGCGGAGGGCGAAAAGGTGCAGTCCATCCGCGTCGGCATCGGCGACGGCGGATCGTTCGTGTATAGTTGAGGTTTCCGATATGGGCGATTACACGCAACAGGGCCGCCTCGTCGCAATTTTTACGCCCCTTGGCGAAGACGTTCTCCTGCTCCAACGTCTGGCGGGCCAGGAGTCCATTTCGGGACTGTTCCGCTTCGATCTGGAGTTGTTGTCGGAGAACAGCGCCATTTCGTTTAGCGACATTGTCGGTCAACCGGCCACTATCGCCCTTGACGCGGGCGATGCCGGCACGCGATATTTCAACGGCCATTTGAGCCGCTTCGCGCAGAGCGGCCGCGACGACCGCTTTACGCATTACCGCGCCGAGCTGGTTCCCTGGCTCTGGTTCCTGACGCGCACCGCGGATTGCCGCATTTTTCAAAAGATGGCGGTGCCCGACATCATCGCCAAGGTCTTCCAGGGATTGGGGTTCAAGAACTTCAAAAACTCCCTGCAAAGCAGTTATTCGCCTCGTGAGTATTGCGTTCAATATCGCGAAACCGATTTCAACTTCGTCTCCCGCTTGATGGAAGAGAGCGGCATTTTTTACTTTTTCGAGCACGACAAGGACAAGCACACCCTGGTGCTGGGCGATTCGCCGGCCGTCCATAAGGATTGCCCCGGCATATCGAAGGTGGTCTACGATACCAGCGCCGGCAGCCAGCACGAGCTGGATACCATCACCGAATGGTATGTGGAGCAGGAATTCCGGCCTGGCCAGTATACTCTCAACGACTACAATTACGAGACGCCGGCCACTTCCCTCATGGCCAACGTCAACGGCATAGCGGGTCCGGGCAGCCTGCCCAAGTATGAGATCTACGATTATCCGGGCGCGTACACCGCCAAGGCCGATGGCGATAAACTCGCCAAGCTGCGCATGCAGGAAGAGGAAGCCCCTTGCCTGGTGACCCACGGCGCCGGTACCTGCCGCGCCTTGGCCGCCGGCTTTCGTTTTAGCCTGGCGGATCATTACCGGCGCGATCTGAACAAGGCTTACGTCCTAACCCGCGTACAGCACTATGCATCCGTGGGCTCTTTCTATGCGGGCGGGCAGAGCGCGCCGGAGTCCTATTCCAACGAAATCGTTTGCATTCCTCAGGATGTCGCCTTTCGCCCTCCGCGCCAGATTCCCAAACCGGTGGTGCAGGGACCCCAGACCGCCGTGGTGGTGGGCCCAGCCGGGGAAGAGATCTACACCGACAAGTATGGCCGTGTCAAGGTGCAGTTCCACTGGGATCGCGAGGGCAAATACGACGAAAACAGCTCCTGCTGGATCCGCGTTTCACAGTTGATGGCCGGTAAGAAATGGGGCGCCATGTGGCTGCCTCGCGTCGACCAGGAGGTGATTATCGAATTCCTGGAGGGGGATCCGGATCAGCCGATCGTCACCGGCCGCGTCTACAACGCCGTGCAAACCGTCCCCTACGGGTTGCCCGACGAAAAAACCAAGAGCACCATCAAGTCTCTCAGTTCCAAGGGCGGCGGCGGGTTCAATGAAATCCGCTTTGAAGACGCTAAGGGCAGTGAGCAGATTTTCATCCACGCGGAGAAGAATCAGGACATCCGCATTAAGAACGACTTGTACGAAACCATTGGCGGAGAGAGCCACCTGATCGTCGAAAAGGACCAATTGGAGGCGGTCAAAGGCGACAAGCACCAGAAGGTCACGGGCGATCACAATATTAGTGTAGGCGGGACAGTCTCGCTGAAGGCGGGCTCGGACTTGGAGCAGAAGGTGGGTACGAATTGCGCGCTGGAGGCGGGCACGGAGATCCACCTCAAAGCGGGCATGAACCTGGTGATCGAAGCCGGCACAACTTTGACGCTCAGCGTCGGTGGGAACTTCATCAATTTGAATCCCGCCGGAGTGTTCATTTCCGGCACCATGGTGATGATTAACAGTGGCGGGTCGGCGGGTTCGGGCGCGGCGGCGTCGCCCCAGGACCCCAAACCGCCCAAAGAAGCCGACAAGGCGGATCCCGGAGACTTGGGCGAAGCGCCCCCGCCCAAGACGCGGCCAACTGTGGCGGCTTACAGCCCCGCCGCCATCGTCCTGCAGCAAGCCGCGCAAACGGGCGCGCCATTTTGCGAGCATTGAGCGCATTCGTGATCCGGCCCGTGCGGCCGGAAAAAAAGGAAATGACCGAGACCATTCGCAATCTTCTGTTCGCCGAAGCAGGGGTGAACGTGTATGCGGTTTTGGATGGCGCATCGGTTCCCGGGCTGCTGGATAAACTCATTGAGTGGGAACCGGCGCAGGAATGCCTTTACCGGGGTGAGATCAAGCCCGATCTGGCCGAAGTAGCGCCCTATCTGGTGCATCTGGAACCGGACACCGAATTCACCGCCTGGGTGATCCAAAAAGGTTGGGGAAATCACTGGGGCGTCTTTGCCGTTTCCGAAGCGGATCTGGCCACCGTGCGCCGGCATCTGCGTACCCTGCTGGTGGTGCACGACAGCGCCGGCAAGCCGCTCTATTTCCGCTATTACGATCCGCGGGTGCTGCGGGTCTACCTGCCCACATGTAACGCCGCCGAGCTGGCTTCCATGTTCGGCCCGATAGGCGCCTATTTGCTGGAAGACGAGCAGCCGGACAAGATGCTGCGATTCGGGCTGGAGTCCGGCGTGCTAGCGCGGCAGGAACATCCCGTCGCCATGGAGAAGAACTGAGATGCCCCTCGCCGCCCGGCTGACCGACATGCATGTGTGCCCCATGGTGACCGTTTTGGTGCCGCACGTGGGCGGCCCGATTTCCGGACCCTGCTGCCCCACCGTGATGATCGGCTTTCTCCCGGCTGCCCGCATTACGGATATGCTGGTCTGCGTCGGGCCTCCCAATGTGATCGCGATGGGCTCCAGCACAGTCATGATTGGCAGCTTGCCCGCCGCACGCATGGGGGACATGACGGCTCACGGCGGGGTCATCGTGATCGGCTGCCCGACGGTTATTATTGGCGGGTGAGCCAGAGGAACTGACCTTCACGATCTTTTCCTTGTTAGGCAGCGTGGCGAATTCGGCACTACGTCACCGCAGCATTGGTCCCATCACTTCGCAGAAGAGCGCCTCGATGGGTTGGAGGGCTTCGGCGCTTGCGAGAAGTTTTGCCGCGCGCCGAAGTCTTGGCGGCGCTGTCGAAAGTGATCTGCTGGCTCTGCTGCCGGATTGCCAGTGTCGCAAGAAAAATGGGGATGAGTCGGTCTTGTCCCCAAGCCAATCCATAACTGGGGTGTCCGGTGCCCTGGCAGGACGAACTGTCCGTTCCGGCGCTGGTGGAGCAGGCGGCCCGCTGCCGGCCTCTTCACCGGCAGACCGCAAAGAACGAACGGCCGCGACGAGAACCGAGGTTCTGTTGCTTCGGCTTCCCGCTTCGCTCGAACCCCGTAGATCGTCTCAGCCTGACCCAGTTTCCGTTTCGAGGCGACCAACTCCGGGTGCAACCTTAAGACGCGACCGACCCGCTGGAAGCCGGTACCGGTCGAGACGCCCGAAGCGTTGAGGATGGAAGAATCCAGTAAAATCCCGTACAATGCGTGAATCCTCGGAAAGGCGCTCTTGTGACAAATTTGTGCCAATTGAGAGCCACAACTCGATCCGATGGCATCGCAATCCGTCCGCAAGTGATTGCAAATGCTCAGGGTCGAGTGTGTGGATTAGCTTGAGGTGCTAGCGGGAGCAATCTCGAACGTGCACCGCCGCAGCCGACGCACGAATGCACACCGTTAACATTGTTGTCATTGAGCATCTCAGAGTGACTGAAATGTGTCCCGGAATTCAGAACTGGTGGAGGCTGAAACGCTCGAAGCGACCCGGATTCACACAGCCGGACCACAACGGCAAGAAACCTGAGTACACCAAGTTTAAGGATGGTAGCGCAGTCGCAGCACAGAGTCAACCCCAGAAGCAACAGGTAGTCGGATATTTTCTTTACGCGGGCACGGTCTCGAAATATTTCGCCGCAAAATGTGCCCGCGTTCGGCAAAATAGGTTATGGTGCTACGAGGTGACGTGTTTATGGTGAAACGAATGAGATTTCAGGCGATCGTTGCGGTGATGTGCGCGTTCGCCCTGGTTCCCTCCAATGCCCTTGGCTGGTCCGTGGAGGCGCACCAGGCGATTGCCCTCATCGCGACGAACAGGCTTCAGGCCGCAACAAAGAAGCGTATTGCGCGCCTCCTTGGTAAGCTCAGTCTGGTAGACATCGCCGTCTGCCCCGACCAAGTCCGCGAACTGGAGGCCAAGGAGATCAAAGCGCTAAGCGCGGCGTGCGCGACTATCTTTCCGGACCCGCCGAAGGGAACGGAACAATGGCACTTCGTCAACACACCCGTGAAGGACGCCGCGTTCACGCCGACCGCGAGCGATGTCAACACCGCATGCGAGGACGTCTGCGCTGTAGTCCAGATTCCCCGCTTCCTAGCCGTGCTTGCGGCGGCGAAGGCGACCGATACCGGGGCAACGAAAATCGCCGACCAACAGGCGCTCTCTTTCGTCGTACATTTCATCGGCGACATCCACCAGCCACTCCACTCCGCCGATCGGAACGGAGATGCTGGAGGCAACGCGGAGCACGTGAGTTTCTTCGGAGCCGACGATAGCAACGGGCTTGTCCTGCATCATATTTGGGATGACCAGATCGTCGCCAAGATCCAGAAGACCTACACCGCACTGCCGGGCAGCTTAACGGCTCAGATTGCAGCGGCGGCCGCAGAGCCAAAGTCCCAGCCGATGGACTGGGCGCTTCAGGCGTACCTTCCAGCGCGCGATGTCGCGTACCAGGGAATCCCCGCCGCAGACGGAAAGACGGACGTGGCAAATCTCGGGCAAGCCTACCAGGATGCTGCTGCGCCCGTTGTGGAACTGCAGATTGCCCGTGCCGGCGTCAGGCTGGCCGACGCCCTTAACACTGCTTTCGCTGCGCCGGTGAACTCCAAGACGAAGAAATCCTCGCGTAAATCCAACATGGCTCGGTGAAGGCCGCTTTGAAGCTTTGGGTGCAACCGGACGGTCGAGCCGCGGATCGCCCGCTTTGTCACTGGCGGACAGGTGCATTTGCGGGATTCGGTTAAGTAGGCTTTCGTTGGTACAAGCGCATGCGGCGGCACTATAGGTCGACCCGGCGACGCCTGTACGTCGCCGTTCGCTACAAATCGACGCCGCTTCCCGTTATCGTGCGCAGCCGGCGCTGCCAACGGGCTCGGCGGCAAGACGTCGATTTCGAACCCTCGGCCGCTTTACGTTCCGCGCGAGGCCAACCGCTTCCAGCGCACAGATGCAGTACCAGCCGATATCGATCTGCCACCAACGCAACCCGAGCCGCGCCGAGCCCGCGTAGGCGTGGTGGTTCCTGTGCCAGTTTTCCCCCCAGGCCGTAAACTGGAACGGTCCCAACCACCAGATATTCTTGCTGGAGTCGCCTTCCGGGGAGTAGCCCAGGTGCGCGATACTATTCACAAAACACTGCATGTGCAGCGAGTAGACCAGACGAATTGCTCCGATCCAAAAGAAGCCCTGCCATCCCAGGGCCAAGCCGCACAATAAAGACAAAAGGATTATGGGAACTTCGGCATGCTCCCAAAACCTGTACGATCCCCGATTCAGTTCAGGACACCATCTTTGCGTGTCCGCCGGGGCCGACTGGTAGAGCCAGCGGATGTGCGCCCACCAAAAGCCGCCCTGCTTGGGGCTCGAGACATCCTGGGGCGTATCGGTGTGCGAGTGATGGTTCCGGTGGTATGCGACCCAAGTAGCCGGCGCACCGGAGCCGTTCAAAATGGCCCAGAAAATCAGCAGATGCTCGACCGCCTTATTCAGCCTGAAGGTGCGGTGCGCCAGCAGACGGTGGTAGCAGATCGTCGTACCCAAACCTCCCAGAGCGATTAAGCCGAGAGTCGGGATCAGCACCCTTAAGTTAGCCACCGGAAAAAGAATCAGCCCAACGACAGCCAATACATGGATCAAGACCAGATACGTGAAAATAGCCGCTTTGGCAGGCCCGGGTTTCCAAAACGGCTGTTCCCATGGTCGAACTTCTTGAGTGGCAGTCTGGTTCATGCAATCCCCTGCTATACGGCTTACCGGACTTCAACCGGCTGCGGCCCAGGAAACGAATCCTGCGAACGCCTTGGCGAGTAATTCTACCACCGTCGCTGGCGGCAGGTCAAACTGCCGCGTCAATTTGAATGCAAAAGTCCGGTTAGCCGGGAAACTCATCGAAAAGGCACAGCCGAATAATTCGTAAAGCTTCGTTAAACACTTCTGGCGCACCTGACTGACGGGCAGCCTTTTCGGATACGCCGCCGGCCGGCAGCGAAGAGCTTCCCCAAAAAAGGCGACCGTCCCACGCGAATGCCGGCGAGATCTGTGTTTTGTTGCAGATAGACGATGGGAGAAACGGCGCAAACCCGCTAGAGTTTTCTGGTAATTGTCTTCATCGGAGCGGGTGTAGTATACTCTTCCGCTAAGGAAATGAATTGCAGGCAGCTCCGGGCACGGCCGCCGTACCGGCAGCCTCACAGCAGCGCGCCGCCGCGAAAGGGGATTTGACGATGATCGAGAACGCACAATTCAAGTTCACGCACAAGGTTGCTTCTTCAGGATTCAGCAAGGCACTGTGGCAAAGAGTCGACAACTATTTCCAAACCCGCCGGATCTCCAAGCGCGCCAACCTGGAGATGATCTCCAAGACCATCCTCGGCTTCGCCTTGTGGATCGGCACCTATCTCTGGCTTATGACCGGCCGCTTTTCGTCCGCGGAGGTGGTCGGAATCTATATATTGCACGGGTACGCGCAGTTGTACATGGCATTCAACATTGCGCATGACGCCAACCACGGGGCCTATGCCAGGAGCAAGCAGGTCAACAGGGCCCTCGGCTGTGTCTTCGACCTGGTCGGAGTGAGCTCCTATATGTGGCGGCTGATGCACAACGATGCGCATCATTCCTTCGTCAATATCCGGGGCGCCGATACGACGCTCATCTCCGGGAACGTTTTTAGATTCTCGCCGCATGACCGGCGAAGGCCTTTCCATCGCTACCAGCACCTCTATGCCCCTTTCCTCTACTGTCTGTCCACACTCGACTGGGTTTTGACCAAGGACTACAGGTGGCTTTTGTCCGAGCAAAGATTCGGCAACCGGAGGATCGTCGGACATCCGCTTAGCGAGATCCTCATTCTGTTCGCCGGCAAGGCTTTCTATTACACTTACATGCTTGTGATTCCATTCCTCTATCTGCGGGCGCCTTGGTACTCGGCCGTCCTGGGGTTCGTCGTGATGCACTTGTTCATCGGTTTTACAATCGCGCTCATCTTTCAGCCCAACCATTTCTTCGAAGAATCCGCTTTTCCCGAGGCCGATGAACGCGGCCGCATCTCCAACAACTACATCAAGCATATTTTCGACACGACGGCCGACTATGCGCGCAACAAGCCATTCGTAACCTGGATTCTGGGGGGCCTCAACCTTCACGTGATCCACCACATGTTTCCCGGAATCTGTCACGTCCATTACCCCGCGCTGACCGAGATCGTCAGATCGACTGCCGAGGAGTACGGACTTATCTACCGGGAGAACCGGAGCGTCACGGGAGCGTTTCTGGCCCATCTTAGGTGGATGAAGGTCCTCGGTACCACGGATTGAGATTTGACTTATGGGGATGCGCTCAGACCGCGGCTCCGCGCTGGAGAGCAAGAGTCCAGGGCCATAACCGCGCTTCTCAACTGCTCGGTGGCCAGAGCGGCATGCTTCGGCAACCCGGAGGAGAGCAAGGGTTTCCCGACGGCTACCTGCACGCCGCGGCGGAAAAAGACGACACCCAGCAGTACCATCAGGCATTGGAGGGGTACCGGGAATCTTGTGATCCATGCGCCCGGATATGCCCCATAACGCAGATGAACCGGAACAATGGAAACCGGACGCCCCACTTTCGCTTCAGTCATCCGCGCTATGTCCACGGCGCCTCTTTTGAATGGGCCCACCGCGCCGTCCATGTGCGCCCAGCCTTCGGGGAACATGACGAGCGTCTGGCCGGATTCCAGGATGCGCACCGCGGCTCTAAGGGCGGGAGAACCTTTGCCCGCTCTTAAGTCCGTACAAAACACGCCCCACGGAGAAAATAGCAGAGCTCCCAGTCCTCCGCCGAACTCCAACAAACCGCGCGCGGCCATGCAGCGCGCCCGCTCCCGCAGCAGCAACGCGATGATAAACGGATCCACGTAATGCCCGTGTGTCGGAGCGACCAATTTTGGCGCCGCGCAGTCGAGGTTCGCCATGCCGCTCACCTCGATTTTTCCAACTTGAATCCACACCAGGCTGCGGGCGACCATCCGCATCGCGCGGGAGGCCCTGCTAGTGGGCGGATCGGGCACATATCCGCACGTGCATACAAGCTGGATCTTACGCTGCGCCGCTCGCCACTTCGCCGCTATCCATGGCGATGAGAGGATCACCGCCAGCACCAAGAAAGCAATAATTTCCGCCCATAATTCGTACCGGCTCATCGCCCTCGTTAAGTTAAGCGCCACGGGATGCCTTTTCGGTCCTTCGCGTTTTCTCTCCAAATGCCTCGGGGTATTATCCTCTGCCAGCCGCGGAAAGGCAAATCCCATGGTCTTATGAGCACCTGCTTGCCACGTTCAATCGTATTATTGGGCTACGCATTTCCGGGGACTTGACCCGGATTCGAGGCGCCATATAGAATGGGACCTCCCGCTGTACGGGTAACCAACGAGTCTTGACGAACGCGATGAAACGCCGGCCGGCATGGGTGATTCAGAACTACGCATACCGCGCGTGTGCGCACCCGGACCGCGAGTTCGGCTATGCGGTTTCCCTGCACAACCACTCCTGCCACTCCGTGGAGAATTTGGCATCGCTGAACCAGGTCGTCAAGCTGGCTTTCATGCGCCCTCTCAGCGGCATACTCCAGAGGGCCTTCGGGCTGCATGGCATCTCCGGACTCGATTACGCGGACATCGTTTATAACCCGCCGTATGCGCCCGAGGACGTATACGAGATGGAGTCCGCGGCCGTCGCCCGTCTGGGCTTCGACGGCGTTCACCTGGCCATCACCGATCACGACGAATTCGCCGGCAGCCTCGCTCTGCTGCGCGGCCGGCCCGACCTCGCGGGCCGCATCGCAATCGGCGAAGAGGTGTCGGTCTGGTACCAGGGTCACTTGTTTCACCTGGGAGTCAGCGGCCTGCCCGAGAACGGCATCGATGCGACCCACAGCCGGATTCAGTCGGCCGCGCGCGGCGGGCGGCACGACGAATTGTTTGAAACGCTCGCCGCCAGCGGCGGCCTGGTGGTGTTGAACCACCCGCTGGTCTCTTGGCGGCCGGATTCCGGGACAATCCCCATCGCGGATCTGCTCACGCGCTACGGCTGGGCGATTCATGCGCTCGAGATAAATGGAATGCGCCGCCGCGAGGAGAACGGCCGCGTCCTGGAACTCGCCCGGCAGTGGCGCAAACCGGTCGTAGGCGGAGGCGACAGCCATCTCCTGGTCGCCGGTTCCATCGTCTCTCTGTCCCAGGCGGCATCTTTCAACGATTTTATTGCCGAGGTGAAAGAGGGCGGCTCGGTCCCTTTCGTCACGCCCGAATACTTTGCGCCTCTCAATTGGAAGCTCTTCCTGCGGGTGCTGTATTTTATGTCCCGCTACCGTCAAATCGCCAGTTTCCGGGGACAGCCGGTGGCCGCCATGCTCGAACGGCGCCGCGTTCTGCTGGACCCGGTGGGGTCCGCCAGCCGCGCCTTTCTGGCATTGGTCTCCGCCCTTGGATTAGCTCGCTGACACCGGATAAATCTTCGCCCGGATTGAGGCCTCGGCGGCGCGATCCTGGGCGGCCGGCGAGGCATTGGCATGTATGGCTCATTCAGCGGGACCGCCTGACAACCCCTCAAGACGGCTCGCGATGAACCAGCCCGGGGGAGAAGGCGGGGATGCATACCGCGATATACTCCGCGCCGCCGGGTTCCGGCGTACTGTAGCGGACCCACTCGCCCCGGTGGACGGCAACGGCCTGCCCAGCCTTCACATCGGTAACCGCCGACCGGGTCTCCACGCGCAGCAGGCCCCGCAACACCACGGTGTACTCATCGAATTCGGGCGTTTGAGCGGGTTCGACCCAACCCTCGGGACTCTCCATGCGCGCGATGCTCGCGGCTTCGGTAGCGGAGTTGACGCGGCCCACGTACTCCGCAATCCGCTTCGGCAGATTGCCGGCTGCCGCGATAATAGTCGGTTTTTCGATCAGGTCGGCCAAAGATGTACTCCTTAATGCGCGATAGACGCTGTCTGCACAGGCGCTATCCGTAGTGTCGAATGCCGGAAGCTGCTCAAGAAAGATCGCGGCCCGGAACTCTCGCGGATGTGCTTGCGAAGAACCTCGGCCATCCATCGGGTGGTTTCATAGCCGCGCCAAAACCAGTTGTTGCGCAGAAGATCGTTGCGCAGGCTGAGGATCTCGCGCCGCGCAAAAAGCTCCATTTTGCCGCCATGCTCGGGCACTGGCTCGCCATCGGTTGTCTCGGTCGAGAGGCGTGGCGCGCGGCAATCGTTGAGCTCCACCACCGCCAGCCTCGTATCCGTGGTCATCGCGTCCCCCGTGCCGTTCTCAGTGACTCGAGGAACGTTGGTCCGCCCGGCCCACTCCAGCATGTCCGTACAACCGGTAAATGCCAGGTCGTAGGCAACCTTGTCGCGTTCCCGATCGACGTCCGGCGCGATTTTGTGCGTTAAGGGCTTGCCCGGCCGCAAGTAGCCGAAATCCACGTCGCGGGTGGCCGCGCCGATCCACACGTCCTGTCCATTCCACGCGCCCTCCTGCTTCCACAAACGAATATGGTGACGTTTGGAAACGTCGTTCAGACCCTTTTCCAGGGACATGTCCGCGGGCTCGCCATTGAGCAACAAAGAAGACATGGGAGCGGAATCGAATCCCCGCCTCAAGCCAACCGCCCGCAGCCACCGCACCCGGCGGCCAAAGGTCAACGGACGCGGCGCGGACCAGCCGGCGGCCGCGAACGCGTCGGCAAGCTGGTCGCGAGTTCCGGCGATCATCACGTTGGTAAGATCCGAAGGACGCTCCGGTGCGGTGGTGTACGTCCGGGCCGGCAGGGAAGCTACCAGGCGCTGTAGGTCTTCGCGATCGGGCAATGCGGGGCTTGCTGGCGCGCCAGCCGAAGACGCCAAGAACAGGGGCTTGGTCAGTGTCAGTGTCAGTTCCGCACCGGCCGGCAGATAGATTTCCGGCTCCGGAAGATTGATGACCGCGGCTTTGACGATCACCTCCGCGAGCCTGGCATGCAACTCGCAGCGAAACAGCAGATCCCGAACGTAGCCGCTAATCCGGTAAGAACCGCTGTCGGTCGCCCGGACGCCATGTATCCTGCCATCGCGGGTCACCCGCTCCCGGGCATTATCCACTTCCGCTACGCGCGCCGCAATCGAAATCGATGCGCTGCCCGGCAGCGCCGCCTGGTTGAATTCCAGGTCGAGTGACGCTGTTTCATGGGGTATCCCCAGTCCCACGCGCACCGCCCTTTTTACGCGTCCCGACACTACGCTCCCCGCCGGCAAGACGGTCTCGCCATCCTCCCTTAAGGGGGCTAGCAGCAAGGCGCTGACAGGTGTGCCGGCCTTGCTCGCGTATGAACCCACCGTAGTTGTGAGCCGGATGTGGACTTCGGTCCCAGCCGGCGCCTGCCGGATCGCGGTGGGGTCAAACGATAGCCACAGCAATGGGAGAAAGAGCATGCGCTATGAGGCCGCCGGGCTTTCCGCGACTGCCGGATCGCTGGGTTTGCAGTTGATGGCTTCGAATCCCGTCTCGTAGGTCGAGTATAACTGCTCGAATACTCCATTCCACACGTTAGAGCGAGAAAATAGACGGGCCGCGGCGCCCATGCGTTGGCGCAGTGCTTCGCTGTTCATGAGTTGCCGGATACTCCCCGTGAACCCATCCAAATCCACCGCATGAAAGCCCGTGACAGCGTGCCGGATGCCCACGCGGGCGCAGGTCTCGGGGATCGCCACCACCGGGACGCCGGAAGCCATGGCCTCCAGCAGCACCAGGCCAAACGTGTCGGTCCTGGAAGGGAACACAAACACATCCATCTTGGCGAGGGCTTCCGCCAGCGCCTCTCCGCGGAGAATGCCCGGCGTCTCGCCAAACCGGAGGTTCTTGCCGAGCCAATTTCTCGCTTCCTTCACCGATCGGGGCGAAACGGAAATCGCGGCCGCCTTTTGCGAGGAGACTTTCTCCAGGTCCGCGAGCATGCGCACGTTCTTCTCCGGAGTGAGCCGGCCCACATACCCGATACAAAAAGAGCGGTCCCGGCGGCAGCGCCTTTGCGGAGAATAGGCTTCGGTATCGACGCCGTGCGCCATCGGGAATGCGGGCTTGCCGGTGCGTTCCTGGAGCAGACGGACCATAGCTTCGTTGGGCGCAAGCACGAAGCGGGCCATTCCGTAGAAGCGCATACATGCGCGCAGGCTCTGCCGTTCGGCTGTCGCGCAGACTCGCTCCCGCCAGGCATCCGGCAGAAACGCAAAGAGCTTGTTCAGGCGCCGGCTCGCATACTCGTGCAGGTTGGTATGCCAGGACGCGACCAGCGGGACGCGCATGGTGTGCGCCACCCAAAGACCCAGTATGCCTATATCTCCCGGCCCTACGATGTGCACAAGATGCGGGCGGAACGGCAAAACTTGCGCCGTCACCCAATTCTTGTGGCGGCTCAGAAAGGGATCGCAGGGCAAATCATGGTCCAGGGGAAACGCCGCCGGACCTCGTCTGACCTCCACCGATGTTACAGATCGCTGACAGGCGGCCTGCGTCCGTGGCCCGCTACGAACGCACAGAAACGGGAGCTGCAGGCGGTCGCCGAAGGCGGCGAACCGCCGGCTGAGCGTGGCTACTCCGTTGGCTTCGCTGAAGCAATCGGTGAAGAGTGCCACGCGAAGCGGAGCTGTCAACAGGTTGCCTCGAAAGCTAAATTACGCGGCAAGCTCAGATCGGGCATGGATGTTCCTGACATCATACAATACGCCACGCGCGTAAAGAAACGCAGCGTTCGGGACGCGATCCACTTCCCCAAACTTGCATTTGCAACCGTCTCCGGTCCAGCATGGAGGTAGTGCATACTAGAGCGCGGCACGCGCATATCGGTCGAGTTGGTGTTGGAACTGCTCGCCGCGGTTGGAACCACGAGCAGATTCTGGCCGGCTATCCGCACCTCGCCGAGGAGGATATCCTGGCCTGTCTCGCCCTCGCGAGCGAGCTTCCGCGCGAGGCGAAGGTTTATCCCCTCAAAACGGCATGAGCGTCCTGGCCGACGAGAATTTCCCCGGAACCGGCCCTGGAGGCTCTGCGAAACGCCGGTTGGGACGTCTTCTCGATCGCTGAAGAGCGCCCCGGCATTCGGGATGAGGAAGTCTCCGCTCTCTGCGCCAGACCAGCAGAGAATCCTTCCGACATTCGACAAGGACTTCGGCGAACTCGTTTTCCTACGCGGACCGCCGGCTGGCAGCGGGGTTGTTTTGTTCCGCATAACGCCGGACTCCCCGGTGCAGGCTGCGGAAGTAGCATTGGCGCTAGTCGCGGATATGCAGGACAGTAACCGTATCTCCCTCGATGGTGAAGAGAACGCGGTATATATGCGGCTTGCGGCCGTAAAGAAGGTGCCGCACCTCGAACGGGAAGACCGCATTTTCGGGTGCCAATGCACAGCGTTGTGGAGAATGTGCGAGCGACGCAACTGCTTCGCGTAGCCCTAAACCACCGTAACCAGCCTCTCCCGCCTCCTGCGATAACAGGCGCGAAAGGATGGCATCCTAATCGCGCTTAGCCTTGGTGGTGGTCCTAACGCGGAAGGCCATGCTTTACGCGCAACTCTTCAAACGCCTCCTTGGCCGGTTGCGTGCGCCGCTTTTACCTCTTCGTAGCCCTGCCGGATGCCTTCAAGGGCCTCCCGATAATCGGCGCCCTCCCATTCGAGATACGCGGCCAGAGCCTCATCCAGCGCGTCGGTAACGTCCTGTCCATGACGTTGCGCATCGTCGGCCAGTTGCGCCTTGCGTTCCGGTTTGATTGATATTACTTCCATGACATAACGACTTTAGGGTACTGGTTGCGTCGGCTTCTGTCAACGGGACGGCGGCTTCCGGCTGTGCCGGTGCCGAGTCGTGCTGGACGCCGCCAATATTCATTGAAGCTGCGATTGGTTGGCGTGCTTGTCAGGCGGCGCGGTGTCCTCTTCATACCCCCGGCACGAAAGCACCGGAAGGCGAGGGTACTTCGGAAAACGCGGATCGCCGGCGGAAAGCTTGCAGAGATAGAAGACGGAGCCGCGGTCCGAGCGCACGGCTTGCACGTGGGTACACACGGCGCACAGACCAATCGATTTGTCGATATCCCGGCCCACCCGCTAAAAGCTTAGCCGGATTCCCAACTGCGCCGCAAACGGAATGCCCACCGTAGTGCCGGGACCGAAGAAATCGCCCAGCCCACCCGCCGGCACGCGCAACTGATTCAGGCTGGTGATGGGCTGCGTCGACGAGCAATCCGCGTTCAGGCAAAACGCGGTGGCGTTTGCCAGATTGTTCACCGGCACCGGCAGCGCGGCCAGGTTCGTCACATAGTTGGCGCCGGGATTGTTGCGGTTGAACAAATTGAAGATTTCAATAAATGGAACCAGCCGCCACCGGTCGTGAAAACGGAATGGCCGGCTCACCCGCACATCGGTCTGGATGTACGGCGTGCCGCGAAATACATCCATGCCGGTTTGCACGCCGTTGACCACCGCGCGATCGTCCAGCGTATCTCCGAATCCATTCACGTCCACAGGAGTCGTGAGGGTGAAAGGCCGGGCGCTCTCGGCCTGACTCAATACGGAGAATTCGAAGCCGCCGGGAAGATGCACGGTTCCCGCCAGAACCAGCCGGTCCGTGACATTTTCGCCCGACGGCCCGTAATCGCCTTTGGCAAACGCATTGAGCGGATTGCAGACCCCATTTACGTAGTCGAAGAGTTCGCCCAAAACGCAGCCCCAAGTTTCGGCGCTCGACAGCGTATAGTTCAGCACCAGGCTGAATCGCGAAAGGTTGGCTTGCAGATGCACCGAAAGCCCGTCGTACCGGGACCGGTTGTCGCTCCGGAAAACGGTGAGATTGGGAACATACTGCTGTTGGGTGGCTAAGTCGCCGGCATACAGCGGCGAGAAGAGCGTGTAGCCGGCCTGATAGGTATAGCGGCGGTAGCCGTGGTTGCCCTCCTCATGCGTCCAATCCGCGCCCAGCGTCCAATGCGAATCGAAGGCATGCTGAACGCCGGCGCTGGCGTGCAGCGCGTAAGGCGTCTTGTAAGCCGGATCGATCAGCGCACCGGCGCCGCCATTGGCCGCTCCCGGAAGGCAGCCCGCGTCGCCCGGATTGACGCATAGCCCAGGAGGCGCGTTCACTGCCTGGAAAGCCGTCACCCAACCGTTCTGCGCCAGATCGTTGTAAAACATGCCGAACCCGGCCCGGATGACTGTGTTACGCGATTGGCCCGGCGCGTAGGCGATTCCCAACCGCGGCCCGAACTGCCTACGATAATCCTGCGGCGCCCCCGGGTGCTGGAAAAGAGGAATCTGCAAAGCCTCCAGCGTAAGCAGCGCGGGATTGTCCAACTGGGACCTGCCGGAAGCCGTGAAGAGCCCGTATGTCGTGTCGTAGCGCAGGCCGTAGTTCACCGTGAAATGCTGCGTCACCCGCCAGGAATCCTCCGCGTACATTCCAAGCCGCTGCACATTCTGCGAGAAACTGCCGTTGCCCGCCGGTGTGTTGGTACAGGTTGTGCCGGCCGTGACCGCGAGGGTCGCGGTGGGCGTGCAGGCCAGGTCCACTGCGAATTGTTGCGGGTTGTTGACGTAGTCCGCGGGATTCTGCGCGAACACGGTAAGGTTCTCCGCGTTCCCCGGAAGCGCGCCGCTCATCACCGGCTCGTGAATGAAATCGACGCCGAAACTGGGCGAGTGCCTGCCGGCGGTGTGCGTCACGGCATAACGGATTTGATATTTTTCCTGATCCCGGGCGATGGGAAATGCCGTGATCGGCGTGACGAACTGGTTGTCGCCAAAGGTTTCGAAGCCGGAAATAGTCTGGGAGGTGGAACTGAATGGGAAGGCCAGCGCGAAGCCCAGTTGGGAGTTCCGATATTCGTTCAAGCGCAATCCGCTGCCCGCCAGGGTGAAGGTTCCCAGCCATGCGGGGCTGAAAATGAATTGCTGGCCCAGCACTATGTTCATGTAGTTGGAATGCCAGGTGGCGCCGGTAGATGGCAGCGTGGCCTGCTCCACGAAGGCGTTGTCGGTAGTGTAGGTATCGAGGGCGGTCCGCAGGTACCACTGCGATCGGGATGACTGCGCCCAGTCGAAGCGCAGGTCCCCCAGATAGTCCCGGTATGGGATTGGGACATTGTCCGGCACGGATATCGAATGGATTCCCGGGATGAGACCCTGCGCGGCCAGCGAGGCAAGGGCGTCGAATTGGGTGAGGCTCGCCGGGCTATAGGCGATGCTGGCGTCTTCGTGGACCGCTTCGATGGAAGCGAAAAAAAACAGTTTGTCCTTTACGATGGGCCCGCCTAGCGTGCCGACATAGTTCTGCCGCGAGAACGGCTGTTTCGGCAGCGGCGGAGGATTCTCGATGGGGTAACGCGCATTCAGCGCCGCGGCGCGCTCGTAAAAGGCCGTCTCGCCGTGCCACACGTTGGTGCCGCTTTTGGTTGTGATTTCCACCGAGCCACCCACGCTCCGGCCGATATCCGCGTTTTGCTGCGAAGTCTGCACTGCAAATTCCTGAATCGCGTCGGGAGAGAAATTCTGTAGGAAGCCGCCGATATAATCGTCCGAATTGTCGGCTCCGTCGACGGAATTCACATCGTTCAATCCGGAGCTGCCTCCGAAAGAAACCGCCGTGATACGCGCCTTGGTAGGGTCGGACGGCTCCACCGGTTCCGTCCCGGGGACCAGGTAGGCGATATTGGCGAAGCTGCGATTCGCCAGGGGAATGGTATCCAGATCCTTGGCGCTGACCGCACCGCCGTGAACGGCGCTGGTGGTATCGATCGGCTGCGTGACAATGGACGACGCCTGCCCTTGAACATTCAGCGTCTGCCGCTCAGAGGCCAGATTCAGCGTGACACCGACCTCGCGCACCGAGCTGACCACCACCGTCACGTTGGAACTGGCGTCCGCGAAACCGGCGGCACGGACCATCAATCTGTAGCTGCCGGGCAGCAAATCGTCGAAGCGGAATTCTCCCCGGCTATCGCTCTTGGTTTGGCGTGCCAACGAAGATTCGGTGGCCTGCAGGGAAACCTCCGCCGACTGGACACGGCCGCCGCTGGCATCGTTGATGGACCCTGCCAGGCTGCCCCGGAAGTCCTGGGCATGGCACATCCATGCGGGCAAGGCTAGTGCGAGGACGAGGATTCGGCGCATTGAAAGACGTAGAAACAGGCTATCTCAGACGGGCTGCTACTACCACAGATCGTATTTGCAACTGAAACCCCTTACCCTTGTTCCCGTTCTTGCCGATAGATAGTCATAGGGATGTGGGGCAGGATCGTATCCTGCGCGCCGATCGTACCTCGGCGCAAGCTGCCCACAACCAACGTACGCGGAAAGGACAGTCTGCCACCGTCGCCGATCGAATCTGGGCCCGAGCACGAAACCAGTTCCGCGGAGCCGCGCCCCGGAGCGGAAATTCCCCCGTCTCCGGAGGACCTGGTGTCCCCGCTTGAGGAAGCCCCCCGGCAACTCGACCCGTTCGAACTGGAATTCGGTGCTCCGGCTCCGGTCTCAGGAACCGCGGCGGTTCAGCGCGCTGCGCCGACCGAAGTAGGAGAGGCACTCGTATATTGGCTGGCACGCTACAGCCAGAACCCATCGGAAGCCGCGCGCAATATTCGCGAATTGGCTGCCAAGGCGCGGGAACGGGTGTTGGAGGCGGCCCTGCCGATGTATCGCGCGGGAGACTGTGGAGAGGGCGGTCGTTGTCTGGCAAGCTTGTTAGCCCGCGACAGCGGGACGGTGGTGAAGCTGTGCGATCCGGCCGCCTCTCTGGACGGCTCAGTCTCCGTCGCCAAGGCGCTGATGCAGCACGAACCGCGCTTCGATGCGCGCTTCGCCAGGAGCCTGCTCAGCGACGACCGGATGACTGAAGCTGCGCGCCAGCGAGGATTGGCCGTCTTGGAGAAGCTCGGCAGCAGCGGCCGGTTGATCCCAATATTAATCCAGTTCCTTCGGGATCCCGATAGCCGCATCCGGTCCAAAACCGCGCTGCTGTTCGGACAAATAATGTCCACACGCGGCGTAATGGACCGGCTGATGGGGGATGCGGACGCCCGTGTGCGCGCCAATTTCGTGGAGGGCCTTTGGAACTGTCCAGCCAGTTTTGATTGTCGCCCGCTGTTCCGGCGTGCCCTGACCGATCCGAACCGCCGCGTGGCCGCCAACGCCCTGGTCGGTTTACATCGCTTGGGAGAAACCCGCGAGATTCACGAGCACGTGCTTAAAATGGTTCGCCGGCGGGAGGCCCCTTTTCGGGCTGCCGTAGCCTGGGTTATGGGCCAAACCGGCGACCAGCGCTACATCGCCTTGTTGCGCTACATGGTGCAGCAGGACCCGAATCCGCTGGTCCGGCTCAATGGCTTGCGCTCACTCCGCCGGATCAATCTGGCGCACGCCGCCCAACACGGCGATAGCTCCGTTCCTGCCTCCACCTGACACACCGTTGAGTTTGGGGTAGGCTAGTGATGTAGCCCATTCCCCAATCGTCAAGGAGAAAAAGACCCATGACCAAGTCCGTTTTGATTTGTGCCGCCCTCGCCATCACGGCGAACCTGAGTTTCGCGCAGAAGTTTACCAGTCCGCCCGCGGATACCTCGGTTACGATCGCCGGCAAGACTATTGCCATCAAATACTGTGCGCCTTCGGTGCATGGAAGGCAGATCTTCGGCGACGGCGGCAAGCTATCGCAGGACCCGCACTACCCCGTTTGGCGCGCAGGCGCGAACGCAGCCACCGCTCTCCATACGGATGCCGAACTGGATATCCAGGGCTTGCACGTGCCGCCAGGCGATTACACGCTTTTCGTGAACGTAGCCGATCCCGACCATTGGGAGTTCATCGTCAGTAAGGACACCAAAGAGTGGGGCTTGGCATACAAGCAGAACATGGATCTGGGCCGTGTGAAGATGGAGATGAGCAAGCCCCCGGCGCCGATCGAGGTTTACAGGATGACGCTTTCCAGCGGCGGCGGGAACACCGGCAAACTGCAATTGGAATGGGAGAACCACATCGCATCCGTATCTTTCACCGCCAAGTGACCGCGCCGCCGCACCCCGGCTGAAGACTGCTGCAAGTGCTTTCGCGACACCAGCTTGCCGGAACATTGCGCTTTAGCGTAACGTATCAAGTTACGGATGCCTTTTTGCAGCCAGTGCGGGAACCAGGTGGACGCCGCGGATGTTTTCTGCGCCAGGTGCGGCGCCCGGCAGCCAAATGCGCCGGTGCGTCCCGCCGACCCGTTCCGGTCTATCACGCCCCGCGCGGCCTCCGTGCTCTGCTATATTCCCGCGCTCGGCTGGATCTTTTCGATCATCGTGCTGGCGTCGGAGCGCTTTCGCTCCGACCGGGTAGTCCGCTTCCACGCTTTTCAAGGCCTGTACTTGTTCGTCGCGTATTTGATCGAAGACTGGGTGCTGAAGCCCATGTTTTCCGTGGTGCGGCATGTACCCCTTAACGCCCTCATCCAGTTGGTCTTGTTCGGCATTGCGATCTTTATGATCATCGTCACGGCTAGCCGCGACGAAGCTTACGCGCTCCCGATTATCGGCGAACTGGCGGAGAAATCGGTTTCCGAGAAGTAGCAGCCGTCTGGTCGATTCGCCTGGGTCGTACCTCGCACGATCTGGCAACGATGCTTACGACCCACGTCGATCTCGCGTGGCGAGGCAAAAGCGGAATCCCGAGCTTTTCTACTGATGCGAAGCCTACAACAGACGCCGCGACGCAAGACCACGGTCCAAGATATCCTGAGAAGGAGCGTTCAAAGAACAGTGCCCGGGAGCCGGCTCCCGCCCTTTGGCCCTGCCTGCGCTTCTATCGGTAGCGTGGTGGCAGAGGCCAAAGGTCCCGACGAACCCAGAGTCCGTTTACGAGACGAACCCAATCTGATTCATCTCCGGTCGAGGTTCACCCAGACGCTTCTGGGCCGGGCTAAGTTCGTTTCCCGCGCCAGCGGCTGGATTCGAATCATGGTCCGGATCGTCGCCGCATGCGCGGAATGCCACAGGTTTCAGCCAAGCACTTTACGATCAACGTGTTAGGCTTTGTTCGTCAGATCCGTGGATCAGCCGCGCCAACGGCCCAAGTCCCCTGCAAGAGGTTCACCCCGCTGCGAGGGAGTGCAACACGATGCAACAGAAATCGAGAAAAACGTGGCGCCGCGTGCAACCGGATGCAACACCGCGCCCGACGAGCGCCAAGCGCCCGCATGGTACAACACCAATATGCCCACCTTCCGCGTAGAAACTCCGCCCGTCTCCTATGACGCGGTGGTGGAGCGCGGCATCCTGCAACATGCCGCCCGCTATCTGCCCGCCAAGGCCGGCAAAGTATTCGTCGTCTCCGCCGAGGACGTATGGGGCCGCCAGTGCGTGCGCCTCGAGCATGCGCTGGCCGCCGTTCCCCACGAAGTGCTCTTCCTGCCCGGCGGCGAAGACCAGAAGCGCCTGGCGCCTGTCGAGCGCCTGGCCGACGAAATGGTCCACCGCGGCGCCGACCGCTCCAGTGTAGTCGTAGCGTTCGGTGGCGGCATCGTCACGGATATGGCCGGCTTTCTGGCGGCCATCTTCATGCGCGGCGTCCCCGTGCTGCAGATCCCCACTACGCTGCTGGCTCAAGTGGACGCGGCCATCGGCGGCAAGACCGGCGTGAACCTCGCAATCGGCAAGAACCTCATCGGCAGTTTCCACCAGCCGCTGGCTGTGCTCATCGATCCGAACGTGCTCGACACCCTGCCCGACCGCGAATACCGCGCGGGCCTCTACGAGATCCTGAAAGCCGGCGTGATCCGCAGTGAGCCACTCTTCCGCTTCCTCGCGGAGTCCAGCGCCGAAGTGCTGGCGCGCCGGCCGGAAGTGGTGGATCGCATCATCGCCGAGTCCGTCGCGATCAAGGCAGAGGTGGTCTCCGCCGACGAGCGCGAGGGTGGCCTGCGCCGCATCCTGAATTTCGGCCATACCTTCGGCCATGCGCTGGAAGCCGAGACCGGCTACACCCGCTTCCTGCACGGCGAGGCGGTGGCGTTCGGTATGCGCGCCGCCGTGTACCTCGCGCAAATGACCGGCCATCTTTCGGCCGAAGACACGGTGGACATCCTGGAGGCCATTCGCCTCTACGGCCCGATTCCTCCGCTCGCGGGCATCTCTGCCGAGGGCTTGCTGGCGCGCCTGGCGAGCGATAAGAAGACCATCCAGGGCAAGGTCCACTTCGTGCTGCCGGAGCGCATCGGAGAGGTGCAAGTGGTGTCCGGCATCGGCGACGAAATGGCGCTGGCCGCTATCCAGGCCGCCCTGGCATGAGTCCTGCATGAGTCTTGCATGAGAGGTTCCACGCCGCACGGCACGCGCAGCGAGCAGGAAGCGGCCGAATGGGTGCGCGCCATGTTTGGCCGCGTGGCGCATCGCTACGATCTGGCCAACCACCTGCTTTCGTTCAACATCGATCGCTACTGGCGCGCGCACACAATGGCGCGCGTGCGCGACGTGCTGGTGCGTCCCGAAGCGCGCGTGTTGGACATCTGCTGCGGCACGGGCGATCTGGTGCGCGTGCTGCAAGGCGCGCGGCCCACCGGTGTGCCAGGCTCGCAAGTGATTGGATCGGACTTCTGCCACCCCATGCTGGTAGCCGCGCAAGCCAAAGTGAGTGGCCCTTTATTCGAAGCCGATGCGCTAAACCTGCCCCTGCCGGACGCTTCGCTCGATCTGATCACGGTCGCATTCGGCTTCCGTAATCTGGCGAACTACGAAGCCGGCCTGCGCGAGATGCGGCGCGTGCTGCGCGGCGGCGGAACCGCGGCCATTCTGGAATTCTCGCAGCCGCCCAATCCGCTGTTCGGCGCGTTGTACAACCTCTATTCGCGGCGCGTACTGCCGCTCATCGGGGGCGCGCTTTCGGGATCCCGCGACGCCTACACCTATTTGCCGGATTCCGTGCGCAAATTTCCCGCGCCCGAGGAATTGGCGGACATGATGCGCGCCGCCGGCTTCGGCCCCGTGGAGTTCGAACGCCTCACCGGCGGCATCGTGGCCCTGCACCTGGGTTCGGCGCAGGCTACTGCTTCGCCGCTCCGCTCAACGGCACGTTGATAGTCGCCTGATACATCGCCTCCAACAGATCCTGCGTCGACCCGTCGTAGTCCGCATCCAGCGACCACATAAACCCGCCGCCCAAGCCCCGCGACCATTCCGAATACCAGATCCTTGTGTAGGTCGAAAGCGCGTTGTCGTAAGTAATGAACCCAGGCTGCCCATCCGTGCGCAGCAGGTACGGCACCATGGTTTCCTGGTCGAAGTAAGCCGTCCATCCCAGTGCGTTGACGCGCTGCTTGATGAACGTGCCATAGTTGTACGACGGAACCTCGCTGTAACCGCACTCGCCATAGATCAGTGGAGTGCAGTTGCCATACACCCGGCTAAGGTTCAAATACAGGTACCCGTAAAACGGAGTTCCCATGTTCAGCTTGGCGGGCGGGATATTCAGGTCGTTCACAAAGACGTTGATGGCCTGCTCCGCGCTGCCTCCGGGCTGGCATTCCCACGGTTGCGGGTTGTTGGGGTCCGGGAAGACCGGCGAGTTGAACTGTCCGTCATCGGTCCAGGGGCCCGCGCAATCGTACATCATGATGTTCCAATAATCGATCGCCGGCGTCACATTCTGGAAATCGTATGCGGTCGATCCCCATGGTGGAGTGTCGATGGAAAGGAGATATTGGGGGCTGGGGAAAATATTGCGCAGTCCCGTCATCAAGCGGTAGAGCATCTGCGAATCCGTGGTGGAGCTGGGGTATTCCCAATCGATATCCAGACCGTCGTAGCCGTTCGTGGTGACGAACGTCTGCAAATTCGCCAGCAAAGCCGCGAGGCCGCCGCTGGTGGTTTCCAGACCCGGAAAGTCGCCGCCCAACAGCAGCAGCACCTTCACGCCCGCCGCGTGCGCCCCGCTGATCAGCGCCGGCTCCAGGAAGCCATTGGGCGGAGGGGGTACGTTAAGGCTGCCGTCGGCGTTGAAGCTGACTCCGGCGTGGTTGATCTGCGTCAGCTTGTGAAACGGAATCTGCGCCGAGCTGTACGGCGGCGTCTGGGTCTGGCTCCAGTAACCGTAATCGGCCACCAATCTCTTGGGCACTGGGGGTTGCGCGTGAGCCGGCAGCATTGCCAGCCCAAACCCTATGCAAACGCCCAAGTTTGTTGAAAATCGAATCATGCGGAACGCCTCCAATATTGTGTACTGTACACCAATTGGCGCACCGGATGCCACTCTGCCACTCTTGCTTAGCCGCAGATGGCCGTAGTGCACTGGTCGGCATGGACGACCTTCGCATCGAGTCATCGCCTGGAAGCCGGGATGGACGGCCTCGCGAAGACTCCGCAACCCTGACCATCGTCGCCCTGAATAGCGGTGCCGTACATGGATTGGGCGGCCTTGGATCGGTTCTGGGTTTCCACCCATGAACTGGTAGTCTGATAAGATGAAGGGCATCGAGGAGGAATATAATGCCAAATCAACTGAATACCAACCAATCTTCCTTTCGAGCGCAGCAGTAAGCGCCGCAAAGGATTCCCATCCGAGGCCCACGTCAAGACTGGTCTCCGGGTCGTGCATGGCGATAAGGATCTTCTGGAAAAACTTGGCCGAAACGACCCGTGCCCGTGCGGTTCGGGCCGTCGCTTTCAAGAAGTGCTGTTTGAAAAACGGAACTTATGATGGCGAACGCAGAAACCACTTCCTTCAGAGAATAGGATTCTCTCGGACCCGGCATCAGCGTTTTGATAGGGCGGCGCCTTCGCCGCCCTATCCGGCTACGGAAGTCCACTCGTGGCCGGCGCCGGACTGCCCCTTGGCCCTGAGTGTTACGCTGAAATCGGAGTTTCGTTCCAGCGGCCGGCCACCAGGCTTCAGGCCAAGCCGATCCCGCCAAATGAGATAATGTCGTCGTGAATCGGCTCCTCATCCTACCTTTGCTCGCTACTGCCCTGTGCGGCGCCGAGATCAGTACCGGATTCATGCTCGGCAAACATTACGATCAGCGCGCATTCTACGTCCGCAATGCGCCCGGCGAGAACTGGCAGAAGACCTACAGCGGACCGGCCTACCGCCGCGAAGCCCAGGGCAAGCTGATGAACATCCGCCTGGCGAACGCCCTATTTCTCGACGAGTGGATGCATGAGCGGGCCTTCGATCCCGAATTCAACACGGACGCCGTCATCCAGGCGCTGGATTTCTACAAGAGTCACGGCGTGCTCATGGTCAACGTCAGCCTGCAAGGCGCGCAGGCGGGCTACGACAAGTCCGTCAATGGCATCGATCGCGACAACGCCTATCGCCTGGGGCCGGGCCGCGGCGCTTATGTGAGCGCCTTTACGCCGGATGGTTCGCTCAAGCCGGATTGGCTCGCGCGCCTGGAGCGTTTACTCCGCGCCGCCGACCAGCGTGGCATGTTCGTCAACCTGATGTATTTCTACCACGGCC
>DATNMW010000106.1:0-9591 GCA_035602155.1 Bryobacteraceae bacterium | reverse complement strand
TATTCCGTATTCTGACTCCTGGCTCCTGACTTCTGTCTTCTCAGTTACGCATGCGCAGGGGATGCCTCTTTCCTTCTCGACTCCTTCCAGGCGTTGGTGCGCGCCCGGATGTACGCTGCGTAATCGGCGCTGGTCTTGAGTACCGGCATGGTGTGGTGCGTGCCGCCCTGCCCGTCCGGAACCGGCAGTTGCGAAACGAGTTCGGCGTGAACCTGCTGCAAATGAGAGGGCCGGTCTACGTCCGGAGTCTGCCCGCCGGCCACGGGCGCCACCACGCCCGCAAGCGGATCGTCCGTACGTGGAACGGAGAGCGTCAGCACGGCGCCCAAATCGGATGCGGCGGCGTCCCGGGCCGTGAGTGCCGCCAGGTTCCATCGCGTTTCCACGGTCTTGAGGATGGATGTGTGATCCAGCGGTACGGCGCCCGCGTCGGCCCGGAATACCGTCCCGGCGGCGATCAGCGGCGACACGAGTACCGCCGGTACACGCGGGCCGAAGCGGGTGAAATCGAAACCATACTCGCCGGCCGAATTGTCCGGCGGCGTCGCGCCGGATGGCGGAGGCACGTGATCGTAGCATCCCCCATGCTCGTCGTAAGTTAGGATCAGCAGCGTATCGTTCCAGGAGGGACCATTCCGCAGGGCGTAGTATACATCGTGTATGAGTTGCTCGCCCAACGCCACGTTGTAATTCGGATGCTGGCTGTTTCCGGACGCGCTCCAACTGGGTTCCAGGAATGTATAGGCTGGCAAGGAGCCGGCCGCCGCGGCTGCTTGGAAGTCGGTGAAGAGTCCGAAGTGGCTATCGTCCGCATTGGTTGTGTCCGAGAAGTCCTGGCGGGTGAGCGGATCCTGATCGTATCCGTAGATGCTCCAACCGATGCCGTTTGTGGTGAGCAATCCGAAAATCGTGGGACACGTGTACGACTTAGTCTTATCGTCCATGTGGCCCTGGGAGGTGGCCGCGCATACGAAAGCCCGGTTGGGTAGCGTCTCGGTGGGAACGGAGCCGAACCAGTAGTCGCAGACGGCGTAACCGCTGGCCAGTGCGGAGAGCACCGGCAACATTGCCGGCGTGAAGACGCCCATGATGTCGTTGGCCGCGGTGCCGGGCACGATAGACCATTTCTCCTTGGCCTCCCAGCCCAGGGTGTACGCGAAATCCGTTACGAAGCCGTTATTCTTCGCGACCGGCGGCGTGGGGGCGTCGTTACTGCCGAAGAGTTGAGAATTGGTCGCGGTGTAGCCCTCGCCGGGATCGGCGCCGGGCATGAAATAAGCGTTCGCGCCGGTGGGATCGATCTGGAAGACCTGTACGGCGGTCCCATCCGCGCCTGCGTTGGACTCCTGCCCGGTAAGTCCCTCGAAGGGCTGTCCGGCGGGAGACACATTTCCGGCATCGGCATAGAGGAAGCCGAGCATATGATCGAACGACCGGTTTTCCAACATCAGAACTACGATGTGGTTGATAGCAGAAAGTTGATCGTCAGGCATGTTACTTACCTCGCACTACGGAATTTCGACGAAACAAGTATACCGCTTCATACCGCCTTGTGGCGGTTCAACTTCGATCTGCCGCCCAGTCTTGCCGCGCAATCTTCGAGCGGCGCGCCCGCACAGTATAAAATGGTCTGATGCTCAGGTTTTCTTCCGCCATTGCGGCGCTGTTGACAGCTTCCTGCTTCGGCGCGGACTCTCATCTCGGTAACTTCCACCAGTTGACCCACGGCGGCCAGAATGCCGAAGCTTATTGGGCGCCCGATGGAAAGCGCCTGATCTTCCAGTCCACGCGGCCACCGCTGGAGTGCGATCAGATGTTCATCATGAATGCCGACGGCTCGGATCAACACATGGTATCGACCGGCAAGGGCCGTACAACTTGCGGCTACTTCCTGG
Source organism: Bryobacteraceae bacterium (assembly GCA_035602155.1). Taxonomy (GTDB): domain Bacteria; phylum Acidobacteriota; class Terriglobia; order Bryobacterales; family Bryobacteraceae; genus Bog-159. The sequence goes on along the minus strand of DATNMW010000106.1, from coordinate 7,696 downwards.
CAGACAACAAGCACATCGTGTACGCGTCAACGCATGGCGCCGGCGACGCTTGTCCCACGCCGCCGGACCGCAGCCGCGGATATGTTTGGGGCGTGTTCGCGGGCTATGACATCTACCTGGCGACCGACGCGGGAAAGATCCTGAAGCAACTGACGAATGCGCCCGGATACGACGCCGAGGCGACCATCAACTGGAAGACCGGCAACGTGGTTTTCACATCGCTGGCGTCGGGCGACCTGGACCTGTGGAGCATGAAGACGGACGGCTCGCACAAGAAGCAGATCACCAGGAAGGCGGGCTACGACGGCGGCGCGGTATTCTCGCGCGACGGCCGCAAGCTGGTGTGGCGCGCTAATTATCCGAAAACGCCTGAGGATATGGCGCGCTACAAATCGCTGCTGGCCGACAACACGACCGCGCCCATGAAGATGGAGATCGTGGTGGCGGACGCAAATGGCGGCCATGCGACCACTGTCACCGATTTCGGCTGTGCCAGCTTCGCCCCCACCTTCACGCCGAACGGCAAGAAGATTCTGTTCGCCTCCAACAAGCACGCCTGCGATACGCGCCGCTTTGAGCTGTACATGATGAACCTGGATGGCAGCGGCTTGGAGCAGGTCACCGATTTCGGCGGCTTCACCTCTTTTCCGGAGTTTTCGCCGGACGGCAGGACGCTTGTGTTTTGTTCAGACCGGGATGCCAAGGAGCGATACGAATTCAATATCTTCACGGCGGATTGGAAATAAACGGGGCAACCGCCATCGACAAAGGAACTTGGTGCTGCCAAGCCCAGCGAGCGCAATTGTGAGGATTTAGAGGATTTCAGGGGATTTGACAGAGGTGAGTGGCTGGCGGGAACCAAACGGGGAAACAATCGCTGCTCGCTGGGCCTGCTCGTTGTGTATCACGCTCTTATACTGAGCAATCGTCTCGCCAAACGGCAACTCTATTATTTCCAATAAGCTAACCAAAGTAGCCCACGCCACACGTCCAGGATTGGCACTCGCCCGACACGATTTGTCCAATTTGGGTACGGTACTGTGACGAAAATTTGCCATAGTCCGATGCGCCCTACCGATCCGCGGCTGGCAGGGCACTGGCAGGCCGCGACACCACGCCCTGGAACGCTTCGCCGAGCGAGACGCCGTTGTTGTTCAACGTTTGTCCAGTGACCCGCTCCAGTTCCACCTTCGACTTGGCGTAGGCTGCTTCGGCCGCCAACTCGCTCTGGCGCGCGGTGGCCAGGTCGCGCTGGGTCAGAATCACGTTGTAAATCACCGAAGCGCCGGCCGCATACTTCTTCTGCTCGGCATCCAACGTGCGTTCCTGCAGGATGCGCGCCTTGGTGGCCGCGGTATATTGCGCGCGCGCATTCTGCACGCCGATTACGGCGTTCTGTACGTCCACGCGCACTTGGTTTTCCAGTCTTTGCACGCCAAGCTGCAACTGCCGCAGGGTCAGCTCGTCGTTGATGGCCTGGGCCTGCGCCGCGCGATTGCGCAGCGGAATGGTGAGGTTGAATCCGGCCGAGTAGTTGGGATAGTCGCGCGCGAACAACTGCTTCAACACCGTGCCGTATCCGCCGATGAAAACCGGGCTGGGCGCGCCGAAGCTGAAGGGCAACGTCGATTGCACGGTGCTCACCTGCCCCGCCAAGCCGTTGTTGGTCACGGAGGCGACCAGATCGAGCGTGGGCAGAAGCCCGTTCTTCGAGCCGTGCAAGGTGATCTCCTGATTGGCGACCTGGATGCGATTCTGCGCCAGTTCCGGACGCGCCGACAGCGCCATGGCTACCAAATCCTGCATGGGCGTTACCGGCTCGACGCCGGGCACGCGGATGCGATCCGTGGGCACGATGCGCGCTTCGGCTACAGCGGGGCTAGCCACGCCGGTGCGGCTGAGCGCGTTCTTCAAAATGGTTTCCTGCTGCAGCAGTTGGGTTTCGGCGAGCGTCAGGTTCTGCTGATCGGTGGCCAATTGCGCCTCCGCCCGAACCACTTCGATGGGCGCCATCATCCCCGCGTCCACTTGCTTCTGGTTGTCTTCGAAAAGCTTGGTGCTGGTGGCCACGGCCTGCTGTTCGACGCGCACGTTTTCGTTGAACGTGACCAGGTCCCAGTAAAGGTCCATCACGGCGGCGACCGTGGTAATCACCTGCAGCTTGAAAGTTAGATCCGAAAGTTCCCGGTTATTCTTGGCTATTACGATCTGGCGCTGGTTCACGGCCAGGCTGAAGCCTTGCAGCAGATGCTGCGTGACCGTGATACCCAGCGACGAACTGGTGACGGGATTGAACAGCGTGGTGGAGCTGTTGCCGATGGACGTGGAATTGTTCAGTCCCAGGCTGACTGAAGTTCCGGTCTGGAAGCCTTGCTGATAGGTGAGGCCGGAGTTATCCTGCCGCTGAATTAAGTCGTCGGTGCCGGCGATGAACACGCTGCTTTCGGGAATCGACTGGTGCGCCCAGCTTGCGTTGCCCACCAGCGCCGGATCGTAGCTGAGAATGGGCGGTCCGGATTGCGAAATCACGGTATTGCCCACGGCCGTGGCGCTGGCCGAACTGGCCTGCGTGGAAGGGTTCCCGGACACGCCGCTCTGGGCCACGCCGCCGGGCTGGGCGCTGGTAGGTCCCGCGGTCACGGACGTGGAGACGCCTTGCGCGAATGCGCCTGCCCGCGCGCGCAGAACCTGGGCATCGGCGATCTGGGGGCCGTAGCGTTGGATCTCTATGTCCAGATTGTTTTCGAGCGCCAGGGCGATGGTGTCCTGCATGGAGAGGTAGAGCCTTCCGGCGCGCAGCAGCGAGTCCAGGCGGCCGGAGTTCGCCACGTCGATGGGCGGCACTTGCGGCATCCGGTAGCGGCCGGTGAGCCAGGAGAAAGTTCCATCCGCCTGACCGATCTGGTGGGCTTGCTGGGCGAAGGCCGGGGCGATCGACAGCGGGACACTGAGAATGGCAATGACAGTTTGAATGCGACGCATGGTTAACCTTTGGGTAAGGGTTGTTTCTCAATGGTATAGTAGGCGTTTGTGACGCCGCAAGCCGAGTCCATTCTGGAGACGTTCCGCACTACCGGCGCTTATCTCAACGGGCATTTCCGGCTCACCAGCGGCCTGCACAGCCCGGCGTATCTGCAATGCGCGCTGGTGCTGCAACATCCGCGGCACGCGGCCGAGTTGGGCGGCCTGCTGGCGGACGAGCTGCGTAAGCTCACGCCGGAACCCGTGGGATTGGTGGTGTCGCCCGCGCTGGGCGGTCTGATCGTCGGGCACGAAGTGGCGCGCGCGTTGGGCGCACGATTCATTTTCACCGAGCGGGATGAGAACAAGAAGATGGCCTTGCGCCGCGGCTTCACGGTAGCGCCGGGCGAGGCGGCTTTCGTGGTGGAAGACGTGATCACTACGGGAGGCAGCACGCGCGACGTAGTGGAGGTGCTGCGCGCGGCGGGGGCGCGTCCGCTGGCGGCCGGCTCCGTCGTGGATCGCAGCGGCGGAGTCGCGGATGTGGGGGCGCCCCGCGTTGCTCTGGTGACACTGCAGGTGGTGACTTACGATCCGGCTGGGTGTCCGTTGTGCGCGCAGGGCGTGCCGGTGGTGAAACCCGGATCGCGGCCGGGGTGAGGCGCGCGGCTGAGACTGGCGGGCAAATGCGCCGCATTCGAATCCAACTCGGCTACGACGGTACCGATTTCCATGGCTGGCAAGTGCAGCCCGGCCTGCCCACCATTCAGGGCGCGCTGGAATCGGTGGTGGCTGAAATCGAAGGAGGTCCGGTACAGGTGGCCGGCTCCGGCCGCACCGACGCGGGCGTACATGCGCTGGCGCAAGTGGCCGCCTTCAGCATCGAGAACCCCATCCCGCTGCCGAATCTTCGGAAGGCCATGAACCGGTTGCTGCCCACCTCCATCCGAGTGCTGGCCACGGAGGACGCCGCGCCGGATTTTCATCCCCGCTTTCAGGCGCTGGCCAAGACCTACGAGTACCGCATCGTGCGCGCGGAAGTCTGTCCCCCATGGGAATGGCGGTACGTCCATCATCATCCCTATCCGTTGGACCTGGATGGCATGCTGGTTTGCGCGGCGGCGCTGGAGGGCGAGCACGACTTCAGCGCGTTTGCGGCTTCCGATAGCCGGGACGACGAAGGCAAGATGAAAGTGCGCACCATCTTCAGTTCGCAGATCGAAGCGCGGCCGGAGCGCCTGATCTACCGCGTGCGCGGCAGCGGCTTTCTGAAGCACATGGTGCGCAACATCGTGGGATCGCTGTTGGAAGCCGGGCGCGGGAACCTCGACGAATCCGGGTTGCGCGAGGTGCTGACTCCCGGCTGCACGCGCAAGGCCGGCCCTACGGCGCCGGCGAAGGGGCTATTTCTGGTTGGTGTGGAATACCCATAGCAGACTCAGTCGGGCGCCAGCGTATTGGCGTATTGGCTCTTGAGCGAGGGATCCTGATCCTGCTTGCGCAGCAGGCAGTCCCCAATCGCCAGCAAATCGATATCCGTTCCCATGAAACAGCGAAAGGCGTCTTCCGGCGTACAAACGATGGGCTCGCCCCGCACATTGAAGCTGGTGTTGACCAGCACCGGGCAACCCGTGCGCGCCTTGAACCGCGAGAGCAACGCGTGGAAGCGCGGGTTGGTTTCGCGGTGCACGGTTTGCAGGCGCGCGGAATAGTCGACGTGGGTTACGGCGGGTATTTCCGACCGCATCGCGCGCAGTGAGTCGAAGCCCTTCAGGGACCGCTCGGCATCCGTAAGCGGGCGGCGCTTGGACTGAGCTACGCCGGCCACCAGCAACATGTAGGGGCTGTCACCGTCGAAGTCGAACCAATCGGCGACGTCCTCCCGCAGCACGGCCGGAGCGAACGGGCGGAACGATTCCCGAAATTTGACCTTCAGGTTGAGGGCGGATTGCATGCCGGGCGCGCGCGGGTCGGCCAGAATGGAGCGGTTGCCCAGCGCGCGCGGGCCGAACTCCATGCGGCCTTGAAACCAGCCCAGCACTTGTTGGCGATCGAGCGCGGCGGCGCACGAATCCAGGAGCGCTTCTTCGGGCAGGATGGCGAAGCGCGCGCCTGCCGAGCGAAGGCTTTGTTCGATTTCGGGTTGGGGGAAACTTGGTCCCAGGTAGGCTCCTTGCATGTGGTCCAGGCAGGAGACTGGGGGGACAGGCGCGGAGGCCTGTCCAACATAGAGTGCGGCGCCGAGGGCTCCTCCGGCGTCGCCCGCCGCGGGCTGAATCCACAGCCGGCGGAAGGCTCGGTCGCGGAGGACCTTGGCATTCGCCACGCAGTTGAGCGCCACGCCCCCGGCCATACACAACGCCGCGGCTCCGGTCTGGGCCGCCAGCGAGCGCGCGAGGCGCACCACGATCTCATCCACAACAGCCTGCGCGGATGCCGCCACGTCCGCATCATGCTGTGTCAATTTCGCCTCCGGCAGGCGACGCGGGGCGCCGAACAATTCGTCGAAGCGGCGGTTGGTCATGGTCAGGCCGGTGCAGTAATCGAAGTAATCCAGGTCCAGGTGGAACGTGCCATCGGGCTTGATGTCGATCAAACGGTCGCGAATCAAGCCGGCGTATTTGGGCTCGCCATAAGGCGCGAGACCCATCAGCTTATATTCACCGGAGTTCACCCGGAAGCCGGCGTAGTAGGTGAAGGCCGAATAGAACAGGCCGAGCGAATGCGGGAAGTGTATTTCACGCAGCACTTCCAGGCGGTGGCCGCTTCCCATGGCGGCCGAGGTAGTAGCCCATTCGCCGACACCGTCCATAGTCAGCACGGCTGCGTCTTCTTGGAACGCGAATGGCGACGGGTAATAGGCGCTGGCGGCGTGGCTCAGATGATGCTCGGCGAACAACAAACGCGCGTCAAAATCGAACCCCGGGCCAAAACCTTGCAGCGCTTTGCGCAGCAGGCTCCTCTGAAACAGCTTCTCGCGGATCCACAGAGGGAGGGCCATGGCGAAGGAGCGCATTCCGTGCGGCGCGAAGGCCAGGTAAGTCTCCAACAGGCGCTCGAACTTCAGAAACGGCTTGTCGTAGAAGACGACGTAATCGATGGACTCGAGCGGCACGCCTTCCCGCTGGAGGCAGTAGGATACGGCGTGGCGCGGGAAGCGCGCATCGTGCTTGCGGCGTGAGAAACGCTCCTCCTGCGCCGCCGCCACAACCTGGCCATCGCGGACCAACGCGGCCGCGCTGTCATGATAGAACGCCGAGATTCCAAGAACGCGCATGGTCCGCGGGACGCTTCAGAACAGGGTGTAGATGAACGGCGCAATGGCGGAACTCTGGGCCAGCGCGAGCAGCGCGCCGAATACCAGCACCATCAGGACGATCGGCAGCAGCCAGAACTTCTTCCGGACTCGCAAGAATGCCCAAAATTCGCGGGCAAAGGACATCGCATTCTCCTAAAACTGATGGGCCATGCTTTCGGGGGAGGGTCCCGGCGGCCGACGCTCCACCCAATAGCTATTGCAGCGTTTGTCGATGCGGCGCCGCAGGGGATCGCGCACGAAAAGCCGGCGCGCGAGGCCGAACGGCGTGACGACCAGATAGAACAGAAGCGCCAGCGAGACCAGCCCGACAACCCGCCCCAGAAGATCGGCCAGCTTACGCCCCAACCAAGCCATCGGATGCAGCAGGCTGGGCCGCAGCAGCGAGGCCAGCAGGATTACGGCGGAAACGCACAGCGCCCACCAGCGCAGCCGTCCGCCCCGCAACAGGGGCGCGCAGGCCAGCAGCAAAAAGGCGCCCGCAGCCCCGAGACCGGCGGAGCGGTGGGACAGCGTGCGCTCCTCGGTCCGGTCGAACTGTTCATGCAGGCTGGGGTTAGCCAAGGCGTTATGAACATTATTCTAGCGCGCCGCATTGGGAGCGCGCTGGCGGATTCTCAACGCCTGCGCCACGGTTAGGCCAAGGCATCAGCCGGGCGGGGGATTTGAAAAGTCGCCGAGCACTTCGCGGGGAATTTCGCGCCAGACGCCATCCAGGCCGCAGACCTTGGGAAGCACAGTATAGCTGCGACCCTCAGGGCAACTCCAGACAAGGCCCTTCTGGTACTGCTCGCTGGTTTCACAGTCGGTCGCGGGCTTGTGTGTGGGCTTGTGTGTGGGCTTGGCTTCCGCCTCCGGTTCAAGGCGGCTCTTGCGATACCGGTCCAACTCGGCGGTGATGCTGGAAATGGAGCGTTCGAGGCGCACCTGGGTGAGGCAGAGGCGGTTGATGGCCATGGATAGTTCGACAGGAGTCATGGCGCCCTCGGCATATATTTTTGCCTCGGCATGGTCGATGCGTGCCAGTTTCCACTGAGTGACGGCGATTTGTTCGACCAATGACTGTTCCCTGTCGTCGCTGGGCGTCCAGGTGGCGATGAGCCGTTCCAGGTGCCGGTCGAATTTGCCCTGGTCTTCGCCGGGGATGACGGGCGACTCAGCGCGGAGGCCGTGGACGAGGGAATTAAAGCGGACCTTGTCCTTACCCTCGGGGGTTTTGGGGCCGGTGGATTTCTGCGCATTGAGGCGATTAGCGTGTATCTGATTGATAGTAGCCATGGTTAGTTCTTCTGCCGAGCAAAGCCGATTTGCGCCGCGGACGAACGCGGATAAGCGCGGGTAAGACAATGCGCCGCCGTAACAGACTGGCGGGGCGCTTGAGTTACCGGACTTAAGCGTAGCGCGGCGGGCAGCCGGAAA
>DATNMW010000105.1:0-34085 GCA_035602155.1 Bryobacteraceae bacterium | reverse complement strand
TCCTAAAGTTTTTCAATATTCAGTAGTACCCGTTTTCCGTGGACTCCTATTTTCGCGAGATGTCCCCCGATTCCTACGCTGCCCTGACAGATATCGAATCTGGTGGGCATCCCGCGGCTTCGATGGCAGCGTCGAAACTCTCGCCGTGAGTCGGTTCCATGACGCGCTGGACGGCGTTTCCATTGGCGCTATTGAGACAACGTGGTGGTGATCGGACCCGCGCCCACGATGGCGATGGTATCGCCGGGCTGCCATGGCCGTTCAGCGCGCCGCACTCGAATCGGTGGGAAGAATATCGGTCGGCATCACCGCGGCTTCCTCTTCGGCGTCCGGCGGCAACGGGTAGAGACCGGTGTCGGCACACGGTACGCGCACGGTGTTCCGCCTGAGTTCGATTCGACGGTATTACGGAAGGATGATCGCCTCGGGCCGCCCCCAGTCGATCGTTCCGACCATTCGTGACCCGAGAATCCGGCTTTTAGCCGCCGTTGGCACGTTCCCTTGCGGGATCTGCGGGCCAGCGCGATTCCCATGAAGGCTTGCCAGGGTCTGATGTAACAGGGCGTGCCCGGCTGCGAGGGATGCTCACGCAGGGGCGCCGCAATCGAAATGGAGAAATACGGGCCGGCCGGGCCACTAACGTGCTAGCCCATGCGACAGTTACTTCCCGCCCCCGCGGCTACCGTTGCCGGAAACAGGCGCATCAACACCCGCGGCGAACGCCTGCCGTCGGAACCCATCGGACGAAGAATATACCTCTTCCGCGGCCAGAAGGTCATGCTCGATTCCGATTTGGCCGGCCTGTATCGCGTGCCCACCTTCCGGCTGAACGAAGCCGTTAAGCGGAATTTAGAGCGCTTTCCCGAAGACTTCATGTTCCAACTTAGCAAGGAAGAGACGGATTCTTTGACATCGCGGATTGCGATGTCAAAGGGGCGCGGTGGACGGCGCACGCTGCCCTATGCCTTTACCGAGCACGGTGTGGCCATGTTGTCCTCCGTCCTCAACAGCGAGCGGGCGGTACAGATGAACATCCTGATCGTCCGCGCCTTCGTGAGACTGCGCGAGGTAGTGGCCACCCACCGGGATTTGGCGCGCAAGATGGAGTTGGTGGAGCGCAAGCAAGAAGACCATGCGGCAGTCCTGTCGATCGTGGTCAAGGATATTCAGCATCTTGAAAAAAAGGTGAAGCGGGGATTCAAAGATCTCAGGGCCGTTCCCAAACGGCGCAAGCCGCGCATGGGCTTCATCGCCGAACCACCGGCAGCCGGCCCATGCAAGACCCTCTAGTCCCGCCTCTAGCCGCTATCGCCGCGGGCATTCTGGCTTCGCGATGCGTGTCGTTTGAAACCAGCGAGCTGTGCGTGGTCATTGCGGTATTTGCAATCCTGGGCGTCATCGCGCTCTGGCGGCGGGCGCGCCTCCTGGCCGGTGCATCCTGCCTGCTGGGTCTCGCGTTCGCGGGCGTGCTGGTCGACTTGGCGCATCGCCCGGGCCCTCGCCCGGATCTGGATGTGGAGGGGCGCGAGCCGGTTATCCTGAGCGGTTGCGTGGTCCAGCCGCCGGCGCTCTCCGGCGACCGCGAACGCTTCGTCGTGGAACTGGACCCTGGCGCGCGCGTGCAGGTAACCGCCTACGCGCGCGAAGGCCAGCCGCCACCCGCGCTGCACTACGGCCAGCGCGTGGAGTTCGAGGCGCGTGCGCGGCGGCCGCGCAACTTCGGCAATCCCGGCGCTTTCGACTATGCGCTCTATCTGGCGCGCCGCGATATCTATTGGACCGCTGCCATGAGCTCCGGAGGCGAGGTTACGGTGCTGCCCGGCCAGTGCGGATCGCGATTCCAGGCCGCTATCGTGGGCCTGCGCGTGATGGCGCTCGAGCGCCTCGCGCATCTCTACCAAGGCAAGCCGTATGAGACCGGCATGATGCAAGCCGTCATGATCGGCGAAACCTACCAGGTGCAGCGCGTCTGGACGGAACAGTTCCGCAACACGGGAACCTACCACGCGCTGGTAATCTCGGGCACGCATACAGTAGTGTTGGCCGCCTTTCTGATGCTGGTGCTGCGCCTCTGCTTCGTGCGGCGCGAGGCGGCCCTGTTCGTCACCTCCGCGCTGCTGTGGCTGTACGCGCTGGTGACCGGATGGGGATCGCCTTGCGTGCGCTGCGCCGCCGGTTTCACACTGTTCGCGGTGGCCAGCTACTTCGCGCGGCAGCGGCGAATCCTGAACATTCTGGCGGCGGTGGCCATCGGCTTCCTGGTGCTCGATCCCGAGCAGATGTTCGAAGCCAGCTTTCAGCTCACGTTCCTGGCGGTGGGTTTTATTGGCGCATTCGCCACGCCGGTGTTGGAGCGCACCTCGTACTCGCGCGCGCGCGCACTGGCGGACCTGCCGGATACCGGCCGCGACCTGCACCTGGCGCCAGTAGCCGCGCAGTTTCGCGTGGAGATGCGTCTGCTAGCGGAAACCTTGCGGCTATGGACCAGGCTGCCGGAGCGCGCCAGTTGCCTGGCCATCGGCATTCCGGCGCGCGTGATGTTCTACGCGTTCCAACTTGCGGTGGTGTCGGCCATCGTGCAACTGGGGTTGGCGCTGCCGATGGTGGTGTACTTTCATCGCATCGGATTTTCGGGCGTGTCCGCCAACACCATAGTAGTGCCTTTGATGTGCGCCGTAATTCCGGTGGGCTTCATAGCCATATTTACCGGCTGGGCATGGGTGGCGAAGGCCGCGGGGTGGCTGCTCGCGGCATCGCACGCGGTGGTCGCCTGGCACATGCATCTGGAGCCGAACTGGCGCATACCCACTCCGCCCGCGTGGTTGGGAATCGCCATCGGCGCCGGGCTGATTCTGGCGGTCATGGCCGGGCGCGCGGGCCGCTGGTGGTTCACCGCCGCCGCAGGTGCGCTATCGGTCTTGCTGGCGCTGCTGCTTTGGCATCCGTTTCCACCCGAAATCGTGCCCAATACGCTGGAGATGACCGTGGTGGACGTGGGCCAAGGCGATAGCATCCTGCTGGCCTTCCCGGACGGCAAGCTGATGTTGGTGGATGGCGGCGGCATCCCCAACTTCGGGCATCGCGCGCCCGCGCAAATGGATATCGGTGAAGACGTGGTATCGCCCTACTTGTGGGACCGCTCCATCGGCCGCATCGACGCGATGGTGTGTACGCACGCGCATGCCGATCACATCGGCGGGCTGCCGTCGCTGCTCGAAAACTTCCACGCCAGGGAGCTATGGACCGGCGCGAATTCGGACAACCCCGCATGGGACGCTTTGCGGGATCGCGCGCGCAGGGATGGCGTGCGTATTGTGCCGCTGCATCGCGGCCAAAGGTTCAGCTATGGCGGCGCGGAGTTGGAGGTGCTGGCGCCTTCGCTGGACTATGTGGCTAAAGAGGCGCCGCACAACAACGATTCGCTGGCCTTCCGTGTGACCTTCGGGCGGCAGTCGTTCCTGCTGAGCGGCGATATCGAGCGGCAGGTCGAGGCGGAGCTGGTCGCCGAGGGCTTGTTGCGCAAGACGGACGTGCTCAAGGTGCCGCACCACGGCAGCAAGACTTCCAGCACGGCTGCGTTTCTGGATGTGCTGCAGCCGGCCTTCGCGGTGATGTCCGCGGGCTTTGAGAACTCCTATGGGCATCCGCACGCCGAGGTGCTGGAGCGCTATCGGGAGCGGCAGGCGTGCGTGCTGCGCACCGATATCGATGGGCTGGTCACGGTGCGCAGCGACGGACGGCGGCTGCAGATGGATATGGCCCGCTGGTCGGGGGATCTGGGAAGCGCTCCGGGGGCGCTGTTGGCGCGCGTATTCTGATGCTCCGTCGTCCTACGATTCCGGCCGGGCTTCGGAAATGCCGGACGGAACCACAGGGCCGCGGTCTGGAAATTCAACTGCGAAGCGAAGGCTTCCGCCCATGGATTTGTCAAGGATTTTGATGCCCCGCAAATTCAAAAAACGTTCCTCCCCTTCATCCCCTCGCCCGGACCCACCCCGAACATCCCCAAGATCGTAACCGTAAGATCCCGTAAAGAAGGCCGCTTCGTCCGGAGCATCCGATTGCTCAGCAGCACGCCCGGCACATCTTCGGCGTTGATGCAATGGTCGCCGATCCAAACATCCGTATTGTCCTCCAGAATGGCCCGCGGCGCCGCGCCCAACGCCGTCTCCCACGATCCCCGATACCCGCGCGCATAACCCACAATCATGTCCGGACCCATCGACGCGCCGGTCGCCGGAGCCGTCTCCACCACCTGCCGGCCATTCACCGGATCGCGAAAGTCCGTCAACTCGCGCGCCAGCACGCGCATTGCCGCCTCGGTCTCCGTGCCCGGCTGCAGAATGCCGTTCTTTTCCCGCCCGGCAATGTTCAGATACAAACCGTTCAGCCCCAGCGCGTAGGCCTGCGTCCCGCGCCAATCCACGTCCGCGAAGCCTTCATCGCCGCCCCGCGGAGGTCCATGCAGCGCGAGAAAACCTTTCTCCCACAGCCACGTATTCAGATTCACGCTGCGATCGAACGAATTGAAACCATGGTCCGACATGACCACGATGTCCGCCCGCGGAAACCGCCGCGCTACGTCGCCGATCGCGCTGTCCACCGCGCGATAAATCTCCAGCAACTCCGGCTCGTGCTTCCCCCAAAGCATGTGCGATCCCTGGTCGATCGACGAAAAGTAGAAGAACAATAGCCCCTCCCGAAAGTGGTCGAGCGAATAGCGCAGCAGCTTCATCTCGTCGTCGCGCACCAGCCTGCTCTGCAGCAGAAACTCCGATAGGTTCAGCACCCCATGCCGGTACGCCGACGTGTCTTCCGCGATGCCTTGCGTATAGAACGGGCCGATCGCGCCCGCAACGGTGCGGCTGAACGACGCAGGCGCGGAGATCGGCAGCTCCGGCGCGCGCGGATCGATGTTGACCGGCGTTAGATACAGCGCCAGCCGCGGGTGAAGCTCCTTCGCGTAGGCGCGGAACATGCCCCGCGCACCCGCCAGCCAGCTCAGCAGCGGGAAATCCGCTCGCAGCCAATCCGACCATTCGCCCTGCTGCACAATGGCCTCCGTGCCGCCAATCGTCAGCCGCGCCGCGTCCCGCTCCGAATCGGCCTCCACGATCAGATCCTCCGCGGCAAATCGCCGATCCTTGCGCAACGGGTTCGGCGGCCCTTCCACGGGCAGCACGTAGCGGCCGTGCACCCCTTGCACCTTCACGATCCGCCCACCCGGCAGATCCCGCGCGGATTCCTCCGGATCGTCGGTGTAGAAGGTGAAGGTACCCTCTGTTCCGCGCAGGTCCGGGACTCCCATACCCGCGATGGCCTCGCCCGCCTGCTCCGGCGGAAAGTTAGTGGGCATGTGCATGATGGTCACCGGGATATGGCGCTCCGACAGCATCCGCCAGAACGGCTGGCCCTTGCGCAAGGTCTCCACGCGCGCCGAAGATAGCGGCAGTTCGTACGGGCCGAGCGGGATCTTGAAGCGCGGCTCGACGGTCCGGCTCATCGAGGAGAACGGCTGCATCGTCCGCGGATCGCGATGCACGAAGTCGAAGATGCCGTGCTGCGCCGGTTCCAGGCCGGTGATGAACGTGGACCAAGCCACGGGGCTCTGCGGAGGCGTGGTGGTGCCCAGCCGCCGGAAGCCACCCCGATCGCGCAAGCGGGCGACGTTGGGCAGGTCGCTCCAATGCCGCTCCAGGAAGCCCGGATCCATGCCATCGACGCCCAGCACGATGACCTGCCGCCCATGCGCCTGCGAACCATGGCACCCTGCCAGGGCCGCTGCGGCGAGCACCAGCGGTAAAGATGCCCATCTCCTACGGCAAAAATGGATCGCCCACCTCGAAAAACTCGAACTTCCGGAAATCGCGGTCCCTCGTGTAAGGCGTGCACACGCCGCTGAGCGGGATTTTGGCGTCGAGGGAGTAGCTCATAGCGGATCGGAATCCAGCACCGGGCACACGGCGTCCTTACCTGCCAAATCCACCAGCGCTCCCATGGAACGCGAGATCCAGCGGAATCGGATCGTCTATCTCCAGTATCGTTCGCATGATGCCTGATTATTCCAAATCCAAGCATCGCATGTCCACCGCCGCGTTATTCTGGAGGGTGCCATGCCATCCATCAGCCGCCGCACTTTCATCGAAACCTGCGCCGCCCTCGGGGCCGCGCCGATAGCGCTCCCCGCCGCGACGCCCGATATCCACTTTCCCGCTGCGCCACGCGACCGCCTGGCAGTCGCTTCCTACCCGTTCCGCAGTTTCATGGACCGGCCCGGCCATCCGGGCCTCAAGCTGACGGATTTTGCGGCCATGGTGGTGGACAAGTTCGGCATCCACAACATCGAGCCGCTTAACTCGCATTTTCCATCCACCGAGCCCGCCTATCTCGAAGAACTCCGCCGCGCGGTCGAGCAGGCCCATTCGCACATTGTGAACATCCCCACGGCCGTAGGGGCCAGCCTATACGATACCGATCCCGCGCGCCGCGACAAAGCGATCGCCGGCGGCAAGAAATGGGTGGACGTGGCCGTGGCCATCGGCTCGCCTAGCATTCGCGTCCACATCCAGGGAGCCAGAGGCATGACGCCCGACGTGGGCCGCGCGTCCGAGAGCCTGAAGCAGGTGGCCGAATACGGCGCGGCGAAGAATGTCATGATTAACCTGGAGAACGACGACCTGGACACGGAGGACGCCTTTTTTCTGGTCAAAGTGATCGACACTGTGAACAGCCCGTGGCTCCGTGGGCTGCCGGACTTCGGCAACTCCATGATGAAGGGAGACGAAGATTTCAATTACAGGGCCGTCGAAGCCATGTTCCGGCACGCGTACAACATCTCGCACGTGAAGGATTCGGAGGTCGACAACGGCAAGGTTTTCCGCGTGAGCATGGCCAGGACCTTCGGCATCGCCAAGGCCGCCGACTATCGGGGCTACTTCTCCATGGAGTGGGAGGGGCAGGGCGGACCGTACGAGGGCACCCGGAAGCTCCTTGATGAGAGCCTGAAGGATCTGTAGGACAGGCTGCAGGCGTGTGCGACCTGGTCGAACTGTATCTTCGGCGGCGGCCAGGGCTTCGGCGCGACGCTTAATCGTGATACGTACCGCGCCAAACAGATTTTAGACAGACTACGCGTGCACCAACTCCAGCTTTATGGCTTGCGCCCAGCGGAGGAGTTGGCCGGTATGGGCCAGGCGTTAACCAGGTTGGTCACGTTCACGCTGCCCAAGCCAGTCGCGAAATCCCAACCGTGCGTAGCGCCATACGCAATACTCTCCGCGGTGGTCGACGTGGAAAGCACGCCATATTGGTCGCCCGCGACACTGTAGCAATCCGGCGTGCCCGCCTGGCAGGGAATATCGTTGTCTCCCTCGGTAACGTCGTTGAAGATGCATGTGCCGCCGATCGTGTTGCCGTTGCTCGCATTGCAACTGCCGAGATTGCCGCGATTCGGACTGCCGTTGCCGCCGTACTCTCCGGCGGCAAGCTGGTACAGCACCGGATTGGGATTGCCTTGCCGGCTACCCACTTTCTGATCGATGAGCGCCTGGATACCGGCGAAAGACGGCGCGCTGCAGGAGGTGCCCCCACCGCTGTTCAGGAATGTGTCCTTGAGGTTCTTATAGTCGCAAGGCACGCCTCCCTCATTGGCGTCGGACATGCAACTGACTATGGCTTGGTTGTAGACTCCGTCCGAGGCGAACAGCGAAACATCCGGAATATCGCGCCGGCCATCGTTGTGAATACCCAAAACACCGGTTTGCCAGGATGGCTTGGCGAAGACGCTGCTGGGGCCGCCGCTGCCCGCATTGGAAACCTGCTGATACGCCCCGCCTTCGCCCACGGAGGTGTTGCAGAAGTCCAGGCCGCTGGTGTAGCCAAGATATGCCGCGAGTATGTTGCTGGCGCAGGTTCCATTCCACGGAATCTCCGGAATGTAGGACAGAGCGGAACCGCCCGTGGCGCTGTTCGTGGCGCTCCAATAAACGCTCGCCGTCCCGCTGGCGACATCGGAGAAATCGGTGCCTCCCACGGCCACGTCATAGGGAGTCGAAGCCGTGCCGTCGATGCTGATTCCGGTGGTCGCATAGCGCCGGCCATAACCGCATTCATCGGCGCCCTCGTCTCCCGCCGCTACAAATACGGACACACCCTCGGCCACGGCCTGCTGCCAGGTGCTATTGATCAGAGCTTCGTAACTCTTGGTGGTTTGCTCTTCGCAACCGCCATAGCTGTCGCTGAATACGTCCGGCGGGTTGGGCAGATCCAGCAGGTTCGCGGCGGCCGTAATGTCCCCATCCGTAGTCCGTGTGGACGGGCAGGCGGCCACCTGCACGGCCGCGCCCGGCGCGAATGTGCTGACTCCCTCCGCGTCCACCGCGACCTCAATCTCGTCGCCGTTGGCGCCCGGATCGCTGCAATTCGGATGGACCGTAGCGAAGGTTCCGCCATAGGACGCCAGGCCGAAGCTGGAGACGAACGTTTGCCAGTCGGTCATCTGCATATCGGAGTCTTCCAGGACCGCCACCGTCTGCCCGGCGCCGGTCACGCCGGCGGTCCATAGCGGAGTGACATTGTAGATCTTCGCGAAGTCCGCCGGAGTCACGTAATACTCCGTGATGCCATTGAACGTTTCGGTGAGGTGCGCCCTGCGCGCATGGGCATGCCGATGGAAGCTGTACAGCGCGGCGGGGCCCATCACGATGGGCTCCAGAGCGGCTGGAATCTCCGGGTCGCCGGCATTGGCGGTGTACTGTTCGCCATCCACGTTGTACCGATGGATCTCGGTATGAAAAGCGTCGCGCACCTGCGCGGCCGTACCCGCAAAGTCGATCAACATGCCGCTCTTGTACACCGTGCCGATTCGGAACCCATGCCCGCGCAGCCAGTTGACGACGGTGTCGATATCCTGGGGCGCGGGGCCAAACTCCCCGCCGAATTCTTCCGCCGTCAGCCATTTGTGAAAGTTGGGCGAATTCGGGTCGTGCATCCGATCGATCAGTTGTTCGAGCGCCGCCTCCCGCTCGGGATTGCGCTTGAGCTGAAGCTGGATGTGTCCCATGAAGAAATTGTCCGGCACGGGGCCTTGGTCGAACTCCGGGCGCGCCGCGATATGTGTATTGCCAGGCAGCCGGACTAGCTTGCTCTCGTCCACCGCTTGTGCCGCGACGGTAAGCGGCAGAAAAGCGAAAAGAGTAATCAGGTGGCGATGATGCATACGACGATTCCTCCTCGGAAGAGGATAACACAGGCTTTTGGCCAACATATCTGAAACCAGGGCCTGTTCCGAGGCGTTGTTAGCAGTGGAAGGGGACTAACATGCGACTCCGGATTGCGGCGCTCGCGCTGGCCACTGGAATACTACTCGCGCAGATGCCCGAACCGATCATCCGCACCACCACGCGCCTGGTGCAGATCAACGTGATTGCGACCAAGGGCGGCGCGCCCGTTCCGGGGTTAAAGAAAGAGGACTTTCAGGTCTTCGACAACGGCAAGCGGCAGGAGATCCGGCAGTTCTCGGAGGAGACCAGGGCCATGCTCCCGTCGGCGTCCGCCCCGTTGCCCCAGGGCACCTTCACCAATCAGCTCGAACAACGCTCCGGAACGCCCGCGGCGGTTACCGCCATTCTGCTGGATGGCGTGAATACCCGCTTTTCCGACCAAACCGCCGCGCGCAAGCAGGTGGTTCAGTTTCTGAAGCAGATCCAGCCGGAGGACCGCATTGCCATCTACACCTTGGATTCCCGCGGCCTGCGGGTGCTGCACGATTACACCACGGATTCCTCCGACCTCGTTGCGAAACTGGCAAAGTATCAGGGAGACATCGCGCCGGACGTGACCGGCGGAAGCGCTTTGATCGATCCCCTCGGCGGGTGGCTGGGGAGCGGCGGGGACAGCTATGAAAGGGCGTTCTTTCTCAACGACCGGATTCTGCAGACCTTGCATGCCATCGAGTACATCGCCCAAAACCTGGCCCCCCTGCCCGGCCGCAAGAACCTGATCTGGGTTTCGAGCGCGTTTCCCTTGCAAGTTGGATTCTTTGGTTCGGGCGGTGGAGGCGGCGGGGGAAGAGCCGGCGGCGGCGGCCGTAGCGGGCCTACCGGCATGAGCCCGAGTAGTTTTCCGCGTCAGCAGCAGACTTGGACCGCCGACGCCGCCAAGACCATACGCGCCCTCAACGACGCGAACCTGGCTATCTATCCCGTGGATGCGCGCGGGCTGGTCGCTTCCGCTTCGTCGCGCGTTTCGTCCCGCGTTTATGTCAACCAGTCCACCATGGAAGAACTGGCGAGCCGCACGGGAGGGCGCGCGTTCACCAATACGAACGATATCGCGGGCGCCATCCGCACCGCCGTGGAGGATTCCGCGGTCACTTATACGCTCGGCTTTTACCCGCAAAACGACAAGTTCGACAACTCGTTTCATAACCTGAAAGTAAAGCTGGTGGACTTTCCACACCTGGATCTGCGATACCGGAAGGGCTATGTGGACCAGAGTACTCCGCCGCAAGACGAAGGGCTGCGGCGGCAGGCGCTGCGCGACGCCGTCCTGAGCCCGATGGACGCTAACGGAATCGGGCTGCGCGCCGACGTCCACCAGACTAGCGCGGGTTTCGACCTGACCCTGCGCGTGGACCCGAAATCGATTCTGCTCGACCCGCAAGGCGGCCGATGGGCCGGGAAACTCGACCTTCTGTTCGTGGAAAAGGATGCCCACGGCGCGCAGACCTACGGCGTGGACGACACCATGGCGCTGGAACTGAAACAACAGAGTTACGACCGCATACAAAAGGAAGGCCTGGTGTACCACCGCGTGCTCCCGGCGACCGGCCAAGCCAGCGAGATACGGGTGGTGGTGCGGGACACATCCACTGGCGCGGTGGGCAGCATCACGGCGCCGCTCAACACGATCCCCTCACAGCCGTAAATCGCGGGGCAGACGGTTCGCCCGGTGTAATCCGCGACACAATCCCTAAACTGGCAGTACTTGCACCACCCTGCCGGGGGTGTGTTATGCTGTGCCGGTCTGCTGACGGCAGCAGCAAAACAGAGGAGGGATATCCCATTGAATCACGAGCACTTCGGTGTATACCGCAATCTTGCATTGCTATTGATCGCGGCGCTTCCGGCATTAGCACAAGGTACGGGCAGCAGCCCGCGACAGGCGCATCTTCCCATTCGCATCTTCCAGGGCCCGAATCCGAACGCCTCCACGCCCACTGGCTATACCCCGGCGCAGATGCAAACGGCCTACGGATTCAACCTGATCGAAAATCAGGGTGCGGGCCAAACCATCGCGCTGGTGGATGCCTACGACGATCCGAATATCGAAGCCGACCTGGGGGTCTTCGACACCCAGTTCGGGCTCCCGGCCTGCACCACGGCCAATGGATGTTTCACCAAGATTTACGCTAGCGGAACGCAGCCGGGCGGCAACGCGGACTGGGCCTTGGAAATGTCCCTGGACGTGGAATGGTCGCACGCCATCGCCCCGCAGGCCAAGATCATTCTCATAGAAGCGGCCACCCAGAGCGATTCGGCCTTGTTGGCGGCGGTGCATACGGCCGTCGAGAACGGCGCCAACGTGGTTTCCATGAGTTTTGGATTCGATGAGTTCAGCACCGAGACCACCGCGGACAAGTACTTCGAAACTTCCGGCGTGACGTTCGTGGCCTCCTCCGGCGACAGCGGCCATGGCGTCTTCTACCCCGCGGCCTCGCCGTATGTAGTGTCGGTAGGCGGCACCACGTTGAACCTCAGCTCCGGCGGCGCATGGGAGAGCGAGACGGCCTGGAGTTGCAAGTCGGCCATCATTTGCGAACTGGAAGGCGGCAGCAGCGGAGGGCAAAGCGCCTATGAGACGGAGCCGAGCTATCAGAACGCAGTGCAATCCAGCGGCAAGCGCGGCGTTCCGGACGTGGCCTACGACGCCAGTCCGAGCACCGGTGTTCCGATCTACGACAGCGGCGAGGGCGGCTGGGTGCAGGTGGGCGGAACCAGCATGGGATCACCGGAGGTGGCGGCCATGTTTGCGATCGCCAACTCAATGCGCGTGGCTAATAGCAAGGCCACGCTCACGCGGCCGCAAAAGTATTTGTATGCCGATGCCGAAGCCGATTACCATGACATCACCAGCGGCGAGAATGGCACTTGCGGGGCGCTGTGTACCGCCGGACCCGGATACGATTATGTGACGGGCGTGGGGTCCCCGTTAGCCAATGTGCTGATCCCCGCGCTGGTGGCGGCTCCGTAGCGCCCAGCATTACGCTAAGACCGGGCGCCGCGGAGGCCCAAAGTCTGCATCTCGCTGAAGTCCACGCGGCGGTGCTCGTCCATCGCCAGATTGGAAAGGATCACCGCCGTGGAATCGTTCAGCCCGACTTCCAGGTTCGACTTCGGCTTGTGGTTCGCCGGATCCTTGCAGCATAGGAAAAAGTCTTCGAGTTCCACGGTTACTGGATTGCGATCCTCCTCCGGCGCCATGATGCCCTTGCTGTAGAGCCAGCGCCGCGCGAATTTGCTTTCACGTTGCAGGAAGGAGTCGTTGGCTTCCGCCGAATCCTTCGGCAGCAGCAGCGGTATCCCACGCGAAGCCGCCGCCGTGGTCATGGTGGCGCCCGCCTTGAATGTATCCTTCTTGTCCGTTGCCTTCTTTACCTCCGGCGCCGAAACCGGCTTGGGCTCGCGATACCAGAGCGCCGTGGCCGGATGATTATCGTCGCCGATGGTGATCTCGATCGCGCCGGCGGTGCCCATGATCACCTCGCCGAACTCCTGGCGCTGCGCCTGCAGCAGGTCCAGGTGCGAACTGGTGCTGATGGAACTGTACAGCAGCTTGCGTCCGTTGGGGTAAACGTAGATCAACTGGATGTTGTCGTAGACGTCGCGGCCGTCTTTGAACGTATCGATGCCCCCCACGCCGATCACGTAATCGGGCGGCGAGCCGAACATCCAATCGGCCACATCGATCTGGTGCGAGGCCAGTTCGGCGGTGTTTCCGCCGGCGTACTCGCGGTACATGCGCCAGTTGATTTTGCGCTCCATCGAGGGATCGGGCACCGGACGCCGCTGATCCGAGTTGCGATGCCACTGGCCGCGGATGTGGGTGACGTTGCCCAGCACGCCCTGATCGATCATCTGCTTGGCCGTCTGGTAGAACTGGCTGTAGCGCCGCTGCAGGCCCACCTGCAGCACTTGCTTGGGATGCTCGGCCACCAACGCGCGCAGCGCGTGCACTTCCTCCGCCTTGTGTACCAGGCTCTTCTCGCAGAAGACGTGCTTGCCCGCCTGCAGGCTGTCTTTGGTGATCGGAAAATGCTCGTAGAGCGGCACGGCGATCAGCACGGCGTCGATGTCCTTGCGCGCCAGCAGCTCGCGATAGTCCTTGTATGCCGCCGGATTGTTACCGGCGGTGTCCACACCCTTCTTCAGGTTGACGTCCCAGTTGTCGCACACTGCAATGCAGCGGCCCGCATCGGTTTCGTGGAGATGTTTGAGCAGGTATGTGCCGCGGCTTCCGGTGCCGATAAAGCCGTACTGCACCTGTTCGTTGGCGGCATGCACTTTCTGAATGAAGGGCGCGCCTTGAGCCGTCGGCAGGGCGGCGGCGACGGCCGAGACGGCGCTGGCCGCCTTCACAAAATCGCGCCGGCTGACGTCCTTGTCGTGTGCCATGTCATGTGCCATGCAGTGCTTCCTTGAAGAAGAGGTTTGCCCCCAAATTGTAACATGCAACTTTCAGCGACCGGCTACATCCTTCGGCCTAAGCTCCTGGGCCGCGGCGGTAGTGGGTCAGTTCGGTTTGTGGGGCGGGCAATTCTGCCCGCAGCCGGCTTTCAGCCGGCTCTGGCCGCCTAAGAGGCGGCTCGCGGCCAAGATTGGCCGCCCCACAAGGCAAACTGAATTTCCGCGGTTGCGACCGTGACAACGCATGTTCATAGCAATGGAGACCATAAGGAAGCGGATCGGCGCGCAGCCGCGGTAGCCTTTTTGTTCACCGGACCGAAGGCAGGAATCCGAAAGACACGATCGCCGCGCCTAGTGTGCGCCGGTCGCCGCCCGCATGCAGCGGCGGATCGGACTGAAATTCGGCCTCGACGGTTCCGGCGGGGCCAGGCGGCAGGGGCCAGCGCACGGTGTGGAGACCCGGCTCCGTCATGCGGGCAGTCCCCAGCTTCACGCCGTTCAGACAGGCGCTGAAATCGGCGTGCCCGCGGCCTGCCAGCGGTTGGGGAACGACGTTCAAAACCACCTCGAATTGGCTGGCCCGTGGCGCGCGGTACAGACGGGCCGCGGCGTGCGGCGCGGCCCAGCGAAAGCCTTCTTCACGCCCAAACCAGCCATACGTCAACTGCCAGACAGGTGTCTGATCGTTCATCATCACGTAGCTGGAATCCGGCGTGCGCGGATTGTGGACCGCGATCCAAAGCTTCCGGCTGCGCTCGGTCCAGACGAGCGTCGCAATGGGGCAATCCTGCGGCAGCGCTTTCGCCGCGGAACCTTCCATCGAATACACCTTTATGTTCTGGTCCGGCAGCAAATAACGCAATGCCCCCCCCGCCCCCCAAGGAGGAAACGACGGCGGAAGGCCATCATAAAAGAATGCCGAAATGCCTTGTAACGAGGCGGTAGAGGCCTGCAACTGCGAGACATAATCGCGGTACTCGCCATCCAGGGCCAGCTTTTGGCGGCGGTAGCCGCGCAGGTGGAGATAATTCCAGGGAAGCCAAGCGGCGAGGAAGACGGCGGCGAGTACACCGAAGCGGGTATCCGCCAGGGAGGACAAGGCCATGGCTACCCCGATCAACGGCAAGTACCAATACGCGCTGAAGAGGCGTCCCGGCAGAAAGACCAGCGGGACGAAAAACAGCACGGTGGCCGCCACGCCGAGCCACACCCGGCGATCGCGGCGGACGCCGGGAAGCACCAGCAGAGCGAAGCCCGCGAAAGGCACGCCGAACAGCTCAGCCGCGTAGAACTTCGCGCTGGCGGCCAACGCGCCCGGCGTGAAGCGGAAGGTGTAATCGTTATCGTGGTTCGGGTTCCTGACGATACCTTGCAACCCGAACGAGAGCGACACTAGGAAGAATGGGATCAGCGGCCGCCATTGGCGTTTGCCGAACCAGAGTTCATAACACGCCAGCACGGCGGGCAGCATCACGGCCAACTCCTTCCCTTTATACGCCAGCCAAAAGGCCAGGAACGACAGCAGCCAACGGCGTTTGATCCAGAACAGGAGACTGAGCAGGCAAAAGGCGGCGCAAAACAGATCGAAGGCGTACATGGGTTTCCAGTATGCGTCGAAGACGGCCATGTGGAACGCGAAGAATAGGGTGCCGGCGCAGGCCGCTAACGGAGAGGCGCCTACGTTGCGCAGAACCAGCCACAACAGCCAGACGTTGAGCAGATGGAGAAGATGGAGGGGCACAAGATAACCCGGAAAATCAAGGCCAAATGCGCGGCTCGCAATCCGGAAATAGAGGTGGCCCACCGGCCGGAAATTCAGGGAATTGTAGACCGGGCTTACGAGATCCTTGGCGAACGAGGCCATCGGAACCTGAGGCGTCCAGCCCAAGCTATCCAGCTCATCGGCTTGGAAGAAACCCTTGTAAGCGCCGCGATTGGCGATGAAAAACAGCAGCGCCATGGCTAGGAATAAGGCGAGACCGGTCGATCTCTTCAAGGGACGATGTTAACACGCGACGTACTGCGTCACCTTGATATTATGAGCTAATGACATGGCGTTGATCGCCGTTTCCGGACAGCCGGGTTGCCGGTTTGAAGAAGTGGCGCGCCTCTCCGCGCATCGCCTCGAGTTCGAGTTGGTCAATGAATCGCGGATTCACGGGCTCATCGAGCGCGAATTCGGCGCGGATGCCGAGGTGCCGCGGAAGGCGCGTCCCGACCTGGTGGCGTCGATCCTGGCGCGGTTGGCGACCGTTCACCACATGGTATATTGCGCGGCGGGCGCCGAGATGCTTTCCCGCCAGTTCCCCGGCACGTTGCGCGTGCATATCGTCGCGCCGGATTCCGTGCGCATCGGCAACCTGATGCTGGACCGGCGGTTGGAGCGCCCGGCGGTCCGCCAACTGCTGCGCGAGTTGGATGCCGCGCAGCGCGCGCAATACAAGGACACGTCGGGCAGGGCCACGGCGCTGCCTCACTGGTTCGATCTGATCCTGAATGCCGAATCCATGGATTCCGAACAGATGGTGGAGACGATTCAAGGGGCCGTGCGCGCGCTGGGCTTGAAGGAGCGCGGCTTTCTGTCGGCGGCGGCGGAGGCGCAGATTCAGTTTCAGATCCGCCTGCGTCTGGCGAAACACGGCATCGTGCCGCCCGGCGCGGTGCGTCTCCCGGACAAGACCTTCGCCCATCCGAGCGAGCGGGTCTTCGCCAACCTGCTGGATTTCTACCGCATCGCATGGGAGTACGAGCCGCGAAATTTTCCGGTACAGTGGGATGCGGAGGGACGCATTGCCGAATCGTTCACTCCCGATTTCTATTTGCCGGAGTTCGACCTGTACGTGGAACTGACCACCATGAAACAGTCGCTCGTAACACGCAAGAACCGCAAGATCCGGCTGTTGCGGGAGTTGTATCCGCACCTGAACGTACAGGTTTTCTACCAGAAGGATTTCGAGAATTTGATCTTCAAGTACGGGCTGGCGGAGCGGTCCGCCAAGGCATGAGCACGGTCTGAGCAATTACATGAGCCGCGAAGCCACGAGCAAAGACCCGCCCGGCATCGAACGCATTCTGTTCACCGAGGAGCAGATTGCGCAGCGCATCGAGGAGGTGGCCGCGGAAATCAGCGAGCGGTACAGGGGCAAGCCGCTCAAACTGGTGGGCGTGCTCAAAGGGTCGGTATTCTTTCTCACGGCGCTGGCGCGCCACATTCAGATTCCGGTGAAGATCGATTTTCTGGCTATCTCCACGTTCTCAAATAAATCCAGCGCGCCGGGCATCGTGCGCATCGCCAAGGATCTGGACGATGGCATCGAAAACGAAGACGTGCTTTTGGTAGAGGACATTGTGGACACGGGGCTGACGCTGCGCTATCTTCTGCAAGCGCTCTCCAGCCGCGGCCCCAACTCGCTGGCTGTCTGCACGTTCCTGGACCGCAATTCCCGGAGGCTGGTCCAGATCCCGGTAGAGTTCCGCTGTTTCGAGATACCGGACCGTTTCGTGATTGGGTTTGGCCTGGACCACAATCAGCTTTATCGTAACTTGAGCTATGTTGCAGTGATGAAGCCGGACAAGAACGCTTGACCGGAGCCGGCCCCGGAAACGGCCAAGGTTAGCGCGCGACGTCCCCGGCCGCGCGCTCCCGATGCGACTACTGATTTTGACCGGTCTGCTGCGTATCCGGTTGATTCGCCGGAGCCTGGGCAACCAGCGAGATCCCATCCAGACCGTTGGTGTTGTCGTACGGCCCATCGCCGTTCATGAACGCGATGGTCGTCTCCGATGAAGTTGCGACAAAAGTGGTGGTGTACCGCTGCCAGAACATGTAGGTCAGTCCCGCCCCAGCCAGGTTGGTGATGGAGAAGGTTTCGGTGCCGTTCACGAAGACGTTCACGGTGCTGGTGGTGCCGTTGGGGCCGCCCGGGTCGTTGGGATTGCCTACATAAAAAGTCAGGACGTAGGTCGTACCGGCGGTGGTGGCCACGGTCTGCTGGACTCCCGTCGCGGTGTTGCTGCCATCTCCCGTCAGGTCGAGCCATTGCTCGCCGACCGCCGCCGGAAAGGTAAGGCCATTCCCTACGGTGGTGGTGCTGACGACACTCACATTGCCGGGCGCCCCCACCACCTGCCAGCCGCCCAAGGCTGATGTGCCCGTGTCGAAGTTCGTGAAGCCCCCCACAGGCACCACTGGCCTTTCGAAGCTGCCGTTCACAATCAGGTTGGTGGCGCCGAACGCGCAAGGCATCAGAAGTCCCGCCGCTGCTAAAAGTTTGATGCTCATCGTCTGTTTCATTTTGTTCCGTTTCCTTTCTGTCTTTGATCGAATCTGCGTGGCCGCCGCGATTTTGCCGCGCCGCCACGTCTCAGTAGGCAGAATACGGTGCCGGCGCCGGCGCTGTGAAGTTTCAACCGCCATTGAAACGGTCACAACGGCGACGTTACAACGTGTTTGCAATAACTTGCGACTTGCATCACTGGTGGATGATGGGTCAAACCGGCACCCATGAGCGCTGCCGCAGCCAGCCCGCCGCCTTCCGCACACACTTGGCTGTGCTGGAGTCGAGCAGCGCCTTCCGGGAAAGCGCGCGGCATTGCCGGCTGCAAGCATTCTTTTGCTGGATGGTGCTCCGCCGCGATGTGAGGTAATCGGAGATGGGCGGCCGCGCCGCTCTCATACAGAACTGCATGCACGTCTTGGGGTATCGCGGCTCGAATCGGAAGGGGAAATCAAACATCGGTAACCAAATGGGCCAGAACACTACGGTCTGGCGGCGAAGGTCCGGGCTTCGCCGCCAGTCGATCAATGAGGCAGGCTGGGCAGGTCGCGCGCTTTCAAAAGGACGCTAGCAACCGCGAATCCCTCATTTCCGGTTCGTGTTGCAAGCGCGGGGACGGCTAGCGCGACATTGTTAATGGCGATTGAGCCTGGATACCCGCCAAAAGTGCTCGTCGTAGAGAACACCACTGTGCTGATCTCCGGAATGGAGTCCCTGATCCCGATGAAAACCGAGGAGTTGTTCGCAAGGTTGTCCATTTCCCCTTGTTCCGTGTAGGTGCCCAGCAGATTACCCTCGGCATCGTACGCCGTGATGACCTCGGTGAACGGGACCGCCACGGGTGAGATCCAGTTGTAGTCCATTTGCGCTCCGACGGCGTAAACCGGGGCGGCAAAAGTAATGGAGATGGAACCGGACGGCGTGTATTGGCCTGTCACTATGATTGGGACGTTCGGGGCAAAGTTCCCTTCCCACGGGTTACCTTGCCTTGCGGTGATCAGGGAGGGGCCGGAAAGGTTGCTTACGGTGGCGCTCAGGCCCCCGTTGGAAGTAACGGTCGCGGGAGTGTTCACGATCGTAAGGGTTGGTCCCAGTTGACCCCAGTTGATCACATCGTCCCCGTCCAATGCCGGCCGGGATTTGACCAACACGAGGACGCCTTCCGCTGCCTCGGCAGGCGCCACCATTGCCGCTACCGCGAGTATCGCGAGGCCGAAAACAGCGGCTCGCCTTGTTTGCGTATTCATAATCGTCTGTTTCATTTTGTTTCCTTTTCCTTTCGTTCTTTGATCGAATTTTGCGTGGGAGCCGCGATTCCGCCGCGCCAGCCACGTCTCAGTAGGCAGAATACGGTGTGCCGCCGCTGTGAAGTCTCAACCGCCATCGAAACGTTCACAGCGGCACGTTACATCGTGTTTGCAATAACTTGCATCTGCTGCATCACTGGTGCATGATGGGTCAAGCCCGCCCCATGAGCGCAGCCGCCTCCAACCCGTCCGCCATCCGTACGCAATTGGCTGTGCTGGAGTCGAGCAGCGCCTTCCGGGAGAGCGCGCGGCATCGCCGGCTGCTGGCATTCCTGGTCGAGACCACTCTGAAAGGCGAAGCCGACGGATTGAAGGAGTTCGTCATCGCAGCCGAGGTCTGGGACAGGGACGTCTCGTTCGACCCGCGTTTTCACTCCATGGTGCGGGTGGAGGTGGGCCGCCTGCGTACGCGCCTGGAAAAATACTACGCAGGCGAGGGCGCACGAGACGACCTCCGCTTCAGCATTCCGGTGGGCGGCTACCGGGTCGCGTTTGACGGCGTCGCTACCGGGAGCGCGCCCAGCAGTCCGGCCGGTCCACGATCGAGCGCAGCCGGCCGCTTCCAGCTTGTGGAAATACTGGGCCGCGGCGGTATGGGAGAAGTGTGGAAGGCGCGCGATACGCGCCTGGATCGAGACGTGGCGGTGAAGTTCATTGCCGAGGATTTGACTTACGACAGCGCCGCCGTGGAACTCTTCGAACGGGAAGCCCGGGCCGCGGCGGCCATCAGTCATCCGAATATCTGCACTGTGTACGATATCGGTGAGCGGGAAGGCCGGCCTTTCCTGGCCATGGAACTGCTCGAAGGCGATACCCTAAAGCGCCGCTTGGAAGCCGGGAGTATTTCAGCCGACGCTTTGCTGACCTGGGGTATCGAGATTGCGGACGGACTGGAGGCGGCGCACTCCGCGGGGATCGTCCATCGCGACCTGAAGCCCGCCAACCTGTTCATTACCGCGCGCGGCCAGGCGAAGATCCTCGATTTTGGTTTGGCGAAGCTGCGCCGGGAGGCCCCCGCAGACGCAGCGCCGACCGGACCCAAGGCATCGGACGACGCGCCTTCCGGCGTGGCGGGCACTCCCGGTTACATGTCGCCAGAGCAGATGCGCGGCGAGGAACTGGACGCGCGCACGGACCTGTTCAGTTTCGGGGCGGTGCTTTATGAGATGGCCACCGGCGAGCTGCCTGGAAAAGCGCCGGAGGCAGCTTCCAGGCGAAATCCCCAGGTTCCGGTTGAGCTGGACCGAATTGTAGCGAAGGCGCTCGAAGAGGATCGGGAAGTGCGATATCAGCATGCGTCGGATATCCGCGCGGATCTGAAGCGTCTGAAACGCGATAGCGACTCAGGCCGGCTGGTACCCGCATCCATGCCGGAAGAACCGCGGGCGGCTCGACGGCGCCGCGGTTGGTTCATCGCGGCCGGGGCATTGGCTCTGGCAGCCATCGCCGCGGGGGTCTTCCATTACTCGCACCCGGCGCTCAAGCTGACCGGCAAGAACATGGTGGTGCTGGCCGAGTTCAGCAATACCACGGGCGACGCCGTCTTTGACGGTACGCTGCGGCAGGGGCTCTCCGCGCAACTGGAACAGTCGCCGTTTCTGAGCCTGCTTTCCGAATCGCGCATCGTGCAAACCATGCCGCTGATGACCCAGCCCAAAGACGCGAAGCTCACGGCCGCTTTGGCGCGGGACGTCTGCCGGCGCACGGGAAGCACGGCTACGATCGAAGGTTCCATTTCCATCCTGGGGAGCCAGTACGTGCTCGGGCTGCGGGCAGTGAGCTGCCGCAGCGGCGATTTACTGGCCGAGGAGCAGGTAACAGCCGCCCGCAAAGAACAGGTACTGAATGCGCTGGGCGAGGCCGCCACCAAACTGCGCCGGAGACTGGGCGAATCTCTTGCATCGGTGGAGAAGTATGACACGCCGCCGGAGAGCGTGACCACTGGGTCGTTGGAGGCGCTGGAAGCCTATAGTTTGGGCTTCCGTGCGATGTACGCGGAAGCCAATTGCGCTGCAGCCATTCCCAGGTTCGAACAAGCCATCCGGCTGGATCCGAATTTCGCGATGGCTTATGGACGCCTGGGAGTCTGTTACAACGCCACGGGCGATACCGTGCGGGCTGCAGAAAGCACCCGCAAGGCGTACGACTTGCGCGACCGGGTAAGCGACCGTGAGAGGTTCTACCTGGCCTCGCACTACGAAATGTTTACCACCGGAAACCTGGAAGCGGCGCGCAAGACGCTGGAGTCATGGGCACAGACCTACCCGCGCGATGCCGATCCGACCGCCAATTTGTTGAAGGTCTACCTTAACCTGGGCGAATACCAGAAGGCTCTGGCAGCGGCACAAGAGACCGTCAGGCTGGCGCCTGGCGCCGCGGCGCCGTATGGGGCGCTGGCCACCGCCGACATTTTCTTGGATCGCCTGGACGATGCCGAAGCCGCCATAAAGGAAGCCCAGACGCGTAATTTGGATTCTCCAGGTCTTCACATTTACCAATACGAAATCGACTTCCTGCGGCATGATCCGGAGGGCATGAAGAAAGAGGCCGCGGTGGTAAAAGCCAAGCCTGGGTATGGCAATATGATGCTCGATCTGGAATCGTATAGCGCGGCATCCGCCGGGCAATTCGTCCGCGCGCGAGATCTGACCCAGCAGGCGGAGGCAGCCGCCAAGCGGGCCGGCAGCAATGACGACGCGGCCGGCTTGCTGGCTGAGGAAGCGGTGTGCGAAGCGGTCGCCGGAAATCGGGAATTTGCCAGGCGGCAAGCGCAGTTGGCCGCGGCGCTTTCGAAAGACAAGGATGTGGAGCGGCTGGCGGGCATTGCGCTGGCGCTGTCCGGCGATTCGAACGACCCAGCGCGGCTGGCCGACGATCTGTCGAAGCGCTTCCCTGAGGAAACGCAAGTCATCATCGGCAGAACCATGATCCAGGCTGGCATTCTTCTGAACCGGGGAGATGTGGGCAAGGCGATCGAGGCCCTGGCAGCCATTGCACCGTACGAACTCGCGGGCGATCCGGCAACGTCTCCAGCCTGGCAGCGGGGCGAAGCCTTGCTGGCGGCGCACCAAGGCGCGGCCGCGGTCGTCCAGTTCCGGAAGATTCTGGACCATCCGGGTGCGGTACGGAACTTCGTAGGGGGCGCTATGGCGAACTTGGGCCTCGGCCGCGCTTACGCCCTGACGGGCGACACGGCCAAAGCGCGCGCCGCCTACCAGAGCTTCCTTGCCCTGTGGAGAGACGCCGACCCGGATCTGCCTGCGCTGCTCCAGGCCCAGGCGGAGTTCGCTCGGCTGAGGTAAGGGCGAAACCGCGCATACCTGCGACGCGAAGGCATGGCGCCGCGCTGGTGCTCCACATCCGGATCCGGGGAAGATCGGTTTCTTGGCTATCGCCCGTGCGCACATTCCTGGACCGCAATTTCCCCTGGGCTGGCAAAAACCCCAGTGGGGTGCCACGTTTCGAGATTCCCAGCCGTTTCGCGATTCGGGATTACTCCGGTGCACAATCGGCTGCGAGCTGGCGCGCCACCCTGGATACCTTTCGAACTCTCCTCCGGGCAAGTCTCGGAAGAACTTGGCGCGGTGCTCACAGGGGATACTTAACCGAGAACGGGCGATTTCCGACCGGGCAGCTTCCGGGCCACCCCGAAACATCTGGGCGTCGGGAGTAAGGAAGGTGAACTCAGGTTTGGCCCGGTGCGGACCGGTGGCCAGGCTAGCCTGTAAATCCGTGGGCGTTGGTCTCTTCAGAAGGCCTGTACAGGCCCCGACGCTACGTTCCTGCCCCCAAGGCACTTGGCAAATCTGCCCTAACTTGCTGATTATCTTGGGGTTCATCCAGACATCCCCACTTGGCTGCCCGCCTGCCCTTGCCGCCCCCGACGCGTGGGCTGTCGCGACAGCCGCCATTTCACTTGAAAAACATGTGCGCGGCGTGCGATTCTATGACACGCACGGCGGTTCGGTTTCACTATCTAATTGGAGCGGATGTCTGCTAACAACTTGAAGTAGCTGGGCGGCTTGCGATTCGACGAACGAGAGGGCCGGCGTAGGGCGTTAACCTGCAGATGGGCGCTGCCCGCACAATCTCAAACGGTTTGACCGCACGGTACTACGCGCCAACGCGACGCATTACCGTCGACCGTTCGGGCGGAGACCCATCGGCATATTGGATCGCCAACTTCGACTGGAGAGGGTTATGACGATAAGAAGCGAGTGGGAGGATCGGCGTGAAACGAAACGTCGTATAAGGTTCCGTAGCCTTAACTACTGGTTCTTCGCTCTCGCTCTGGCCGCGACAATCCTGTCCGGTATCTGGACATTTCCCAAACTGCCGACTGGACCGAAAACGGTTGGCGATCTTCCGGCTTCTACAATCCAGGATCTCGCCCTTCCGGTTCTGGTATTTTTTGGCTCGCTCTTTGCGTCAATCGCCCTAAGCGCCGTACTATTCATGTGGGAAATTCATTCACGGTTGGAGGCCTTTAGCGACAAAGTAACCGGGTTGGAAAGCAACTTCGACAACGTCATAGACTGCCGCTACCTGGGCGTTGGCGGGGCGGCGCTGGCTAGCGTCCTTGAACGGGCGAGAAAAGCCCAGGAGGTGCGGAACACGCTCGTACTGTTCGGTCTTCCGGAGCACGACGTCGCCGTTGCTTGCTACGCGAAAGACCAAATAAACAACATCCACGATTGCGTCGGCGAAGTGCTCTTAAGAGGCGGCGGTTCCTGGTCCGACATCGTGTCCCAGGAGGTCGTGAACTCCTCGACGCTCAATTGGCTTAAGGGCTTGATTGAGAAGCTCAATATAAGAAGTGGACTCGCCCACCACGCGAGTAACGCAGGCACAACGTCCGCTTTGGACCGCTACAGAATACGCCGCCTAAAAGAGTCCTACCCAATAATCAACTTCATGATCCTGCGGTACGAGAACGACGACGAAGAATTGATTTTCGGATGGGGGCATCATTCCGAGGACCCAGGCGGCCGCGTTTTCATGACCCGGAACACCCGCCTCATCGCCACCTTCGATTCGTTCTGGCACATGCTTGAGAAGGACTCCATACCGTTCAAACCCGATATTCGGCGGCCCATTGCTTCGGCCGACATTACGGGCCTGTGGTACCGTGTGGCGTATGATGCAGACCCGAATTGGGAGCCCTCCGCCGGCATGCCGCCAAAACCATCATCCGTCAATGTAGCGCTCGTGAGCATTGGGATTGCCAACCGGAACATTGCGGTAAAGGGAGTGATTGTTGAGCAGGGTGGCATCCAGCGCACGTTTGAATCCGTGGCCGCTGATCTAGAGGGCAGCCAGCTTTGGTTCGCAACCGAGCGCTCCGTGACGCTGGTTGTTGCGGGCTGGTATCGCTTCATACACACTATCACGTCAGCCGTCGGAAATGATTCGCAGGTCGGACTACCTACGGCTGCTGCCGGAAGCGGACCTCACACTATGCCGCCAGCCGCCGGAAATAATTCGCAGAGTGCCGTGATAGAAGAATTTTACGGACAGTTCTTCGACCCTGTGGAGGCCAAAGATGACGAAACCTGCAAGTCAAATAAGCATTATCGCAACCGAAAGCTTGTGCTATTTGGAAGGAGGGTCACAAAAGATTGGCCGCCGCACCCAGGCACAGGTGTCGAACGCGATCCAAAGAGCTTGCCTGACGATACACGAGTCGAACGTGACCCAGAAAGCTTGCCCGACGATCCGCAAGTCCAGGCAGATATCATGATCCGCTGTCAGCAATGGTGGGACGAAAAAGGCAAGCAACGTTGGAAGGGCCCTTTGATGACCAGCTAGCGTGCAGCGCCATCAAGGGCAGCAACCTGGAGGTCCGACGCCTTTTGTCGCGAGAACTTGGCGGAAGGTGGCTTGGGGGCGGACAACGCCGTCACGGAAAACGCGACGAGACTACCGCGGATGACATCCGGCGGCGCATTTGGACGAGGCCCTCGTATGTTTTTCAGGATAGCATGAGGGGTGGGCCGCTGGCTGGGGTTCAATGGGCGGATTGCGCTGCGCTGGGGGATGACGGCGATGCCCACCAGCGAGACAGTCGAGACCATTCCCATGGGACCGGGGCTGACGGCGTAATCCGCGTAAGCGGTACACGCGTGACGCTCGGTTCGATTCGGTTGGCCTTCAACGATGGCGCGACCCCAGAAGAAATCGGCCAACAGTACCCCACCGTTCCGTTGGCGGACAGCTACCACACGATCGGCTACTGCCTTCGTCATACTGCCGAAAAGAAAGAATACCTCCGCGGGCGTCTACGCGAGTCGCAGGAAGTGCAGCAGCAGAACGAGGCGCGCTGGAAGCCCGACGGCGTTCGGCAACGTCTGTTGGCTCGAAGGTGAAACATGGCATGAGCCGATGACGGGCCGAGATCGTGCGGCGCATGATCGCGTACTGGTCACCCATGACGCCGGCACAATGACAGCGTACGCCGATCGCAGCGTGGCGGGCGGCGAATACGTGAGAATCGTTATTTTCCACTCCGGCGATCAGCCATCAGCCGCTATCGACGCTCCCGAAACCCGCGAGGCGGTAGCGCCTGCCCCACTGTATAATAGGGTGTTAGATCCCCCACTTGAAGGAGCATGAATGCCTGCTAAGCGGATCGGTATCCTCACCGGCGGCGGAGACGTGCCGGGCCTGAATTCCGTAATCAAAACCGTCGTTTACAGAGGTAGCGAAATCGATTGCGAAGTCATCGGTATTCGCCGCGGCTGGGAAGGCCTGACGCATGTCAACTTGGACGATCCGGCGAGCCGGGCGCGCTACATCTTGCCGCTGAATCGCGAGAACACCCGCACGATCGACCGTACTGGCGGCACCTACCTGCATAGTTCACGCACCAATCCGGCCAAGATGAGGGCTTTGCCGCCGGTAGTGAAGGGCGAGGATTTCCCGAAGTCCGAAGCCACCAAGAAGGGCGTCACGTCCGTGGTCTACGACATGACCAGCCGCGTGCTGAAGAACGTGGAGACTCTGGGCCTCGATTGCCTCATCGCGATCGGCGGCGACGACACGCTGAGCTATGCCGCGCGGCTGGACTCGGAGGGGTTCAAGGTCATCGCCATCCCGAAGACCATGGACAACGACGTGCGCAACACCGAGTATTGCATCGGATTTTCGACGGCGATTACGCGCGCGACCGAAGCCATCGAGCGTCAGCGCACAACTGTGGGATCGCACGAGCGCATCGGCGTCTTCCGCATCTTCGGGCGCGACGCCGGATACACGGCCCTGTACACGGCCTATGTGACTTCCATGCGGTGCTGCATCCCTGAATATAAGTTCAATCTACATCACTTGATCGAGTTGCTGATCACCGACAAACAATACAATCCCAGTAACTACGCACTGATCATACTATCTGAGGGCGCCGAGTGGGAAGGCTACCAGGTAAAGGAAGTCGGTGAGGCAGACGCCTTCGGACACAAGAAGAAGATGAACGTGGGCGAAGATCTGGCCGATGAGATCAAGAAATCCACTGGTGAGGAGACCATCGTCAGCGATCTGACTTACGACCTGCGCAGCGGCAGTCCCGATTTTGTGGATAAGATGGTGGCGTCCACGTTTGCCAGTATGGCGATGGATTGTATTCAACAAGGCCAGCACGGCGTGATGATGGCCATTTCCGGCGGTTGCTACGCAGCGGTGCCCATACCCGACCCGAAGTTAGGCTCGCGCCGGGTGGATCTGGAAACCATGTACAACACGCGGCGGTACCGCCCGAATTATGCGAATAAGCTGGGGCTGCCGATCTTTCTTACGCGCGCGTAAGCCGGCGTTCAGAAAGCCAGCTAATGAGGTGAACACAAGGCTCGGCCGGGCTTCGCAGCCAGTCTGTGGGGCACCGTCGAAAACCAACCTTGGAGGGCGGGCAATCCTGCCCGCGGCCGGCTTTCAGCCGGCTCTGGCCGCCTGAAAAAGCGAAGTGCCCGATGCCCGGGGCCATACGGGAGAGGAACTGAGCTAGAGCGGCGGTGTGGCAAACTGGTGGAAGCCAGGTGGTGGAAGTATGCCGAACCGCCAGTGGTGCTGTTAAACCCGTTGAAAAGCATGGTCCCAAGTTCCGCGCGCCATATTTTGGTTACAGCCTTAGGGGGTGAGTTCCTCATCGCATTTGGTGGCGCTCAGGGCCATGAAGACAGGATGGCAACCTGCGCGCCGATGGAATCGGCGTAAACTGGGCCGAATAACAATCGGCCCGCAGGTTGCCATCCTGGCCCCACAGGCCCGAACCCTATGGCGCCCCTGCCGTCGTAGTGCCGACGGGCGGCGAAGAGACCTGATAGGTCGAGATGTTGCCTGCTTTCGTCAGGTACACTTCTGCCGATCCCAAACAGGCCGAAGCCACGGCGGGAGCGCCGCTCGCGTTACTCCCGTTGATCGGCGCGATCTGAGGGACGTATTCCTGGCGGCCCGACTCCGTATACTTAATGGGATTCCAACTCAGCGAAGTCGCCATGCCCGGGTTCAGAGACACCTTCTGGCTGGGCCCGATCGGGCTGCCGCTTGGATCCGTAAAGCTCAGCTCTGCGGAGCAAGGGCTATCCGGGGGCGCCAGCACATTAATCAGAATGCTCTGGCCCTCCGCTACGCCCTGCGGGAGGAACGACGGGTAACCGCTGACAGGGAACGACGGCGGAACCGGAATCCCGGGCACGAAGACTGAACCAATTCCATTCGAGCTGGTGTAAATTTCCATGCTGCCTTGCAGGGCACCCAGCGGCGTGCCCGGCAGGGAAGTCACCACGGGCACTACTTGTATCCGTCCGGAGGATATCAGCGAGCTGCCGGGCACATCGAGCGACGCCGTCTGGCCAGGGTTCAGGGTCACCACCTGACTCGGACCGACCATCGCGCCCTCGGCATTTTGGAACCCCAGTTGCGCTTCCACCGGAACCCCGGGACCCACAGGCACCGGCCCATCGATTACGGTCAGCCGTAGCGTCTGCGTTGAAGTTAAATGAGCGGGGTTGTAGAGCACATAAGGAGGAATACCCGACGGGCCCCCGAATGCGATGGCGCCGTAGGCTATCCGGCTATCCGTGGTAACGACGGTCCCAGGGCCTGGGCCCGGCGGCACCGCGCTAAACTTGGTGATCACACCTCCCCCGGGCACGTATATACGACCATCCGGTCCGACGGCAAGAAAATTGCCCCACGTATAGTAACCGTAGCCGGATATTTGAGCTCCTGTGCTTCCATTAAATTGGATGAGCTCGGGCCCTCCATACGGTTGGTACATGTACCAAAGCGCGTAAAGGTTGCCGTTTAAGCCCCATGCTATTCCTAGTGGGGAAACCTCGCCGGGCCCTGGAAGAGGGCCGGCGAAGATACCTATATAGGCCAAGGTGCTTCCGTTGTATTTGAGAATTGCAGCCGAATTGTCATCGCTTACATAGATATTTCCGTCAGGTCCGAACTTCACGTCCCACGCAAATAATGCGCCGCCGAGATGCGCGGCGGGGCCGGGGGGAAGGTGTGCCATGAGCGCTCCCGTGGTCCCGTTGAACTGCAGCACACCGGCGCTTATGTCGGCGACGTAGAGATTACCGTCGGGGCCGAAGGTGATCCCCTCTGGGGTGACCAGGCCGCTTCCCGCGCTCACGAAGGCGCCAATGAGAGCGCCACTGACGGGGTTGAAGCGCAGCACGGTTCCTTGTATCGTCTCCACGACATACAGATTACCGTCGGGACCGAAGGCCACACCCGAGGTTAGTGCACCGGTCGGGATATCGAGCTTGGGCGCTCCAGTAATCGCACTGAAGGACACCACATCGTCTCCATTGGTGTTTGCCACGCTCACGTAGATGTCGGCCCTCGCGGTGGATAGCCACGCGCCGGTCAAAAGCGCAGCCGCCGCAACCATCCGCAAGGTTTGTCCCGGACCTAAGCGCCGCACGCCTGCTTGACGGGTGCCGCCCGCGATCTTCTTACTCAAAACCGATTCGTTTCGTTGTGACATGTTCTTGTCCTCCTAATCAAACATGCGGAAAACGAACGAAAGATGTACACTTCGCAAGGAAAAACTCAGCGGCGATTTCCGAGAACCTGCGCGGCGTGAAGATCCGCACGTTGGATTGCCGCCAGAGGTTTGGCAAAAGCCGGATTAGCGGGCGCCATCTTCTCCGCCACTTCCCGGCCCAAGCCATAGCTGCGGCGCGCCCCAGCCCAGTCCCTTTGTCTTGCGAGGAGATCGCCGAAGCGCAGGCAACTCCAGACCTGCGTGAGCCGGATCCTGGATTCCGACGGGTCCGCGGCAGCCAAGTCCCTGTAAATATCCGCCGCTACCTGCCGATGGTGAACGGCATCGCCGAGATTGCCGTCATCCTCCAGGAAACCTGCGATGTGGTCGTGGGCGCTCCCTAATAGCAATCGGTCGTCCTCGTTGCCCGGATCGCGCTGCACCAGATCGCCGGCGGCCTGAACTGCACGCCCTAGTATGCGATAGCGCTCTGCCCGGGTGCGGCGCCCTTCGAGGGATCCACCCAACCGCACACAGATTGCGAACAGGTTGGTGACGTCTTCCGCGTCGGCCGGGTCTGCCCTCACCTTTCGGTCGGCCATGGTGTAGGCCCGCCGCATGTTGGCTAACGCGTCCGCCTTCGAGCTTCCCGGTTCCAGCATGCTGAAGCCGAGTTCCGAGAGCGCCTTCATGAGACCCCTTTCGGACTCGCCGTCGGACGGGTCTTCACGAGAAAGCCGCTCGAATATTTCTCGTGCCTTACTGTAATAGGCAATCGCTGCGCCATTACTCGTGCCCATCTGCCCCGTCAATTTTCCTATGGCCCGGTCGGCGTCCGCCAAGGCGAGTTGGGCGGAGCGATCCCGCGGAGCGGCGGCGGCCAGGAGCTCCCGCAGCGCCAGACTACGGCCAGCCTCGTCAATAGACCCTCTTATATCGTTCTTCTTAAGCAACAGGAGTGACATCACCGAGTGAGCTTGCGCGAGCACTGCCATCGCGGGGGGCAAGCTGGAGCGGGCCTTCAGCGTTTTTTCGGCCAGAGAGAGCGCGCGGCGGCAATTCGAAACCGCGCCTTCCAAGTCACGCGTTCTGGCCTGCACATTGGCCAGTTTCACTAGTCCGGCCGCCATTGCCATGCGGATTGCCGGATCGACGGACTCGGCATCGTGGAGCGACTGCCGTAAGGAAACGGCTTGCCGGTAGCTTTGCACCGCGCCCTCCGTGTTGCCAACGTTGCCCGCGCCCGGCTCGCCCTGAATATCCCCAACTTTTTCATAGGCGTCCGCCAATTCGCGAGTTAAGGCCGCGTCTCCGGCGGCTTCCTTGGAGAGGCTCGCTAAGTACTCAAGGGCCGTCTTTACCAGCAGTTGTCTGGCCTTCGTGGCGCCGCGCAAATGGTGGACGGACTCTTCGAAATCAAAGAGAAACACATGCGCCAAATGGCGCACGTCGGCGAACCGGCGTTCCGCGCGGCGGGCCTGCCACAAGGCCACGGCGGCTCCCGTTACCAGGGCCGTTAGTACGATGACCGCCGCTGCCACTCCGACCCAGTGGCGCTTGAGGAATTTCCCCGAACGATACCAGACGGTATCGGGGCTGGCTAGCACCGGTTTGTTCGCCAGCCAACGCCGCAAGTCGGCGGCGAACTGGTCCGCCGACCCGTAGCGCCGCTGCGGTTCCTTGCGCAGAGCCATCTGCAGAATGCGATCGAGGTCTCCGGCAAGCTCGGGGCGCAGACTGCTGGGCCGGCGGATATCCTCTTCGCATATCGCGCGCAGGGCGTCCACGGGACTCTTGTCCTCGATTTGATGAGGCGCCATGCCGGTGAGCAGCTTGTAGAGCACACCTCCGAGCCCGTAGATATCCGTACCGGTGCTGACCAATTCCCCGCGGACCTGCTCGGGACTGCCGTATTCGGGCGTAAGGACGCGCGTGACGGTCTGCGGCGAAGCGGCGGGAGCTTCGCTGAGAACTTTGGCGATTCCGAAGTCCAGCAGCTTAGGAATGCCTTCGGCGGTGACCAGGATGTTATCGGGTTTCAGATCGCGATGTACGACCAGACTCTGGTGGGCTAGTTGAACGGCTTCGCACACCGGCAGCATCAACCGGATGCGCTCCCGCACGGACAGTTTGCGGTCGTCGCAGAACCGGTCGATGGGCTGGCCGGCAATGTACTCCATGATGAAGTAAGGCAGCCCATCCTGAGTGGCCCCGGCATCCAACAGCCGGGCGATGTTGGGATGATCGAGAGTCGCGAGAATGCGGCACTCCTGTTCCAGGCGGCCGGCGAGAGGTCCACCAAGCCCCGCCTGCACGACCTTGATCGCCACGCGTTGCTCGAACTTGCCGTCGGCGCGCTCCGCCAGATATACCAGTCCCATTCCGCCGCGGCCGATGACCGAGAGAATGCGGTACGGGCCAAGGCGCTGGCCGGCCGAAAACGACAGGCTCTGCACCACAGATGCGGCCTCGCCGGCGACGGCATGTGCCAGGAAGGTTTCGGCGCCTCGATCGTGCTCCAGCAGCAGTTCCACTTCGCGGCGGACTTCGTCATCGGCGCATTGCCGCGAGAGAAACCACGCGCGTTGTTCGGGCGGAATCTCCAGCGCGGCTTCGAACAGGCGCTCGATTTCCGCATTCATGGGGCGAGTTCCTTGTGCAGCCAGGCTTGCGCCAGGCGGAGTTCGCGGCGGACGGTGTGTGATGGAATGTCCGAGCATGCGGAGATCTCTTCGGCGGTCATGCCGGCGAAGAATCGCATTTCGACGAACCGCGCTTTGCGCTCGTCTACGGATGTCAGGCGGTCCAGTGCTTCATCCAGCGCGATTACCAACACCGGGCGTCCGGGGCATTCGAGCGTGTCGCTGAGCGGCACATCCGTTTCTTCGCCGCCGCGTTTTAGAGCGTGGCGGGCACGCGCGTGGTCGACCAGGATCTGGCGCATGACCCGGGCCGCCACGCCGTAGAAGTGCGCGCGGCTGGTATAGTCCGGATGCGACTGTTCGACCAGACGCAGATATGCTTCGTGGATCAGGGACGTCGGCTGCAGCGTGTGGCCGGCGGCTTCGCGCCGCAGGTAACTCTCCGCGATCTGGTGCAACTCGCGGTATACCAGCGGAACCAGCGCATCCAGAACGCCGCGATCCCCATTCCCCAATTGCTTCAGGAGTACCGTTACCGACTGCGCCACGGGGCTATCATACCGCTACGGGGCCGTGGTTGTGCTCACTCCTTCAGTTCCACGATGGTGGCGCCCGTGCCGCCTTCCTGCGGCGGCGCCTGATAGTGCTTCTCCACATGGGGATGGCTTTCCAACAGTTCCCAAAGGACCTTTCGCAAGATTCCCATGCCGTGCCCATGTACGATGCGCACACGGCTGGCGGTGGCCATGACGGCGCGGTCAAGGAATCGATCGACATTATCGCGGGCCTCTTCGGCGCGCTGGCCGATCACGTTGATCTCCTGGTGTACCGGGGCAAGTTCGGGCGCCCGGTTAAAGGTGACATTTTTCGGCAGCTTGGCAGCGCCACCGCCTCCCAGATTGGGCAGGACCTCCAGG
This sequence comes from Bryobacteraceae bacterium, assembly GCA_035602155.1. GTDB lineage: Bacteria > Acidobacteriota > Terriglobia > Bryobacterales > Bryobacteraceae > Bog-159. Next base: position 1,269 of record DATNMW010000105.1, on the reverse strand, counting down.
ACGTCATCCACCGAGACCTGCATCTTCATGAAGCCGGCGTCCACTTCCAGGCGGTCTCCCGCGAGTAAGCGGCGCACGCGCGCCGGATCGCGGATACCCTGCAGGCGCACACGCGCGCCTTCCTCGATTTTGGGGCGGCGCAGATCGCCATGGCGGGATTCATCCTGCGTGGAGAGCACGGTGGTTTGAAATTCCTCGCGCAGTTCGCGTTTGGTCTTGGCCACGCGGCGTTGGGCCTGTTCGGCGGCTTTGCGCTGGCCGGCGCCCTGCACGATTTCCCCGATGGTTTGCTGCGCCTGCTCGTCGAATTTGGCCAGCATTTGCTCGGTGCGCCGCTCCAGCTCTTTCAGTTTGGAGGATTCGCGCTTCTCCCATTCGGCGGCCAATTCCTTTTCGCGCGTCACCAGAGCGGCCTGCTTTTGGCGGAGGTCCGTTTCCAGCGTCTGCACGTCTTTAAGGCGCTGATGCAGTTCGCTAAGGAATCGCCCAAGGTCGCGCTCGCGGTCGCTCATGGCCGCGCGCGCGCGATTCATGATGTCTTCCGGCATCCCCAGGCGCGTAGCGATTTCGAGGCCGGCGGATTTGCCCGGCATGCCCGTGTGCAGCACGTAAGTTGGCTCCAGCGTCTGCTCGTCGAAGCCCATCGACGCGTTAAGCACGCTCTTGGTATTGGCGCCGTAAATCTTTAGGGCCAGCAGGTGCGTGGATGCCAGCGTAAACGCTCCCGCGGCCCGGAAATGTTCCACGATGGCCACGCCCAGCGCGCCGCCTTCTTCGGGGTCGGTCGCCGCGCCCAGTTCGTCAAGCAGCACCAGCGAATCGGGCGTCACGTCCAGCGCCATCTCGCGGATATGGGAAATGTGCGCGGAAAACGTGCTGAGGCTTTCCTGTATCGACTGATTGTCGCCGATGTCGGCCAGCACCTGGCCGAAGATGGGGAATTCGGCTTCGGCGGCGGGCACGGGCAATCCGGACTGCGCCATCAGGGTGAGCAGGCCCACCGTCTTCAATGTGACGGTTTTGCCGCCGGTGTTCGGGCCGCTGATAAGCAGGGTTTTGGAGCGATCGTCGAGTTCCAGGGTGATGGGAACGACCGGCTTACGCTGGCGGCGGAGCACGTCCTCAAGCAGGGGATGGCGCGCGTCGCGCAGCAGCAGGCGTGCGCCGAAGCGGGGGATGGCGCAATCGAAATCCGCGGCGAAGCGCGCCTTGGCGAAAATCATTTCCAACTCGCCGAGCGTGTCCATGGTCTGGCGGATGGATTCGGCG
>DATNMW010000104.1:0-5982 GCA_035602155.1 Bryobacteraceae bacterium | reverse complement strand
TCGGTAAACGGACTGAACCTACCGAGCCGCGACCGTCAGGGAGCGGTTCCTGCGACCGGCTTCCCGCCGCCTTCGCTGTCACGCGCCTTGAGGCTGATTTTGACTCGTGTATTCGCCGGCAGAACCACGTTTGCACCTCGGCCGATGAAGTTCGAGTAAATGCTGAACGCCGCGCCGGTGATGGCGATACTCGAAGCGAAGGCGCGAGGACCAATCTGCGTCAATAGCGTGCCGATCAACCCTAGCCCTACAGCCCCGGATTCGGCGCGGCCTCCGACGTCCCAATCGGGAACGCCCTGCGCATTGTAATCCTGATGAAACGAGAGTCCGGCGACCGCTACCGCGATCGCTGGGAAAATGAACCGGGTCTTAGGGCTGGCGACCTGCGTGGCTCCTTCCGAATCGATGGCCAGGTGCGCATCGAAGTTCGCCTCCACGCCCTCCAGGTAGCCTTGGATGCTTTGCGCAGGGCCGGCGGGCAGCCTAATCTGGTGGAACACAAAAAGCACCTTCCCGTTGCGGTGAAGGAAACGAGCGCGCTGCGCCTGTACGACATCCCCGAGAAGCCGGCTGCCTTCCGGAATCAGCAGCGCATGATCGGCCGAGAACACCGGCCGGGTCACAGCCGCTTCGACTGGCGCTCCTCTGCGGGCCGTCGCGGAACTGATGGGGGTGAGCAGACGGGCGGTGATTTCCCGGTCCTCGGATTCGGCAACAGCATGATCGGTTCCGGCTTCAATGGGAATTGGCGCCAGCCCGGTGAGAGGTTCCTCTAATGCGCCGTTGAAAAGCGTACCTGCCGGCCACGCTTGCCGGTGATAGGGAAGCATCTCGAACAGCCTGGATTTCAGCCGGCTCAGCTTGCCTGGCGCCTTGAAGGCGAGAATCGCCGCCCGGTTGGTTTCGAACCTGTCTCGCGCGTCTTGGAGTGGGAACTTGCCGTGTTCCCCTTTCTTCGGAGGTTTGGCGACACGCATGGTGTGCGCCGTCCCGTGCGAGGGAGAAGTGCGAAGAGAAAGCCGCGAACCGTCGTTCAGCGCCAAGGAGTCGAACTGCGCACCAACTTCTCGCGGCGGTGTTAAGTTGCCATTCAGGAGCGCTGCGAGCCGCCGGCCGATTGGAACTCCACCGATCGTAGAGATATGCCCTTCCACGACACTTCCGGCAGGAAGGACCAGCCGGTCGTACACGTAAATTGGGTCCACCAGCCGTCCTCGAATGGGTTCGCCTGCGCGCTTGATGGCGACGCGCTGTTCCAGTGCAACGCGAAGAGGAACGCCGGCCGGAACGGTGGTCCGCGGCTGAGCGCTTGGGGCTACGGGAGGCTGCTGCGCCAGCGCTGCCCCCGCAACCAACCACAAGATCGCGCATCCACGCATCGATGATTTCTCTGAGTCCGCAGTATACCGCGCAGGCGCGGTCTTAGAACCGGCCCCGCAGGTCAAAACCGCAGGGTGGCCTTCAGGCGCACCGGATCCAACAGTAAATCGATTGCGTTTGCAGCGCCCACCACAAACAGATCCGCATTTCGCATCGCATCCATGGCGCAGCCTTCGCCGTTGTCTACGGCGATCGCCAGTCCACCGCCCTCTTTCGCGGCCTTCAGCATCAGCCGGTCGTTATTGCCGTTGCCAAGAGCGGCCACATGTCGCAGGTCGAACTGGCTCACGTGGTCGGCCTTCTCCGTATCGTGCCTGCCGGTGCGCAGCTTGTACGGCTTCGCAATCCCAGCGAGTTCACTCTCAGCCGTGCCAAATGAGTCGGCAGTCAAAATGTGGAGATCCACGAGAGTCACCAACTCTCTTAGCCTCTTCTTGACATCCGGGACGATCCCTCCGCTGAAGGAATGGGTTCCGGTATAATCGCTGACAACGATGCGGATATGGCGCTTGCCGAAACCGGGAATATCGATAATGATTCCAGGCTTATCCATAGGTTAAAATGACACTTACCATGAAACTCGCATTCATCGGCGCAGGAAACATGGGCTCGCCCATGGCGCGCAACCTGCTGCGCGCCGGCCATCGTGTCACCGTGTACAATCGCACCCGCGCGCACGCCGAACCGCTGCGCCAGGACGGCGCGGCGCTGGCGGACTCACCTGCGGATGCCGCGCGGGACGCCGACGCCGTCGTTACCATGCTCGCGGAGGACCAGGCCGTAGAGCAGGCCGTGCAGTCTTTTGTCGAGACTCTCGCGCCTGGCGCACTCCACATCGGCATGAGCACCATCAGCGTGGCGTGCTCCAGGCTCCTCGCCGAACTGCACGCCGCGCGCGGACAGGTCTATGTCGCGGCGCCGGTATTCGGGCGGCCCGAGGCGGCTGCGGCAGCCAAGCTTTGGATCGTGGCCGCCGGTCCGGCGGAATCGGTCGCACGCTGCCAGCCGGTCTTCGACGCGCTGGGACGGGGCACATCGGTGGTCGGCACAGATCCGTGGCTGGCCAATGCCGTCAAGGTCTCCGGCAATTTTCTGATCGCCGCCGCGCTCGAATCGCTGGGCGAAGCCTTCGCCCTGGTGCGCAAGTCCGGCGTGGATGCCCTGCAATTCCTGGAGATTATCAACAACGCGCTGTTCAATTCGCCGTTGTACGGCGGTTACGGCGCCGCTATCGCCAAGGAACAATTCGAGCCGGCCGGCTTCAAGCTGCGGCTGGGCTTCAAGGACCTGCGCCTGGTGCAGGAAGCCGCCGAATCGGCGGCGGTGCCCATGCCGATCGCGGGCGTGCTGCGCGACCGGTACCTGGCCGCCATGGCCCGCGGCGAAGGCGATCTCGATTGGGCCGCGCTCGCGCGCATCGCCGCCGTGCAGGCTGGATTGTAGCGCTATCTCCATACTTGGCGTTCACACTCCGGTCGGTTTTCGTTGCAGAGCCGCGACCGTCAGGAGGCGGTTCTCTCCCCAGGACGGGGTTCAGCGGGCCTGAGCGCGCTGACACCTGAAGCCAAAATGCCTCGTTGACACAAGGCGCCGCAACCACTACCCTGAAGGCGTATGGAAGCCCATTTCACCCCCGAGCAGGAAGCTCAGCTCTTGCAAATTGCCATCATAGCGGCACCGACACTGAACAATTGGTGAAGAGGCTGCCTTGCGCTTGTGCACGACGACGCCGCTTTCGCGAAGGCGTGCAACGTGGCATCGCCGCCGCCGAGCGCGGCGAGTTCGTGGAGCACGCGGAAGTGTGGGCCAATGTCGAGAAAATATTGCACTCCTGATGCGCCCGCGATGGACAGCGCCGGCCGCCCAATACATCATCTACAGCATCGCGCAGTATATCCGGCGCGATAATCCCACAGCGGCCCGCGATGTGGCGAAGACCATTTACGACGGCTGTGAAGCCTGGTCGACTCCCGCACCGCGGACGCAAGGGTAGCAGCCCGGCGCGCGCGAACTGGTCTTCTCTCCCCTGCCGTACATCGCTGCCTTCCGCGTGGCGGAAGACATAGTCGAAATCCGGCATATCTGGCACGGCGCGCGGGACCGGCGCTGAAAGAGTCACCGGGTTTAGAGCCCCCACCAGCCCGGCGATCCAAGTAGAATAGCGGGTCGCAGATCGCAACTGGATCCAGCAGGTTGCGAAGCCGGCGCCCCGGCGGCCATCGAGAAAACCTATGCCAGCGGATCAACCCGACCTCCGAGCTGACGTACTCGCCCTCCTCCAGAACCTGCGCGGCACGGCCCCGCTCAAGGAACTATTTCGGAGCATGCTGAATTATGACCGCGAGAATAAGGCGATCGGGCCGGGGAAACTGGCCGAACCCTGCCGCGGAACTCCTCGCGGACGATCCCACTTTGCTTGCCAGCGGCGGCAGAGACAGCGACTTCAAAGTCCTCTACGCACGCCTCGCCGAGGATCGGCTCTCTCTTTCCGACGAGCGCGTCGTCGCCTCCAGGCTCTTGAAGAACCATCCCTCACGGCCTCTTCGTCTTCTCGGACAGCACCCGGACGAACTGGCGCTTCAACCTGACCTCGCCTCTATCAGCCCGAACCTGTTCGGCCTATCGCCGCTCGCCATCACAGGAACGCCACGACCAAGCCTTCGACGTCGAGCCCGTCACCGTGGAGTTCTACAGGGCGTACCACGCCACCTTCGACACCGTGAAGAAGGTCATCAAAGGCTTTGGGAACGACGAGCGCAAACACCGTTTACTCAGCGGCTCTTCAACCGCATGATGTTCATAGCCTTCATTCAGAAGAAGGGCTGGCTCCAGTTTGGCGGCAAGAACAATCAGGACTATCTCAACGCTCTGTGGGCCGACTACGGGAAGAACGGGGACAAGGAGATGGGCTTCTATTACGAGCGCCTGTACAACCTTTTCTTCCACGGCCTCGGCGCCCAGGACGACGTTGGCATCATCAAGATCAACCGAGGCGGCATGTTCAGAGACGTGATCGGCGTCGGGCCGTATCCAAACGGCGGCCTCTTCGAGGAAGACGCGGATGACAAAGACGGCGGCATCCGGGTGAATCGCTCGGGTCGGAGTCGCTGGATTCCGACGACGGCGACGAATTTCTGGACCTCAACGAAGCCGAAGAGATCCTGCGTCAGCTACGTAGCGACGACCCGCTAGATTACGATCCCATTGCCAACTTGCGCGACGGCATCCGTGCCGGGAAGCCATCCGACCAAAAGGGCATGTTCGTTTTCTGCGAGGCGGGCCGGTATCAGCAGCTTTTCCTATTGGATGAAGACGGCGAGATCGTATCGCGCGACGTGCCCCGCGTGCTTGGTGCGGTTACGTGCGCGCCAGACCTCCAGGGACAAGCGCTGCCGGACGGGTACGACTCAGCCCTGATGAAAGTGAAGCGCCTTCGACGAGGAAGTAAAGCAGCGGGAATCCGAGCGCCAACACACTCCCTCGCTCACGTCGGCGCAGCGCTACCTCATGCGCGAACTGAGCGTGCTCTTCCGCGCCTCGGAAGATGAGGATCAGAAAACGCAGATCACGCTCCTAGAAAAAGCGTTCGCAACCCGCTCACCAAAGCACTCCAGCGCGGGCTCAATTCGCTGCGAAAAAACGGCGTGAACGGCGAGGACCTGCTGAAAAGCCTCGCACGCCTCAACGGCCAACACAACCTCCGGGTTTTGGCTCGACCGCATGAGCGGCCAGCCACAAGAAGACGAATACCGCAGGATAGTTTGCAGCGAGGCCCTTATCCCTGAAGTAGGCGCCATCCAGCCGAACAACATGGAACTTCCTTCTTTCCAATAACCCGCCGCATTCCCCGCGAGGCGATGGGCGACTTCTCGCAGCCCCGCAGCCCCGCCCCGCGGCCTCTTGACACTTAGAGGCCAGCACTCTGATTGGGCCTTCTCCCGACCGGGCGGTTGTTTTCCGTGGCCGGGTGATCGGCAACCATGAGATCATTGGGTCTTCGTGGAATCGTGTGGGTGAAAATGATTGTTTTCGCCCCTTGCTAATGCCCCCAAGGCTTCTCGCAACGGCCTGATCCCAACGGGACCCGCGACAAAGGGCATGATGCTTAGGTGGCTAGAAAATTCGTTTGCTGCTTCGCGATAGCGTTTCTCTAAGCCGCGCCGGCAACCGGGATCGTTCACCGCGCGCCGCCAGCCAAATTGCTTTTCGTCGGCTCTCTCCCCAGGCTGCTCGCCTGGCCGGCCCTGAAAGCGCGCCTCTCCTCCGAAGCCATCGCTTCCGAACCGGCGGCGGCCGGACCGATGACATCGCTCAGCGCCCCGAGCCAGGCCGCGAAGCCCTGAAACGGTTGGCGATCGAAGGCTACCCGGTCCGGGGCACTGACCCAGTTCGCAACTGCTTGGCTAGTCTCGTTCCGAATTCGACGATTTCCTCGGCTAGACAAGGCTAGACGCGCCCAAACGAGTTCTCGCGGGACCCCGGGAACTGTTCGCCCAGACGCGGGAACTTGTGCGCAAGTCCGGTCGCGGCCGAGGTGTCGCGCCGCGCTGTCCAATGCTTCTATACTGGTGATGAGCCCCATGGACCGCGGCCAGAAGAATG
>DATNMW010000103.1:0-10629 GCA_035602155.1 Bryobacteraceae bacterium | reverse complement strand
TCTATGACATGGCCGCGGCTGTGCCGCTCCTGGCGATGGCCGCGTCAACCAGAACGGCGCGCGGAATGCTCGCCATCGTGGCCCTCTCGCCGGCTCCCTACCTGTTCATGGCAAGCGCTAATCCGAGCGCGGCCGGCGCGGCGATCCTGGTGGCCGCCGTTCTCGCCGGTACGATGGCGTTGCCTACGGAACACTCTGGTGCTGGCGGCCGCAGCCGCCAAGAAGCTCCTATAAGGCAGACAGAGAAACCCGTCCGTGCCGCGCATGTGAATCAGAGCCGGGTCGAACCTGTCGTCACACCCGCCGCGCCGATCGCCGACCATGCTCTCTGAGATAGGGATGGCCACCAGCAGAAACTCCAAAAGGCCACTCGCGCCGTTCGGGCTCACGCCCAGTTGACGCTCGATCCAATGCTCCGGCAGCACCCGGATTAGAATCCCGGCCGCTATCGAAATCGACGCTGCAACGGCGCGAAAACGCTGGTTTTGTTCAGAAGCTTCTCGCAGAAGCCAGCTCATATTCTATCGACCTCATGAGTATAGCGATGGGAGGAGGCTCATCTTTACAGGGAAGGGGGCGCGCCTTTTCCCCGGCAGTTTACGCTGGGTTCACGATCAACCTCTACGCCGTAACCGGCGGCACCAGCGTCTTCAAGAATTCGTGCGCCACGCGGAAGCCGCGCTTGTACTGTTCCGTGAAATCGCGTTCGCTGTAGGGCGGATAGAAGAACTCGTCCTCGTTTTCGATGTTCATGGCCCCGCTGTATCCCACTTCCGCCAGCACCGAGAAAAAGCCCTTCCAATCCATCGAGCCGTAACCCGGCACCCGGAAACGCCACCAGTTCGCGCGATTCACCGGCTGAATGCCCGCCCGCCGCACCACGTGCCAGAGAATTTCCGTGTCCTTCAAATGCACGTCGTAGATCTTATCCGCGAACTCGCGCGCCGCCTGCACGGGGTCCATGAATTGCCAGATCAGGTGCGAAGGATCGAACTGCAGTCCCACGTGCGGGCTGTTCCCAAATGCCTTGAACAGAGCTTCCCAACCCACCGGCCCGGTGGCGATGTTGGGCCCTCCGGCGTAAGGCTCCCACAGCACGCGAACCTTATACTTCTCGCACAACGGAAAATACTTTTCCGTGTAAACGCGCACGATTTCGTCCACCTGCTTGGCCAGCGGCTCCCCCTTTATAGTGCCGGACTGCCCGCCGATGTTCGGGATTCCCAGCTTGCCGCACAACTCGATGCACTTGGCGGCGTATTCGTTCTGCTTGGCGCGCCGCGCCGGATCCGGGTCGATGTGGTTTCCGTCCACCGCCAGCGACGAAACGTAGATCCCCGCGCGCTGGATCTTGTCTTTCAGTGCCGCGATCGCGGCATCGTCCAACCGGCCGGGATTCAGCCGCAATTGCATGCTGGTGAAGCCTTCGGCCTTCACGAACTCCAGGTTGGCGTCGGAATACTCGCACAAAACGCCCAGCTTGGGTTTCCAGGTCTGTGTGCGGGCGCGCTGGGCCTGCGCGGCAGCCACGGCCGGCAAGGCGGCCAGAATGGTGCGTCGGGTAATGGTCACGACCCCGACAATACCACGTAGCGCATGCACCCCTGCGTGCAACGGACTCTAATCCTAATCCATCCTCCCCGATCCGCCGATAAGATATCAGGAAACGTTATGCCCGAACTTCTCGCCCGTCCGCAAGCACCCTGGGCCCTACGCCTCTTGCCGCCCTTCCCGGCGATCGCCCAGCGCGTTCTCGCCCTTGTCAGCCACGAAGATGTTGCCGTCAAGGAACTCGGCGACCTCGTCAAGATGGACCCGTCCTTCTCCGCGGAATTGCTTCGTTTTGCGAACTCCGCCCTGTTTGGCGTGCGCCACGAGGTCAAGAGCGTCTCACAGGCAATCGTTCTGATGGGCCTCGACCGCATCAAGACCATGGCCACCCTGGTGGCCGTCAATCGCATGATCCGGTCCTCGGTCCGCATAGCGGCGCTGCGCAAGGTGTGGATCCACAGCCTGGTCACCGCGTTGATCGCCGAAGAGGCCGCGCGCGTCACCGGACTGTCTGCCGACACCGCGTATACAGCCGGCCTGTTGCATAATCTGGGCACCCTCGGCTTGATGTCCGCTTATCCGGAGGAATACTCCCGGATGCTGGAAGTCACCCAGGAATTCGGATTTAATCTGCTGCAGACCGAGCGGGATCTTTTCGACATCGACCATTGTCTCGCGGGGTGCTACCTCGCCCAGGATTGGGACTATCCCGACGAACTGGCCGCGGCCATCGCCGTACACCACGAAGATCCGGTCCCCAAAGAAGTCAGCCTGGACAACGTGGTGAAGGTGAGCTGGCGCCTCAGCGACGCTCTCGGCTATGTGGCATTCCCGCCCGAAAAGCGTTGGTCCTATGGCGAGTTGGTCGCCTTCCTGCCCAATGCCTCGTCGTTTGCGCATGGCAAGTCGCCTGAAGAGTTCAAAGCCGCCATCGACAAGCGCTTGGCCGCCGCCCCCGTTTAGCGAAGCGGATCGCGGCGCACCCCGTGCCGGACGCGAACGTCAGGGAGAGGTTCTGCCGGCCGGTTGTCCAAAACGGTTAAGCACTCCGTGACACCGAAAGCCCTCCTACCGCGTCCAATCATTAGGTATACTCAAAGGTAAGGATGGTTTCCCGGATGCCTCAGAAGCGGCGCTCGTTCCTTTTGTTCCTCGGCCTCATTTTTCTATGCTCCCTGATCGGCGGTATCTTCGGACCCCAGGTTCAGGCAGCCGCCACCATAACGGATGGCGACGACATCAGCGCCGGCCTGAGATCGTTCACCAACGTCTACGGCTTGGTGGAACAGAACTTCGCGGACAAGGTGGATCCCGACAAAGCGATCTATAAGGGCGCCATCCCGGGCGCGCTCCGCACGCTCGACCCGCATACCAATTTCTTCGATCCCCGCGATTACGAGCTCTTGCGCGAGGACCAGAAGGGCCACTACTTCGGTGTTGGCATGCAGGTGCGGCCTTTCAACGGCAAGACCATCGTGGTCGCGCCGTTCCCCGGCTCGCCGGCTTACCGCGCAGGGCTCCGGCGGGGCGACATCATCATGAAGGTGAACGATAAGCCCACCGACAACCTCAGCACCACCGAGGTCGCCGACCTGCTCAAAGGTCCGCGCGGCACGCAGGTCACCGTCGTGGTTTCACGCGAAGGCAGCGATCAGCCCGTCTCGTTCAACATCATCCGCGACGAAATCGCGCGTTTCAGCGTGAAAAACGCCATCTGGCTAAAGCCCGGCATCGCCTACATCTTCATCGAGCAATTTGACGAAAACACCAGCAAGGAGCTCGAAGACGGCCTGAAGAAGCTCGGCGAGAACAACATCCACGGCTTGGTCCTCGATTTGCGCGACAATCCCGGCGGCCTGCTCAACGAAGGCGTCGCGGTGGGTGACAAATTCCTGCAAAAGGGACAAACCATCGTTTCCCACCATGGCCGCTCTTCGCCGGAAAAGGTTTATACCGCCAGGAACGGGAACCATGGGCATGACTATCCCATCGTCGTGCTGGTGAACCGCTCCTCGGCTTCCGCTGCGGAGATCGTCGCCGGCGCCTTGCAGGATCATGATCGCGGCTGGATTTTAGGCGAGACCACTTTTGGCAAAGGTTTGGTGCAAACCGTCTATCCGCTCTCCGAAAACACCGGCCTGGCGCTCACCACGGCGCACTTCTATACACCCAGCGGCCGCCTGATCCAGCGGGATTACACCAACAAATCGTTCTTCGATTACTACTATCACAAGGACGAGCCTAAGGACATGCAGGACGTGAAAATGACCGATAGCGGCCGGACCGTCTATGGCGGCGGCGGGATCACCCCCGACGAGAGATATGCGCAGCCTAAGTTCGACCACCTGCAGACCGAGCTTGCGGTGAAGTCGGCGTTCTTCAACTTCACGCGCTACTACTTCGGCCAGCACGACGCCAAGCTACCCAAGGGATGGTCCCCCGACATTGTCACGCTGAACGAATTCCACGACTATTTGTTGAAGCAGAACTACGATTTCACGGAAGCCGAATTCACCCAGGATGCCGATTACATCAAGCGCCTCCTCAAGCGCGAAATCTACATCACGGCCTTCAACCTCGATGAAAGCGAGCGCGTCGGCGTCGAAACCGATCCGGAAGTGGAACGCGCCATCGACGCCATGCCTAAGGCCAAAGCGCTGGTGGATTCGGTGCGCAAAGTCATCGTCAAACGCATGCAACCGGAGGAGCCCGCACTCGCCAGGTGAAAACGGCCGCCCAGATCGTCGTCCTGGATGCCGGGGGCCAATATTGTCATCTGATTGCGCGCAAAGTTCGCGATCTCGGAGTCTACTCCGAAGTCCGCACCAGCGAAACTCCGGCGGTCGATTTGGCCGGCGCCAGGGGCCTGATTATCTCCGGCGGGCCCAGTAGCGTCTACGATCCAGCCAGCCCTACAGTCGATCCCGCCATTTTCCTGAGCGGCGCGCGCGTGCTCGGAATCTGTTACGGCCAGCAGCTCATGGCCCATCTCCTGGGTGGAACCGTTCAATTGGGCGTCAAGGGTGAATATGGCTTGGCCACTTTGGATCTGCCTGCGAACGGCGCCTCAACCAGCGCGCTGTTCGATGGCATCTCCGGCCCGCAGCAAATCTGGATGAACCATCGCGATCTGGTCAGTGCCGTGCCGCCTGGTTTCTCCGTCTTGGCGAGCACCGCTACCTGCGCCATCGCCGCCATCGAAGCGCCCGCCCGCGGCCTCTACGCCGTGCAGTTCCATCCGGAGGTCGCGCACACCACTCGCGGTCGCGATATCCTGTCCAACTTCCTGTTCGGCATTTGCGGCTGCCTGCGCGATTGGGATCCGCGCCATCGCATACCCCAGATCGAAGACGAGATTCGCCAGTGCGTCGGCGATCGGAATGTCTTCTTCTTCGTCAGCGGAGGAGTCGATTCCACGGTAGCGTGCGCGCTCTGCCAGCGCGCCCTCGGTCCGGAACGGGTGCAAGGAGTCTACGTCGATACCGGCCTGATGCGCGAAGGCGAAACCGATTCCATGCGCCGCATGCCGGGCCTATCGGTGGAGTCCGCCGAAGACCGGTTCCTGGCCGCGCTTGCCGGCGTGCGCGACCCCGAACAAAAGCGTCACATCATCGGCGAAGAGTTCGTACGGGTGCAGGAGCGCATCCTCGAAGCCCGCCATCTGCTGGATGGCCGCTGGATTCTCGGGCAGGGCACCATCTATCCGGATACCATCGAATCCGGCGGCACCGAAAAGGCTGCCGTCATCAAGACGCACCACAATCGCGTGCCCGGCATACAAAAGCTAATGGACGCCGGCCGTATCGTGGAACCTCTGCGCTCCTACTATAAGGATGAAGTGCGCGAGATCGGCCGCGAGTTGGGGCTGCCTGCGGAGCTTCTCGACCGCCACCCGTTTCCCGGACCGGGCCTGGCCATCCGCTGCCTGTGTTCAGAGATCGACGCTGGCCTGCAGGCCACCGCCGAAGGCTATATTTTGCCGCTTCGCTCCGTCGGAGTGCAGGGCGATAGCCGGAGTTATGCGCAGGTGTTATGTATCGACGCGATCGATCACGCCCGACCCCCCGATCTGATCAATCGCATTTTCGGTGTCAACCGCGTGATCGCTTGCGTGCGCAGTACGGCCCCGCTGCCGGAACTGTGCGTGCGAATCAGCGCCCTCACACCCGAGCGCCTCGCACGCCTGCGACATGCGGATGCCATCGTGCGGCGCCTCTCGCACGCCAGCGGTTTCGACCGCAGCATCTGGCAATTCCCGGTGGTCCTGATTCCTCTCGGTACCGCGGGCGCGCCGGACTCGGTAGTACTCCGTCCCGTCGATTCCGTGGATGGCATGACCGCCCAGTCGGTCGGCATGCCCTCCGGCCTGCTCGACTCTATCGCGACCGAGCTACTCTCGGTCCCCGGTGTGAGTGGAGTATTCTACGACCTAACTCACAAACCCCCCGCCACCATCGAGTGGGAGTAGGACAGGCTTCTTGCCTGTACACTTCTTACTCAACGATAGCCTGCATCACGGCATTCTCGAAGTCTCTCTGCACAGACGAAACCTGCGTCTGGATCATGACGATGGTCACCATTTTCTCCCGCGGGTCGATCCACGTCTGTGTGCCATAAGCGCCGTCCCAGCCGAAACTTCCAGTGGAGACGCGCAGACCCGCGGCCACACTGTCCTCGACGATGCCCACCAGTAGGCCATAGCCCATGCCGTGCGCCGGGCGTCCCAGCTTGCCATTGAACATATCGCCCACTTGATTGGACTCCATCAAATCCACCGTCCGCGGACTCAGCAGGCGGCTCCCGTGCAGTTCCCCGCCATTCAGCAGCATCTGCGCGAACTGCAGGTAGTCCTCCGCCGTGGACATCAGTCCCCCGCCGCCGGAGAAATACGTCTTCAGGGAGAAGCCGTCCTGATTCTCCGCCCTCATCAAACCATTGGGACTCTTGCTATAGAGTGTGGCCAGGCGCGGTCGCCGGTCGTCGGGAGGATAGAAGAAAGTATCCCGCATCCCTAGCGGCTCAAAAATGCGCGTGCGCAGGAATTCGTCGTAAGTCTGCCCGGACACAAGTTCCACAATGCGCGACAGCGTGTCGGGGCCGGCCAATCCGCTATAAGCCCATTGCGTACCCGGCTGGAAGTCGAGCGGGACCGCTGCCAGCCGGGGTACGTAAGCGGCCAGCGTGTCGCCCGCGGCCGGCCGCGGAGGGCCCGCCTTCGACCCGACGCCGCCGGTCATCAGGCCATTGGTGTGCGTCAGCAGGTCGCGGATGGTTAGGTCGCGATCCGCCGGAACCAGGTAGAACTGGCCGCTGGCGCCTCTTGCCACAGCCACTTTGGAGTCCTTGAATTCGGGCAGAAACTTCGATACCGGGTCGTTCAGCCGGAGCTTTCCCTCTTCCAGCATCATCATCACCGCCACGCCGGTGATGGGCTTGGACATGGATGCGATCCGGAAGATGGCGTCCTTCTGCATGGGACGCTTCGATTCGATGTCCATCAGGCCATGCGCTTCGAAGTGGACCAGGCGTCCGCGCCGGGCCACCAGCGTCACGGCGCCCGAGATTTCTCCCGCGTCGATGTGACGCTGGATGGCCTCGTGGATGCGCCGCAATCGCTCCGAGGACATGCCCGCGTCCTCCGGTTTGCCCGTGGGGAGGTCCGCCGCGGCCAGCGTCGCGGCAAGAATTGCAATCGGCAACAGAGAGATCGGATGGGTGGTTTGCATGTTCTTCATTCAGATTAACCTGTCCTACACTGAAGAGTATGCTGAAACGCGTGTGGATTCTGTTTATCTGTCTTCCCGCTTTGCTGCCGGCGGCGCTGCTCCGCATCGAGGTCTCCGAGCGCACCGACGTACTGGACGGCAAGCCTTTCGCCTCCGCGGGCCCTTACGAGCGCATCGTCGGCAAAGCGTATTTCGCGGTGGATCCCAATCTGCCCGCCAACAAGATCATCGCCGATATCGCCAAGGCGCCGCGGAACGAGGACGGGCTGGTCCCGTTCTCGGCGGATTTCTATTGTCTGAAGCCGCGCGATCCCCGCCATGGAAACCATGCGGTGCTATTCGAGGTATCGAACCGTGGCGGCAGGGCCATGCAGAGCTATTTCGGCGGCGACTTCCTGATGGAGCAAGGTTACACTCTGGTGTGGCTTGGCTGGGAATTCGACGTGCCTCCCGGCCCCGGCATGCTGCGCCTATACGCGCCGGTGGCGCAGGGCATCACGGGGCTGGTACGCTCCGAAATCATAGTGGATCACAAGGCGATGCGGCAATCCCTGGGGGACCGCAGCCAGCTTGCGTATCCGGCGATGAACCCGGACGATCCTGGCTTGACGCTTACCGTGCGCGAGCATGCCGACAGCCCGCGCCGCGCGCTCGCGCGGGACACATGGCACATCGAAGGAGGCACCCACATCGTGATGCCGGCGGGCTTCGAACCCGGCAAGATCTACGAACTGGTGTATACGTCCAAGGATCCGCCGATCGTGGGGCTGGGTCCGGCGGCGGTGCGCGATCTGATCTCGTTCTTTAACTACGGCATCCCGAACGACACGATTTTAGGCGATCAACACGACTACATCAAGCGGGCGTACGGGTTCGGAATTTCGCAGAGCGGCCGTTTCCTGCGGACGTTCTTGTATTATGGCTTCAATCAAGACGAACACGGCCGGCGCGTTTTCGACGGCATCATGGCGCACGTAGCCGGGGCGGGGCGGGGAAGCTTCAATCACCGGTTCGCGCAGCCTTCGCGCGACGGGCACCCGTTTCTGAACACGTTTTATCCGACCGATATTTTTCCGTTCACGGATCTGGCGGAGACCGATTCCGAAACCGGCATCACGGACGGCCTGCTGACGCATGCCACGCCGCCCGCCGCCGTGCCCAAGATCTTCTACACGAACACTTCGTATGAGTATTACGGGCGGTCGGCGTCGCTGATCCACACCACGCTCGATGGCGCGGAGGACGCGCCCCTGGCGCCCAACACCCGCATCTATTTTCTGGCCGGATGCCAGCACGGGCCCAGCTCGTTTCCGCCGGAGCGCTGGGAGGCGCAGAACCTGCAGAACCCCAACAATTACGAGTGGAACCTGCGTGCGCTGCTGGTGGCGCTGGACGCTTGGGTGCAGTTCGGCGAGGAGCCGCCGCCGTCGCGTTATCCGAAGATCGCCGACGGCAGCCTTACGCCGCTGGCGGCGGTGGCGTTCCCGAAGGTGCCGGGCGTGCAGTTCCCCACGCGCATCCAACAGGCTTGGCACGTGGACTACGGCGAAGAATTCCGCAGCGCTGGGATTGTGACGATTGAGCCGCCCAAAGTGGGCAGCGCGTTTCCCATGCGGGTACCGCAAGTGGATGCGGACGGCAATGAAACGGCGGGCATCCGCATGCCGGCGACAGCGGTCCCGCTGGCGACGTACACCGGATGGAACCTGCGCTCGGCGGGCATCGGCGCGCCGGACGAGTTACACAGCATGACGGGATCGTTCATTCCATTCGCGCGCACCAAGGCTGAACGGGTGAAGACGGGCGATCCGCGGTTGTCGGTCGAGGAGCGATATGCCAGTAAGCAGGCGTATCTGGATAAGGTCCAGGCCGTGGCCGACGATCTGGTGAAGGGGCGGTATCTGCTGGAGCGGGATGTGCCGCTGGTGATGGCGCGGGCGTCGGCAGAGTGGGATTTTGTGATGAAGTGAGCGCGGCGGCCAGGCGGCATATGTCGGAACATTCGCCGCAGACTATGCTATTGTGAAACCAATGGCAACCGTTCCACATGCGCGGGATCTCACGGTCGAAGAGGCGCTCGGCGCGGCTGGAGTGGCCCGTATTCTTGGCATGCACCGGCGGACCGTTGAACGGCGGCGGCGAACGCCGAAAGCGCCGCGACCCCTCGACGTGCAACGCGAGGAAAAACTCCACCGCATCTGGCGTGAACTCACCGCCTTGTTCACTACGGAAAGCGCCATCCACTGGATGACACATCCGGTGCCTGCCTTGGAGGATCGCCGGCCAATCGATCTGATGGCCGAGGACGGCGGGCTTGATCGCGTCCTCGAAGCGATCGGTCGAATGAGTTGGGGCATCCCAGCCTGATGCCAGACTTGGGTAAGTATTTCCGGACGGCGCCGGCGAGCGAGTTCTCGGGAACCGTCTATCGCATCTGTCCTTACCGGTACGGGGGCAATCTGGTTTCGATGCGCCGTTCCTTTCTGCACGGCGCGCGTTACAACATACGCGGCTACTTCGGAACGCTGTACACATCGCTTTCCAAAGAGACTGCCCGGCGCGAAATGGCTAAGTATTTCACGGTCGCACCGAGGGACGGGTTTGTGGAAGCGTCCATCTTGATGCGCCTCAGCCGCGTGCTGGACCTGACGAATACAAGATTGTTGCGCCATGCCGGGATCGCGCGGGCAGAGTTGATCGGAACACGCTGCTTAATCACTCGTGAGATCGGACTGCGGGCATGGGAAAATGGTATCGAAGCGCTGCTGGCCCCTTCGGCCGCGCATCCCGCGGGTTGCAATCTTGCAGTGTTTCTCGACAACCAGCGGCCCTTATGGAAGATCGCGCTCACGCGCATTACGGCCGGTGAAGTATGAGTGGAGCGCCGACTCAGTCGAAGTCGGTGGGCCACCGCGGATTCCGGTAGTGTGCAAAGAAGCGGTGAACCTGCGCGGCCGTGACGCGTGTGGTTGATAGGGCCGGCAGGCGGTCTTCGGTAAACCAATCCACGCCCGAGGTTTCGTGGCTTGACGCCGGCGCGCCGCCGATCAGCTCGCACTGGAAGAAGAGTTTGTACGCGTGGAACGCGATAGTCGGATGGCCGTGGCGATTGCGGTCGTACACCGCCAGCAGTTTCACAGCTCGCGTTTGATAGCCGGACTCCTCCTGCACCTCCCGTACGGTGGCCTCGGCCGGAGACTCCTGCACATCGGCCCATCCGCCTGGCAGCGACCAGTGGCCGTCCGAGCGCTCCTCAACCAGCAGAATTCTGTCCTCACGGAACACCGCGGCGCGCACGTCCACCTTGGGCGTGGCGTGGCCCGCTTGGCTGGCAAATAGATCGCGAACCGGA
>DATNMW010000102.1:0-10370 GCA_035602155.1 Bryobacteraceae bacterium | reverse complement strand
CGCCATCGAAGACTGCATGCGCCGGCACCTCGAACGCCGCGCCAATCTCGGGTATCATCTGTGGGGGCTGATGATCCTGTTCTTATGGATGAGGAGATGGCAAATACAAACGACGCCGGCAACCGCGCGCAACCGTCAGCCGACCGGCATCTCTACATCTATATAGCCGTCCTGCTGTTCGCCGGCGCCGTGTATCTGGGTTGCATGGTTTCCCCTCCATCGCTGATGGACGATGCGGACGCCGTGGAGGCGCAGATCGCCCGCAACATGCTGACTTCCGGTGACTGGGTGACGGCGCGCCTGGATGGCGTGCCCTATCTGGAAAAATCGCCGCTCATTAACTGGACGATGGCGGTCAGTTACCAGATCTTCGGTGCTTATGACTGGGCCGCCCGCATTCCCGTGGCGCTCTCCGCCATGGGGTTGTGCTGGCTGACCGCGGCGTTCGGCGTCTGGGCGTTTGGACGCCGCGCCGGGTTCTATGCAGGCCTGATCTTAGCCACTTGCGTCGGGCTGTTTCTGTTCACGCGCGTGCTGATTCCCGACGTGATGCTGACGCTGACCATCGCGCTGGCGATGTGGGCGTTTCTGCGCGCGCTGGACGAGGATGAGCCGCGTTCGCGTTTGTGGGCGTTCGTTTTGGCCGCCAGCCTGGGCGTTGGCCTGCTGCTGAAGAGCGCCGTGGCAGTGGTGTTTCCGGTTGCCGCCGCCGCGATCTATCTTTTCTTGACGCGCCAACTGTTTGCCGCGAAGATATGGAAGCGGCTGCGCCCGTTTAGCGGGCTGGCGGTCATTCTGCTGATTGCGGCGCCTTGGCACGTGCTCGCCACGCTGCGCAATCCGCCGTATTTCTCGTTCAGCTTCCACAGCGCGCCCGGCGAATATCACGGGTTTCTGTGGTTCTACTTCATGAACGAACAGGTGTTGCGCTTCCTGAACCTGCGCTTTCCGCGCGACTACAATACCGTGCCGCGCGTATATTTCTGGCTGTTCCACTTGTTGTGGCTGTTTCCCTGGAGCGTCTATTTCCCGGCGGTGGCAAGGCTGTCATTCAAGCCGGTGGATCGCGCCGGGCGCACGCGGCTGTTGGCGCTGTGCTGGACAGGGTTCATGCTGGTCTTCTTCACCTTTTCGACCACGCAGGAATACTACACCATGCCGTGCTATCCGGCACTGGCGCTGCTGCTCGGTTCGGCAATGGCGGTGGGAGGCGGCTGGGTGCGGCGCGGCACGCGCGCGATTTCTGTTATCGCCGGATGCGCCGCCGTGGCCCTTATTGCGATCTTTGTCCTGGTGCGGAATATTCCCGCGCCCGGCGATATTGCGACGGCGCTTTCGCAGCGTCCCGGCACTTATACGCTGTCACTCAGCCATATGGAAGATCTTACGCTGGCATCGTTCGCGTATTTGCGCTTGCCTTTGGCGGTGGCCGCGGTGGCGTTTCTGGCGGGTGCGCTTGGGACGCTACGCGCCACCGGCCAGCGCGCGTTTGTCGCTGCCGCATTGATGATGGTGCTATTCTTCCACGCCGCCCGCCTTGCTATGGTGGCGTTCGACCCGTATCTATCGTCGCGGCCGCTGGCGGAGGCGTTGCTGCGCGCTCCCGCAGGCAAGTTGATTGTGGACCATCATTATTACACATTCTCCTCCGTGTTCTTCTACACGAACCGGACGGCGCTGCTGCTGAATGGGCGGTTCAACAACATAATCTACGGATCCTACGCGCCGGGCGCGCCGGACGTGTTTATCGACGACACGCAATGGAAGACCCTGTGGCTGGACTCGGGGCGGTGCTATGTGGTGGCCAGCGACTACGCCATGCTAAGGTTCGAAAAGCTGGTGGGGAAAGCGGCGCTGTTTCCGGTGGCGGCCAGCGGGGGGAAGATGTTACTGACTAACCTGCCTATCCCCGACCGATGAAGGTCACGGTCGAATGTTCTAACAGGACCAACGCGCACCCGCAGGTCTTGGTTTCGGGATGCAATTTACGGCATTCGCCTGGGCGCGAAAACCGCTCCCTTACGGTCGCGGCTCGGCAACAGCCGTTTGCAACTGCGCCAGCCGGTATTCGATGGCGCTAAGGCTGCCTTGCACGCGCACGATGTTGACGTTGGCGCTGCTATAGGGGACGATGCCCTGGTACAGCTCCAGCGCGCGGCGGTAGTCGTCGGCGGCCTTCTGGATTTGGTCCTTTTCCTGCGGCAGGCCGCGGACGTCGCGCGAGTCCCACCACAGGCGGTCGCCACGGTCGCGATAGCCATCGGCCAGTTGCGCCTTCTGGCGATTGCCGAGTTTGTACCCGCGCCGCTCGGCCTCCTGCAATGCGGCGTAGGCTTTGTCGATATCCTTCAAGCCGTAAACATAAACGCCCGCCAGGCCCAACTCGGGATCGGGCGAGCGGGGCAGGGCCTGCTCGGCCTCCTCAAACTTCTCAACAGCTTCATTCAACACCGCAGCATTGTGATGGCTGACGCCGTTGATGCGGTCGATTTGGCCCTCGCAAAGCCGCAGTTCGCCGCGAACGGTTTCGTCGGCGGGATCGATCTCCAGCGCCCTGGCGAGGTATAGCTTGGCGCGCTCCCAATCTCTTTCGTACACTGGCTGCGTGTCGCTATTGCGGTACGTGCCGATCACCCGTTCGGCGGCTGCCGCCAGCTTCTTCTTCACCGAGCGGCGTGGCGCAAACAACGCCAGCGCCTGCGCGTTGCCCTTGGAGATGTCGGCCCAGCGGGTCCAGATGGCATCCGGATCGGTCAGCACTTCGGCGTGGATATCCCGATCGAGGTCTTGTCCATGCCGCCAAAGGACTATGCCCGACGTCACGGCATACACAATGTAGGCGAGCGCCAGCCCGGCGAACATCACGAAGGCGCGCCGCACCTGCTATCCGAAGCGGCTGACGGGCTTGACGGCGGGGGGAACAGACGCACGGGTCCCGAATTTGACGGGCTTCGCGGTGCGGCGGGTGGCTTCGTCAACAGCGGCACCCGCAGCGGACGCGGGACGGAACGTGCGGCGGGTGGCGTTGGCGTCTTCGTCGGTTTCCGCCGACGATTCCGCGCGGACTGGAGCGCCGGCCCGAAACGCCACGAGGTCCATGGCCAGATCGGCGGCCGACTGATAGCGCCTCTCGGGTTCGGGATCCATGCTCTTCAGCAGGATGCGGCGCAGCGGTTCAGGACAGGGGTCCGGTGCGGGCGGAGCGGGAATGCGGGAGCGGATCATGCGCTCCAGGCGCTCCGTACTTTCCGCTTGGTAGGGCTGCGATCCGGTCACCAGCTCGTACAGCAGCACGCCCAGCGACCAGAGGTCCGACATGGAATTCACGTCGCCCGAATCCAGCCGCTCGGGCGAGGCGTAGGGCACGCTGCCAAACTCGTTGCGAGTCAGCTTGCGCGAAAGCGAGAGCGCTTTGGCAATGCCGAAATCCAGCACGCGCACGCGGTTTTCGTGGTCGATGCGGATGTTCTTGGGCTTGATGTCGCCATGCACAATGCCGCGGCAATCCTTGCCGTCGATGGTGACTTCGAGCGAATGCGCATGCTCCAGCGTCTGGCAGATGGCCAGCGCGATGTCCACGGCATCGTCGGGGGCGGCGGGCCCGTGGCGCATAAGATCGGAAAGGTCTTGCCCCTCGACGTATTCCATGGCCACCACGAAGTAGCCATCCATGTCGGCGGCGTCGAAAATCTTGACTACGCGCGAGTCGATCTCCGCAAGTTTCGCCTGCAATTGGGAGCCGCGCCGTTCCGCCTCGATGGTTTCGCGCGAGTCCGCATCAGTCCCTTGCTCGATCACCTTTATCGCCACGGTGCGCTGTTGTTCGGGGTCCTGGGCCAGGTACACGTCGGCCATGCCGCCGCGTCCCAGCTTGCGCAGGATTTCATATTTGCCGACCTTGCGTCTCTCGGGGATGACCATTAGTGCGGCGCTCCTACCCGATTGCGCGCGGGCGGCTTGGTGGCGGGCAGGAAAAAGTTGAACTTCGTAATCGCGTCTTTGTCCATGCCTTCCGGGATACGCACCGGTTCGCCGCCGTTGTCCGCGAAGGTGTTGCCGATCAGCACGGGATGCGCGGGGGCTTCGATGAGCACGCCCGGCCCGGGATCGTGTGGGCGGCGGCCGTTGCGCAGAATGGCATTGTACAGGAGCCACGGTGCGGAATCGCCGGATATTCTCATGCCGGTGTCGCGGCAATCCTGGATGGAATTGGCGCGCAGCAGCGCCGTGGACTTGCCGCGGATCTCTATTCCGGTGGCCGCGCCCACGATTTCGGTGTCCTGTAATTCGAGGTCGGAATCCGAAATGACTACGGCGGCGGCTAGCTGCGCTTTCTCATCGGCGCGGATGCGGAAGCCCGAGACGCGCGCGCCGCGGACGCCCTCCGCCACGACGGCGACGGCTGGCCCGTTTTCGATGGAGGCGGCGCGCAGGATCGGCACATCGGGCAAGCGTCCTCTAACAGTGACTCCGTTTTTGAGCCGGAGTTGCTCCGCGTATTCGCCGCTGGAGACTTCGACGGTGTCGCCCGCGCGGGCCTTTGCCAGCGCTTCATTGATCGTGGCGAAGCCGCCCGCGCCTACCCTGAGCGTCTGCGCGGGAAGCGCCACTGGCTGCCGATCCGTCAGGCCAAAATAGCGCAACGCGGCAAAGACCAGAGATGCGAATACGAGGCCATAGGCGAACATGGCCCCCCTGCCGGCGAACACGCTTGCCACGGGCGGGGCGATTCCCGGGGATGCCTCCCGCGCGGCGGCGAACTGCTCGCCCTCCACCACCACAACGCTGACGTTGTCCTTGCCGCCGGCGCGATTGGCCGCCTCGATCAGCTCATGCACGGCGCCGCCGGGATGTCCGGCATTGGCCAGCACCGTGCGCAGAATTTCACCCGAAGTCACCTGGTCGCTCAATCCATCGCTGCACAACAGCAGCGCGCTATCCGGCTCAAACGGGATGCTGAGCAGTTCGATGAAATCGGGATCGTCCGGCGCGTGCTCCTGCGATCCCACGTCGCGGAAGACTTCATTGCGGCGGGGGTGCCGCATGGCTTCCCCTTCGGAGATTTCGCGGCGGTCTTCACGCTCGCCCACCGGCGAATGATCGTGCGTGATCTTGCGGATCTCACCGCGGTGGATTTTATAGAGGCGCGAATCGCCGACGTGGCCGACGACGGCGCGGCCGTTCTCGGCGACGGCCACGGTGAGCACGCAGGCCATGCCATGCCACTCGGGGTTTGTGGCGGACGCCTGCAAGATCTCGTTATTGGCCACCGTGATGGCCTCGCGGATGCGGTCTTCCACGGTGCCGGTTTGGCGCTCCAGCCGTGCGCGCACGCGGGTGATGGCGATGTCCGCGGCCTTTTCGCCGGCGGCCTGCCCGCCAATACCGTCGATCACCAGGAAGATGCCGCGGTCCGGGTCGAGATGCACGCGGTCTTCGTTGTTTTGCCGCAGCATGCCCACATGGCTCTCGCCGGCGCAGCGGAGGTTGGTCTTGACGGGCATCTATGAAGGGACAGACGCGCGAAAGTCCAAAAAGACTACTTCCGCGAGGCCAATGCGCGCCGTGGCGGGCAACTTCACTTCCACGTTCTTGTCGCGCTTTTCGCCATCGACGTATTCGACGCTGGTGGGAATCTGTTTGCCATCGACACTGGTTCCCAGGCGGCTGAGATCCTTGATGAAGAACGCGCCGGATTCGGCGTCGCGGCGCAGGCGCACGTGTTCGCGCGAAACATCCGGGAGCGTGGTCAGCTTCAGGTCGGTCCAGTAGTCCCGGCCGCCGCGCCCGATTACGATCTGGTTCTTGGCCATGCGGTAGGTTTGGGGGCCGGTTTGATCCTCGTATTCGATGGTCGCGTAGGCCTCCATTTCTTTTGTTTCAGCCAGGTTTTCAGTGGGGGTTCCGGGCAGGGTTTCGGGCCGCTGTTCTTCGTATTTTTGCGAAGCGGTCACCTCGCTGGCGGTGCGGCGCGTGTTGATGCGCTTGGTCATGCTGCCGGCGCCATATTCCGGCTTAGCGGGCAGCGCCAGCTCGGAGTAGATGACGATGTCGCCGGCTTCAACGTCGTCGTCGGTATTCTCGAAGAACTCGATGCGCCAGCCGCCATCGGGCGCCACCACTTTGGACGCGGGCTTGCGCGCCAGCTTGAGGCGCTCGCCCAAGGACGCGCGATTCAGTTCGGCAAGCTCGGCGTCCAGCGCCTGGCGGGTCTCCTCATGCATGCGCGGGAAGATGCCGCGCAGGCGCTCGAAATCCTCGGGATGCAGGTAGACATGGTAGATGGCCGGGGGGAGGGTGGTGTAATGCAGCGGTTCCAGGCCCTCGCGCATGTTCCGGACGACTTCCAGAATGATGTCCCGCGCGGTGGCGGGGCGGCGGACTGCCGGGGTGCTCATGATCTTTGGGGTGGGGAGCGGTGCGGCTCCTCATACGATTTTAGCATTCGGGTGGGGGGGTAAGGTTGTTAGGGGGAATTGGGCAGTTTTGGGCGGAATTGTGCAGTTTTGGGCGGAGGCCAGTGATGCGCCAGATGCGCAGTTTTCGGCCAAACAAAGCCAATAAGTGGTTTGTTTGCAATGTTCCCAGGAATGAGGAAGCCAAATTTTGGAGTGGAAGGAGTGAGATGGGTGGTGCGGGTGTCTGGGGTCGGGCGGCGTGGCGAAACGGGGCATGCGAGGCCAATGCGGATGTGAATCTTCTGTTTGACGTGCGGGTACTGTGCAGGGCCGCGCCCCTCTGGATGGTTAGTGGGTGGGCGTGAGAAAGATCTCACAAAGAGTTGGGAGCGACGAACCTGCCCAGATCCGGCGAAGATCCGGACTTCCCATGTCGTGTACTCTCGGGCGATCTCCCGCTCTGCGAAGCGATTCTACACAGGCTCGCCAGCCGGGCGGCAGCGTGGTGTAATGCAGGGGTTCCAGGCCCTCGCGCATGTTCCGGACGACTTCCGGGATGATGTCCCGCGGGGTGGGGGGACGGCGGACTGCCGGGGGCTCATGATCTTGAGGTGGGGAGCCGTGCGGCTCCTCATTCGATTTTAGCGCGGGTTGGGAGGTTCGCGCCGTTTGTGGTCTATCGGCTTTGGCTGTAACGCCCCTCGGGCAAAATGTCGGAGCCAGCCGAAGCCCTCGGGTAATGAGCAGAAGGAAGGACAATCGGCTGGCGGAGTCCAGTCGAACAAGCGAAATGTTCGGCGGCGGCTTCCTCCAACAAGGGCAGATTTCAAGCAAAACCATTGGTAGCGTAGCCGATGCAGAAGGACGATCGCTTGCATCATTTCAGGGTCAACCGTGCCAACTTTCAAGCCGTGAACCCGCTCGAACGCTGGTAATTGAATTGATCGCCGTGGCTCCGCTTGAGGTTCCGCGTGCGAAAACATTCTCTGGCTTTAGAAATGTGGGGAATATCAAGATTCGCCGGTCAATTCGCATTGGCAAGTGCATAAACGATCTTGAACTCCCCGCCAGCGCTCGCCTCCGCCGTTGGGCCGGCTGGCGGGATTCACCAATCAAAACCAGAGCGGCGCCTGCCCAGCGGATTGGCTGCCTGGGTGAAAATCCACCGGGCCACTCCAGGGCCCGGCCAATCTGCATCGGCGGCATCTCCACATCAAACGCCAGCGGCCGTCCGAACTTCTCCAGGTAACTCCACGGCAGTTTCATGTTCTCCGCGGTCGTGCCGGGCAAACCGCGCAAACAGCCGGCTGGCGGCGGCGTCGATCATGGCGATCAGATACAGCTTCTCTCCCCGCCCCTCCGCAAGTCGTGCGCGCTGGCGTCCCACTGCACCAGTTCCCCAAAGCGGCTCCGCCGCGGCCGCCACACGTGCACCGTCGCCACCTTCTGTTCGTTGGCCCGCCATAGCTTGCCCCGGATCATCCATTGCCGCACCGTCTCTTTGCCGCCTCAATGCCGTGTTTCTTGCCCAAATATTCCGCGCCAACGTCGGCCCGAACCCTCGGTGGGATGCACCGTCCGATGCGTTTTCGGCGGGTGCGGTTCAGAGCGTTGCGCTCTGGTCGCTTCAGCGTGAGGCGAGGACAAGGCTGCCGCCCCCACTCGCCGTTTGAAAATATACCTTGACAGGTATATGCTCTGTGGAGTATACCAAGAGAGTGGAATCTGTGTTCGAAATCATTGCGGAGCCGAACCGCCGCGCGATATTGAGCCTCCTGGCCTCGTCACAACAATCGGTTGGAGAGATCGAGCGTCAGCTTCGTATGCCGCAGCCGAGCGTGTCAAAGCACCTGCGAGTGCTGCGCGAGGCCGGTTTCGTGGAATCCACGGTCGACGCACAGCGCCGTCTGTATCGACTGAAACCTGAACCACTTCAGGAGGTGGATGCTTGGCTGGCTCCGTTCCGCCGGTTCTGGTCCGCTCATGTAGATGCTCTCGAACGCCACCTCGACCGCATGGATCGATTAACACCGACGAAAGGGAAGACAAGGAGAAGGAGATGAACGATCGCAAGCAGTACGTACCGGGTCCGGGCCGCGGAAAGAGTCTGGCAGGCGCTTACCGAGCCAGTGCATCTGGGCGAGTGGGATCCCTTTGAAGCCGGCCCTGTGGAACCAGGCGCTCCATGAAATGCCCTGGCTTTCCGCGGTGCCGCAGGACCTGTGCATCTTCATCGGGATCTGTGAGTTTCTGGGAGGCGTGGGCCCGATCCTGCCGGCGATCGCCGGAGTCGAACCGAAGCTCGCGCCGATTGCCGCCATCGGCCTGACGCTGGTCATGATCCTCGCGGCTGTCTTTCACATCGTGCGGGGCGAGTACAATTTTTTCCCACCAATGTGGTGCTGTGAGATGTGGTGCTGTGAGGGGTCGCCGCGTTCATCGCGTATGGACTGTTGTTTGCGAGGCCGATTCCGCCCGCGTCGACCGGCGCCTTCCGCGTACTTAACGGGCGGGCGGTTCTCGGCGCGCTGGTCCTCGTCGATTTTGCTCCGGTCCGGTTCAAGTTGACACACACTCACTAACCGATGGCTCGGTTTCGCACACAAGGCATGAATGAGGAGCGTCCTTAGATGGAGCGGCGGGTTAGGGGGAGGCGGTTTTCAAGCCGCCGTCCACACCGGACCTGGCGCGGCGCTCCGAGGGTTCCAGGAATGACGCGGCCCAACCGCGAACGTGATAAAGGAGAAACGAAATGAAAATCAAAGTGACGAGCGTATACGTGGACGACCAGGACAAGGCCCTGCGCTTCTATACGGAGGTACTGGGCTTTGCCAAGAAAAGCGATTTCAGCCAGGGCCCCTTTCGCTGGCTGACCGTGGCCTCGCCCGAGGAGCCGGACGGCACTGAGCTGCAGTTGGCGCTGAACGACAACCCCGCGGCCAAAGCGTATCAGCAGGCGATCTTTCAACAGGGCCAGCCGGCGGCCATGTTTTTCACCGACGACGTCAAGGGCGACTACGAGCGGATCAAGGCCCGCGGCGCCGAATTCACGATGCCGCCCACCGGCGTGACCGCCTCGACCATTGCGATGCTGAACGACACCTGCGGCAATCTGATTCAGCTCACCCAGTTGGCACGCTGGTCAAGCTAGGAAGAATCAAGCTAAGGAGGAGAAAGTGAACGATCTCGCGCAGTACACACCGGGTCCGGCCAGCGGGGCGCAGGTACAGAAGGGCGAAGGCAAGTGGACGCTCATTCTCGTCCGCCAACTACGCCATTCTCCGGAGAAAGTCTGGCAGGCAATAACCGACCCGGCACATCTGCGCGAGTGGGCTCCCTTTGTGGTCGATGGGAACCTGGGCACGGTGGGATCCACCGTGAAGCTTACCTGGGTGGGAAACCCCACACCGCAGGAAACTAAGGTGACGCGAGCCGACGCTCCCACGATGCTCGAGTACAGCGATATCCGGTGGGAACTCGAAGCCAGTGGTGGCGGCACGCGTCTGACGCTGTGGCACAGCATCGATCGCCGCTTCATCTCAATGGGGGCTGCCGGGTGGCACATTTCTTTGGATGTTCTGGATCGGCTACTGAGCGAGACTCCCATCGTCCTCGGCGAGGCGATGAAGTCCGGCTGGCAGCGGCTGAAAGCGGAGTACGGCAAGCAGTTCGGTATTGAAACGCCCGACCGGCCGCCTCAGGCGGCTCAAGAGTCGTGAATGGAGGACAAATTAATCATGAAAGAAGCCACCAAACGTTCGATTGTTCGCTGGATTCACATCGTCTTGGGTATTCCGATAATCGGTTACATTTACAGTCCGTTTGACCAAATTCCAAACTACGCCCCAGTCACTCGGTTTGTCTATGTTCCTGTACTTGTCCTTTCTGGATTGTGGCTGTGGAAAGGCCATGTCGTTCGGCGACTTATTTCGAAGAGATCGGCAAGACGCTGCAGTGAACCGCTTATAGAGG
>DATNMW010000101.1:0-16579 GCA_035602155.1 Bryobacteraceae bacterium | reverse complement strand
CGGTAACTCTTTGAACAAAACGAGGCCCTCTCGAACCAGCCCTGCGTCGGGCCACAACTGGACGTCGGATAGAGTCTTGTCAGTCCAATACGCCGTCAGAGCCGCCAATGGACGAAAGACGTGCGGCGCCGGAGGCGAGCGCCAGAGCCGGCGCAGGAGGCCGGCGATTAACATGTCCTGCTCGGACTCCGGCACCCCGCGCAGCGCGGTCCCTGGCTGGCAACGCTCGATGAGCATGGCGCCGAGTTCATCGTCGGCCTCAAGGAGTCGCACCGTTGGATCTCCGTCCCAGAAGCGCAACCCCTGGATTTCGTGGGCGCCCTCCATGTGGGGCATGCCGAGTTTCAGTACCGCCGAGGTCCCATCAGCGAGCGCGACCGGTGCTGCCCACGCGCAACTCGTCTCCTCGTTGAACGGCGCGCCGAGTACCAACGACCATCGGCGCTCCAGGTCTCGCAGCGTGTGGGGCAGCCGTTCGAGCCATGCCATGCGCTGGGGCGTCTTCCGGCAGTTGGCCGCCAGCCGGTCCGGAACCGTCAATGCCATCCCTTCATTTTCGCCTCACCGTGAGTTCGCCGCCGGATCTCAATCGCACATACAATAATCGTGTGGCGTGTTTCCTCCAATCGATCAGGCTGAAGAACATCCTGAGCTTTAAGGATGTGAAGCTCCCTCTCGATTCGCTGAGTGTCTTGATTGGTCCGAACGCCGCGGGCAAGTCGAACCTTATCGACGTCATCGGGCTGCTGCGGGCTGCGCCGGAAGACCTAAACGGCGCGATACTCCGCGGAGGCGGCGCTCCCGCTTGGATTCGTAGGGGCGAAAACGGACCGCCCGGCGTCGGCGGGATCGAATGCGAATTGACGCTGGATTCCGGCACACTCGAATACGCGCTGGAATTCTCCTCCGCCGACCGGGCCTTCGTGATCGAACGAGAGAGTCTGCGCGGCGCGGCACACCGCGGCGCGGGCGTTTACTTCGAAAGAACCGCTGCAAGCGTTAAGTTCAGACAGCGGCCGCATAACGGAGGGCCCGCGGCGCAGACAGCCCCCATCGCCTCCCACGCCTCTGTGTTCTCCGCAGTCAGGGACCCGCTAGACCGGACGCCCATCACACGGCTTGGAAAGGAGCTTCGCCGGATACGAATCTATAGAACCTTCGATACGGGGCCACTGGGGCAGGCACGCACGGGCGCCCACACAAGCCTTCCAAAGGAATTCCTGGACGAGACCGGCTACAACTTGGCAGTGGTCCTGCATGAGATGCAGTTCAACGGTACGATCGAGCGGGTCAATGCGTATCTCAGGCGGCTCGCCGATCAGTTTGAAAGCGTGCGCGTAGGGCTGGATTCCGGCGTCGCCCGCGTTGCCGTCAAGGAAAAGGGTATTGAGCAGCCAGTTCCAGCGGTACGCCTTTCGGATGGCACGTTGAAGTTTTTGTGTCTGATGGCCGCGCTGCTCCCCGACAATCCGCCACCCCTGATCTGTCTGGAGGAACCGGAGCTCGGCCTGCACCCCGACGCGCTGCTATTGGTCGCCGAAGTTTTGCGGGACGCTGCTGAGCGCACGCAGTTAATCGTGACTACGCACTCCGACGCGTTGGTGGACGCCTTATCGGGAAAGCCGGAAGCGGTGGTTGTATGCGAACGCGATTTCGAAAACGCTACCTCGTTCAAGCGCCTCTCGCGCGCAGATTTGAGACTGTGGCTGGAACGCTACCGTTTAGGGGAGCTTTGGCGAAAGGGCGAGATCGGCGGAAACCGGTGGTAAGCGAGATCCGCATCCACTACGAAGGTGACCCGCAACTCATTACTCTGGAGTGCGTCCGCCAGCGCCCAACGCAGTTCGTCGCCGGCGCTTCGGCGATCCAGGCCGCCGACGCCTCCCAACCAATTAGATGGTAGAGCAGATACGATAAGCGCCGTCGCCGTCTGTCAGCTACCCAAGGCGGACAGATCCTTATTTCTTCACGCTCGCCGAAACGACTGTCCCTCCGCGCGCGCCAAAACCCCTACGCTGCTGCGACAACTATGTTGTTAATTAAGTGTACAATCCTTTTGGGCGACCTCGAAGCAGAGGTGTATTCCAGGGGAACTTGAGCCAGGAATATTTTGTGCAGACACGACGCAGCTTATAGCTGCAGACTCACATTGCCGATTGCCGGGCAGCCCTAAAACATTGGGCCTATGTCGGCTCGTGGATCCAATGGCAGAGGCCGCGTTCGAATATGTATGCACGGTCGTATGCAACTACACAGCCGTATATTTTCACCGGCCGAAGGAGTTGGTGCTCACCGACCCAGTGATCCGGGCGTGGGCCGCTGCCGCCGACGATCCGTCAGTGAAAGCTGTTGTGTGTCCGCCCGAGCACTTGATCCAAAGTGTTGATGCGGCCGAGCGTGATCACTTAATGAGCAGAGCGTTCGCGTCGTGGGTCACCGACAATCCGATACGCCGCGTTGAAGCACTTGACCAACGCCGAACTGCTGGCTAACTTTGTCCGGTTTCAGCTCAGCTATGACGACCTCATGGTACAGTTTTGGCTCAATAATCGGGAAAGCGATATGCGAGCGGCGCTAGCGGCTCTGAAGTCATCGCTCCCTCATGAGCTACTGCGGCTTATCGACGCGGCGATGCAGACGGCCCCGAGTCGCATCGACTCGATTTCAAGGAGGCGGTGGGGCAAGGAGGACCTTAAAGATTTTCCGTTGGCGTACGGCTATTGGGCTTTCGTCAAGGGTTATCAATACCTCCTAGATCTGCCAAGTGATCCGGTTTACATTTGCCACTGGTTGCGCGAGGATGCGTGTCTCCAAGGACTCAATATTTCCTATGTTCGTGAAGACTCACGCTTCAAGAGGCTGTTTCCATGGGGCATCCTGTTGAACGAGTTGGTTCGATATCCTTCGGTTGCGGAACCCGGAGAGGAGATTTACAACGTTTTGAGGCGGCTCCGCCTTTACACCAGAGACAATCTACATCAACTGCGTCCATTCTCCTCGGAATCCCGAGGCGGCCTCGATTCGCTCCGCCAAGCGACGACGGATTTCTTGGTTGACGCCTTGAAAGACGCGATGCCACTAGAATGGGAGAAGCACATTCAAATCAAGCCTATAGTAAACAGGCTCCTGATCGGTCCAGTCGTCGCCTCCCGGAATTGAAGGAAGTACTAGCCGGCCAGAATCCCATCCAGCGGACGGTTCGGATGAGGCGGTATCGGCAAACGGCCGAGGAACTGTATCGTGCCTATCAGGGAGACATTGAACTTTTTTGGACGGATCGGGGATAGCTCCCCGGTCAATCCCTTCGCCTCAATTGAAAGTCCCGGATCAGGGAGCATCAATGCGCTGACGAGCACTTATGAACTCGACAGGACGCCTGTCGTAGAAGTGCCAGCGGCACTCCGTAGGAACGAGGACTTGCGGAGCGAAAGTTTGCCTGCGTGGCCTCAAACCGACCACCTGGGATTGCTGTTGCCCGAAACCCGCCTCACTCGTACCGCAACGCCTCCACCGGATCCAACTGCGCCGCCTTATAAGCCGGCCAAATCCCAAAGAACAGCCCCACGCTCACCGACACCACGATCCCCACCACCGCCGCCCACAACGGCACCTCCGCCGGCAGCGATGTGAACACCAACCGGCTGATCAGCGAAATGATCCAGCCGAACAAAATCCCCGCAACTCCGCCCAGGCTGGTCAGCACCGACGCCTCCAGCAGAAACTGTAAAATGATGTCTCGCCGCCGCGCGCCGATGGCCTTCCGCACCCCAATCTCCTGCGTCCGCTCCGTCACCGACACTAACATGATATTCATCACTCCAATGCCGCCCACTAACAACCCTATCGAACTCAGTACCGCCATCACCAGGAATGTCATCGCCGTGATCTGGCGGAAGTCGGCCACCATCTGGTCGGCGGTCGAAAGTGCGAAGTTATCGGGCTTATCGTACGGCACATGCCGGTCGATCCGCAGAATGGTCCGCACCTCATCCAAAGCCTTGGGAAGCTGGCCGTCTTTGGCGGTAACTACGATGGCATTCTCCCGCGCGTTCGGGAACATCTTCTGCATCATCCAGTACGGAATGAGGATGCGCGTGTCCTGGTCACCGAAGAAGGACGCCGCCGGGCGGATCATCGTGCCAATCACATCCAACTGGCGGCCGTCTACAGTAATAGTCTTCCCGATCGGATTCACATTCGCATACAGCCCCTTCTCCACGTCCGCGCCGATCACCGCCACCGGCGCTTTCCGCCGGCTCTCTTCCTCGGTGAAGAACCGCCCCAGGTGCATATCGACTTGACCGCCCCGGGCATAGGCTTCCTCGACGCCCATCAGGTTGACATCGTACATGTCGTTCGCTTTATAGTGCGCGTTCAAACTCTCGTCCGGACCGAACAGCATCGGCGAAACGTCCTGCACCGAAGGGCAGCGCGCGCCGATATCCACCGCATTCTGCCATGTCAGGCTCTTGCGCGTGCGCTCCTCCGGGCTCAAGCGGTGCGTCCGCGGTCCCACCGGAAACTTGAACACGATGATCGAATTCGGCCCGAAGCTGCGCAGCACTCCGGTAATAGACGCGTCGAAGCCGGTCATGATCGCGCCCACTCCAATAATTGTGCCCGTTCCGATGATCACTCCCAATACTGTCAGAAACGCCCGCAGCTTGTGCGAGCGGATGGTCTGCAGCGCCAGCACGAATCCATTGACGAACGCCACACGCGCCATCATAATTACTTCTCCACGCGCAGGGCTTCGATCGGATCGAGGCGCGCCGCCCGCCGCGCCGGATAGATGCCGAAGAACAGTCCCACCATGCCCGAAAGCCCCACCCCCAGAAATACGGACGACCAAGGCAGCGCCATGGGTACCGCGGTCACGTTGCGCACCAGCACCGCCAGCGTCCACGCGATCGCTACCCCCGCCAGTCCGCCCGTCGCCGCCAGGCATGAAGACTCCACCAGGAACTGGTTCAGAATGTCCCGCCGCCGCGCCCCCAGCGACTTGCGAATGCCGATCTCGTGCGTGCGCTCGGTGACCACCGCCAGCATGATGTTCATGATCACGATGCCGCCCACCAGCATGAATACCGACACAATGCCCACCGCCATGGCGGCAATCGTGGATGTGAGCCGCTCCCAAAGAGTCACGAACGCCTCCGATGCGAAGATCGAAAAGTTGTCGTCCTGGCCCGGCCCCAGGTGCCTGTATGCGCGCAGCAGCACACGCGTCTCGTCCTGCGCTTGGGCCAAATGCTCCTGGTCGATGGCCTTGGCCACCAGCCGGATGCCGGTGTGCGCGCCGTATGTCTTGAAGTAGCTATCCACTGGGATCATCACGAAGTTGTCCTGGGAGTTGCCGAACACGCTGCCCAGTTCCTTGGCCACACCCACCACTTGGTACGGGTTGCCTTCGATCTCGATGGTCTTATCGATAGGGTCCACGCTCTCGAAAAAACGCGTCCGGATGTCGTTGCCGATGAAGACCACCGGCGCGTGTCGCCGCGCTTCTTCCGGCGTTATCCCGCGCCCGGAGGCCACCTGCACATTATTGATCGCCGGGATGTTGTCGGTCACGCCCTCCACGTCCACATCCTCCATGGAGTCGCCCTTGTAGGCCACCCGCGTCCGCTTCGAGACCATCATCCCAATGTCCTTCAGCAGCGTGGTCTGGCTTCTGATGAACTCGTATTCGTCGCGCTTGATCTCCGGGTTCCGTTTCATCATCTCGTAAAACTTCTTGGGGTCCCAAGGCCCGAACCACGCCATGCGTACGATGCGGAACCCGTCGGCGCCCATGTTCGACACCTTGTCGGAGATGTACACATTCATACCGTGAATCAGCGCGGTGACCGAGATCAGCGTGGTGGTGGCCAGGATGATGCCCAGCAGCGTCAAAAAACTGCGCAGCTTATTCTTCTGCAATGAACTGAAGGCGATACGGGTGGACTCCCAAAAGGAGGCGCTGGGACGGAACTTGCGCTTGTGGCTCACAAGGGTTCACTAAACAAGACGGCTGCGAAGGCCTCTTTGTTCCTAACGAAAAAACGGCCGAATTGCGCTTGACGACCATCCTGCCGCTGGCACACATTCCGGCGGCTCCCAAGGGGCGCATGCTGTTGGGTCTCGATGAGTCGTCCCGATCCTGCCCCTTCCCGCCGCGAGGCCAATTCGAGATGGGCCGTAGGATACGCACGTGGCCGTGGCGGAGTAAACGCGAGGAAAAAGGGCAACTTGCCGCCGATAAGTCGACCCTGATTAAGTGCTTAATCGGCGCTTATCCGCGTTTATCCGCGGCCATCGCTTTTTGTTAGTGCGTTTTATCCAGCGTCTATTTATTTTTCGTATATAGTTCGTCCACAGGCGCTTACACGCTTTTTGGGTGGTATAGCGAAGCCGTGAAACATCTATCGACAGCCATTTCCGAACTCATAAGAAAATTGGGCAGTACGATTTCCCTTGACTTCCTAGGACGATCAAGGCTACAGTATGCCTACCGAGGCCCTTATGTTCCTACATAGGCCGCACACCGTTTCGCCGCGAGGACGGATTTTTCCTCTGTTCGTGGCCATCCCTGGACTTGCAACCTTCGCCGTCTCCCTTCGTGCGCAGACGCCGGTCTGCCCGCCGACCACCGGGGCCGGCAGCCCCAGCGTCCTGACCGGCCAGTACGACAATTACCGCGACGCGCATAATGGTAACGAGACATGCCTATACTCCACGGCCATTTCAGGCGGTACCGTGACCATAGCGAAAGCTTTGTTTTCGCCGCTTCTGGTTGATACCCCGCCGTCGGGTTTCGGCCTTGACGGCAGCAGTCCGATCTACGCACAGCCCCTGTACGTTCCCGGCATTACGGTCCAGAACCCCGCGAGCGGGTCTCCGGCCCTCCCCCGGTGGGAGTACAAACCCATCTGCAAAAGGAGAATCCCCTATGACAAGTGAGAGCTTTCCGCGCCTAGCGCTTTTACAGATTGCCCTTGCCCTTCTCACATTCGCTGGCGGTTCACGCGCGTTAGCACAGCCCGCCTCCGCAGGGGACTCGGGTGCCCATCCGATCTTCTATGCCGCGCCGCCTGCAGGCTTCGATGCGGTGGCCGCTGGAGATGCGGAACTGGCACAGTACGGGATCCCGCCGAGACCAGAACGAAGCTCGCCGGCGTTCGCCGTCTGGCTAAAATTAGTAACAACGTCCCAGACGCGACTAACCAATCCCAAGTGGCAGATTACCGATATAGTAAATGGCACACCCACCGACCTGCGTCTGGCCGGAGAACTCGACAATACCACCCTCATGAACAACTCGAGCTGGAACGCCTACGCAGTAACCGGGCCAAACGGGTACTTCAAGCTAAACTCCAGCTGGGTCGCCAGCAGTTGGGACGAGCCGGGGATAGGCACGGAATTCTGCGCGTACGGACCATTCATCGCGGGGCAGTGGGTCGGCCTCGACGGCCTGAATGACAACGACGTACTGCAGGCCGGCGTTAGCGTCAGCGGATGCCCCACGGCTTATGTGGCGTGGTATGAATGGTATACGCTCGGCTGTACCTCCAACGAGGCCGGCTGCTCTCAGACCAACCTCGACATCCCAATCAACGTGAATGACGAGGTTAATGTGGAGGTCTGGTATACGACCGCAGCGCCAAACGGCCACGCCTACATCTGGGACCAAACGACGCAGCAGTCCGTTTCGGTCGGGTTCAACCAGCCGTCTGGTGACCCGGGCAGCGGATACGCCGGAAACAGCGCCGAGGTGGTCGTCGAGCGACCGCTGACCTACTCCGGCCTCGCGAACCTGGCGAATTACACACCCTTCTACATGCAAGGCTGTGCCGTCGACTCGTATGCATGTGGGGGCAACCCGGCTTGGACAAACTACAACGTGACGATGACCTGTCCGCCGTGGAACCCCTCCAATTGGTGCCCTAGCGGCGGT
Organism: Bryobacteraceae bacterium; assembly: GCA_035602155.1. Lineage (GTDB taxonomy): Bacteria > Acidobacteriota > Terriglobia > Bryobacterales > Bryobacteraceae > Bog-159. Next base: position 8,643 of record DATNMW010000101.1, on the reverse strand, counting down.
GCAAACCTCTCGGTCGTAAATCTAAATACGGAGAGCTGGCTATTGTACTTCACGCCGGGAGGACCAACGCTTCAGTAGTAAGTGGCGACCATTGAATGAGCGGGCCGCCGGGGGCGCTGCGGCTACACGCGGTTACACGCCGCCCGGGTTGTGGACTACCCCCGGGGTGCGCTAATATGGAGAGCGTGATGAACACCGCCGCCGTGACGACGGCACTTGCCGGAATGCTGGCGAGCAGCGCGTTGGCGCAGGCGCCTAGCGTCACCGGCGTGCTGAACAACTACAGCTACACCTTGCCGTCGCTGCCGAACTACGGCATTGCACAAGGCTCGATTTTCGCAATCTTCGGCACGAACCTGGCCGCTCAGCCCGCGGCGCAGACGCCACCGTTGCAAGTCACAGTGGCCGGTGTGACCGTCGATGTGACGGTCAATGGGACCACCACTCGTCCTCTGCTCTATTACGTCAGCCCGAGCCAGATCGACGCCGTGCTACCCTCTGCCACGCCAGCCGGCACGGGCACTGTCTCCGTGACCAATGGCCAGGGAGCCAGCGCGACCTTCCCGATCGTGGTGGTTTCGAGAGCCTTCGGGTTGGCAACCGCGAACTCCGGCGCCGGGCAGGCGCTCGGCTTCGATGCGAGCAACGGCGGCGCGCTCTTCGGGTTTATGCAGGCGGTGAACCCTGGGGAGATACTGGAGCTTTGGGGAACCGGCCTCGGGCCGGTCGCCGGCGACGCCACCGACGTTGCCGTGGTTCCCGCTCCTCAGGTATTCATCGGCGGCATGGAGGCTAGGGCGCTTTATGCGGGCCGCTCCAGTTACACCGGGCTGGACCAGATTAATGTTCAAGTTCCCGCCGGTATGTCCGGCTGTTATGTCTCCGTAGTCGTGCAAACGGGCACTTATGTAAGCAACTTCGCCACACTGCCGGTGGCGGCCAGCGGGCGCGCCTGCTCCGATAGCTGGAACCCGCTTCCAGCGGGCGTGTTCCAAAAGATCTCGCAGACGGGCACGGCAAATATTGGCGTAGTGCAGGTGACCCAGACCACCGGCCCCAATTATGATGCCCTGCCCACCTACGCCACGCACGATGCCGCTCTGGGCTCCTTCGTCAAGCTGACCGCGGCGCAACTCAGCGAGGGCGCCTCTGCTAGCGGAGCGGTGGTCGTTTCCCCTGGCAGTTGCGTGGTCAACTTCGCCACGGCTGGCGCTCCGCTGTTGCCGCCGCTCGGGCTGTTTCAGTTCGCCTACCTGAGCGCCGGGCCGGAGCTCTACGGCGCCGGGCCGGAGGGCGATCTCACCATGCCACCGCTGACTCCCCTAGCCGGCATCCCGGTGTATGGCAATTTCACTCTATTCGTCCCGCCCTCCGGAGGCAACTTCAACTTTGGCAACACCAGCGGCGGCGCCGACGTCGGAAGCTTCAATGTCTCTCTCCAGGTGCCGCCAGCATGGACATGGGTGGACTGGCAGAACATGAACAGCATCTTTGCCATTCCGCGAGCCGGCGGCATCACCCTCGACTGGACGGGGGGCGACCCCTCCACGTACGTGAGCGTTAACGGCGTTTCCTATGGCAGCATGAACGGCGGAACGGACTTGTTCGTGCTAGGCGACTTCACTTGCTTGGCCCCCACGTCTGCGGGCGCCTTCACCGTGCCTCCGGTAGTCCTACAGGCGCTGCCGGTGAGTTACAACGCTCCCATCTCTCAGAACCTCTTATCATCGACGCTTTCGCTATCGTATTTGTCTGCGCCGGCGCCGTTCGCGGCGGAAGGCCTCGATGCCGCCTGGGCGCAGTCTCAGGTGACGTACTCTATCCTGGTGTCGTACCAGTAGTATTCGTCGCGCTTGATCTCCGGGTTGCGCTTCATCATTTCGTAAAACTTCTTGGGATCCCAAGGGGCGAACCACGCCATGCGGACGATCCGGAACCCGTCCGCGCCCATATTCGACACTTTGTCGGAGATGTACACGTTCATACCGTGGATCAGCGCTTGCGGCTCACCGGGGTTCACTTAACAGACGGCTGCGAAAGCCTCGTTGTTCCTTGACGAAAAAACGGTCCCAACATAACGCCCCGATATGTTAAAATCGGGTTGTATCTCAATCGCGGACAGCCCGATTGACCGCTAGTGGTTCCATCCAAACTATGGGGGCGCAACGGATTCGACGGGATTGAATCGTGGTGGGGAGGCGTGCCGGGTTCCGAGCTCCCGTAAAACGATCGGAAAAACAGAACTGCCAACACACAGTTCGCATACGCCGCCTAATTAATTTTAGGTAGCCGCTCCAGCCGCTGAGCCCGCGCGGCGGTGAGTGAGCGTCATCTTGCGGGATAGGCTGAAGGCTTCGGTCCGGAGCGTAAGGCCGAGATCAATCGGGCTAGGCGGTCGCCACTCTTGCCGATTCTGAGGCGGACGCCGAAGTTGCTGAATCGGCTACGCACGTAGTTCTCTTCATTGCGGGCTTTCTCGGACGCGGGTTCAACTCCCGCCGCCTCCACCATGTCCTAAGAATGTCGTAAACATTACCCTTCGAACATCAAATGGTAGCGGCGATGGGGGTCTTGCGGTCCGCTGCCGATTTCCGCCACCAGACCGCGCTCTACCAGTGACGCGAGACGCGTTCGGGCGGCGCGCGGAGACAATCCGATTCGCTTGGCTATCTGGGAGGTTGAAAGTCCGCCCTCGGCACTGGCGGCTAGTGCGCCAAGGATCACGTTGTCTCGCTTGTCCTTTGCCGGGGCGCGCCGGCGTACGGCCGACAGGGTGACCCGAAAATGCGTTCCGATTTCTTCAAACCGGGGAGCGTCCAATCCACGCTCATGGCAAGCGGCGTTCATTCGTTGGATCCCGCTGCCCCACTGCTCGATCAGTCCCAATTCCTGAAATACCCGGCCGATGACATGGTTGCGGAGTTTGGAGACGCCTTTTTGGATATCTTCAATAGTGAGGCCGAAGGGGAGCAGACCGGGGTTATCGACCTCCAGGCGGTCGTCGAACAGGGCGATGCGGATGGGAGCGCCGTGTTGCGCGTAGTCGGCATGCACAATCGCGTTGATGACGGCTTCGCGCACCGCCACCACCGGAAATGTCCACAGGTCGGATCGCTTTACCGCTCCGATGACCGCTTCGCGAGTCATGTGCTTTCGCAAGAACGCAATGGCTTCGTCCGCGGCTGCCGGGAGATAAGACCGGACTTCAGTGGAATCCAGTATGCGGCGGCGGTCGCGGCCCGTGAAGCGTCCGGCCTGGATCCATGCATCCGGGAAATGTGTTAGCCGCGCGGGGCCGAACAAAACAAAAGGATTCCGCCGATCGTCGGCACAATCCGGCCCTGGTAGTTAGCCGTTAACTTGAGGCTCTGCAGCCCTAGCGGCGTCAGCTTCCGGATGGGCTTGAAGTACTCGGAAGCAACTCGGAAGTCGACCTCTTCCGAGTTCAAATCCGGCATGGGTTGCTCGTCGAACGAGGAAAACTGGTTGTAGCGCCGCATCTCCTCGATCAAGGTTGCGTCGGCCCGCCGGTTCGTCGATCCCACGCGAAAATAGACGCCTTCCGCGGGCCTGATCGATTGAGGTGGTGCGGACGATTGGGGCTCGGATAGATCTCAACTGCAAGCACCTGAGTCTTGCGCCAAGGCAGCACCTCCATGGAGGGAACCAGCTTGGGGGAGATGCTGTCCGCAATCAGGTTGGCGAGGCGCTCTTCTTCCGCCAACACGTCGCCAATGCCTCCGACCTTCCTGGTTCGGTCCTCGACTCCAAGCAAGATGACGCCGCCCGAAGTATTCGCGAACGCCACAATAGCTTTCAGCACGCCTTCCGGGGAGGAAAGATCGCGCTTGAACTCCAGCGTCTTGCCTTCGTGCCGGCTGAGGAGGGCCACTAGATCCACAACTCTGCATTTTACTCGGAAGTGGCGCCGCGCGCAACGCTTCCGAGTACCGCATGGTGGCAGAGAAGAACGCGGCTGAAGCCCCCTACTGCGCCAAAGCCTCCACCGGAACCAGCGTGGGATACCGATCGTGCACCGGCTCGCCCCGCGTCATTGGCGTTCCGATAGAATAAACGCGATATGGGCTACGATCCGGTCGTCTTTATCTCCTCCACATCCGAGGATTTGGAAGAACATCGCGAAATCGCGGCGCAAGCCGCGCTGGCCATCGGCTTTGCGCCGCGATATATGAAGTATTTCCCCGCCAGCGGCCACCTGCCATCGCTTCCCGCGTGTTTGGAAAAGGTCGACGAGGCGGAGGTTGTGGTGGTGCTCGTGGCGCACCGCTATGGCTGGGTGCCCGACGACGCATCCAATCCGGATCACAAGAGCATCACCTGGCTGGAGTGCCATCATGCGCGGCACTCGAACAACAAAGAAGTGCTCGCGTTCCTGGTGGACGAGAAATACGCATGGCCCGCGGAATTGAAGGAAAGCTATCGCCTGGTGCTGGCGAAGGACCTGCCCGACGAAGAATACGACCAGATCCGGAAGGAAGTTCGGCGCAATGAAAAGAAGCTCGCGGAATTCAAACGGGAGCTGAGCGGCTATTTCCGCGGCCCGTTCACGGATGCCGCGGGTGTGCGCCCTCTGGTGTCCGAAGCCCTCGCCGCGTGGCGCGAGAGACACCGTCCCGCCACAGTGGCGTCAGCGCCGCAAGACCCGGAGACGTATCTCAAAGCGCTTGAGGACAGGACCCGGCAAATCCGCATCACGGGTCTCAGCACAAAGCGGCCGAGCCTTACGTGTTCCGCATCGACGAGATTTACATCCCGCTCACCACGTCAGCGGGGCGCGACATGCCGCGCCAACCGGACGCGCGCGGCGGCGACGACAAGGAGCAGGAGCGCCGCATCGTTTTGGAACAGACGCTCAGCCAGCGCCGGGTGGTCCTGGTGGGCGATCCCGGATCGGGCAAGTCCACGTTCCTGCGGCGCACGGCCTTCGAACTCTGCCGCGCCCTTCGCGGCACGCGCCCGGCGGACGCGCCGCCATTTCTTCCCGCGGACGACCGGCGCTTTCCCATGCTGATTGCCGTGTCCGACTTTGCGAAGCTGCTGGAGGCCGGCAAATTGCCCAAGCCGGCCCACTCGCCCGACTGGATTCCCTATTTCCTCGGCCGCCAGAGCGAGGAATACCGCTGGGGCATCGGCGAGGCGTTCTTCCGGCGCAAGCTCGACGAGGGCGGTTGTCTGCTGATGGTGGACGGCCTGGACGAAGCGCCGAACCGCCACATGCGCGAGCGCATCGCCCGCATCTTCGAAAGCGCCGCGCAGTCGTTCCCGAAAGCGGATTTCCTGGTGACCACCCGCCCGCAGACCAACGTGGGCGACGCCGTGCTCGATCCCAGCTTCCATCCGATCCACATCGGCGCGCTGCAGCGGCCGGAAATCGACGTCTTCTTCGATCACTTCGCGCGCGCCCTGCCATTCCCCGAGGCGGAAGCCGGCTCCTTCAAGAAATCGCTCGAAACCGCGCTCGATAGCCGCCCCGAGATTGCCGAAATGGGACCAATCCCGTCATGCTGACCGCGTTGGCCGTCCTGCAGCACAACGACCAGCGGCTGCCGGAATATCGCGTGGATCTATATGGATCGATTCTAGGCTGGCTCGCGCAGGCCCGCAAGGAGCAGCCGGACCGTCACACACCCGAGTCAGTGCCTGGAGTACATGCGCAAGCTGGCGCTGCATATGCAGGACTCCGGCAGCGGCCGGCAGGCGCAGATCGGCCTGCGAACCGCCGCCGATTTTTTGGCGGGCGAATTCGACGGGAGCCCGGAAGCGAATGAAGAACTGCTGGAGCGCGAGACGCAGGATAGCGGAATCGTGTCGGCGGTAGGCGGCGACTTGAAGTTCTGGCACCTCAGCTTTCAGGAATACCTGGCGGCGCGCGAGCTTGCCAGCCTCACTGAAACGCAACAGATCGCACGCGTGGTCGCTAGCGGCAAGCTGTATCGCGGCGAGTGGCGGGAGACCATGCGGCTGTTGGGTGGTCTCCTGCGGCAGCAGGGCGAGGCCAAGATCGAAGGCTTCATCCAGGCGATTCTGCGCGGGGCCGGCGAGGGGGCCGCGCTCACCCAGAGGGTGGAATGCGTTGCGGTGCTGAGCGCCATGATGCAGGATCTTTCGCGCATGGGCTACTCCCCGAAGACTCCGGATTTCGCGCGGACCGTATTAAGCATCCAGGAAATCTTTCAGACCGGCGCCGCGGACGATATCGAGATCGGCAAGCGCGTGGAGGCCGCGGACCTGCTCGGCCAAGTCGGCGATCCGCGCCTGCGGCAGGACAACTGGGTGACGATTCCAGCGGTTCCCTTCCTGATGGGCGCACAGAAGAAGAAAAAGAAGGAGCCGAATTACGATCCCGAGGCGTGGGATGAGGAGTCGCCGGTCCACGAGGTCAGTCTGCCGGCGTTCCGCATGCAGCGTTACCCGGTAACCGTGCAGGAGTTCGGCGAGTTCGTGAAGGATGGTGGCGCCGAACCCGAAGATTGGGACGGGCAGAAGCAGTATCCAAACCGTCCGGTAGTGGGTGTCAGTTGGTTCGAGGCGGCCGCCTACTGCTCCTGGAAAGGAGGACGCTTGCCGTCCGAAGCCGAGTGGGAACGGGCCGTCAGGGGACCGCAAGGCACACGTTATCCGTGGGGCAATCAACCGGCGCTCGACCCTTCGCGCGCGAACTACGAATGGAAGGTGGGGCACCCGACGCCCGTTGGGCTGTATCCGAACGGAAACACGGAAGAGCGGCTGTGCGATATGCTGGGCAACGTCTGGGAATGGTGCGAGGATTGGTTTGGCCCGTATCAATCGCACGGGCAGCGCGATCAAAAGTACAAAGTAGCTCGCGGGAATTCGTGGTACGGCATTACCGGGGGCGTCCGCGCCTCGTTCCGTTTTAGGGTCGTGCCGTCGCATCGGCTCGACTTTACAGGGTTCCGATGCGCGGGGGAATTCCGTTAGCAGTTTAGTGTCTTGAGTATTACGGGGAAAAATTTTTTCTTGGGAGGGGTAAATGGCGGAAACGGCTATAGTAGTGCAGAAGGCGTACGATTGGAAACGTTTGGATTCTTCCCAAGGTGGAGAAGTTTCCAAAGTCTTACCGGTTCTCCGTTGGCCATGCGCGCTACCTGGCGTAGGCATCCCGGGCGAGACTAGGGCACTCGGTCGTAAGGCTCGGGTTCAGCATCGGGAATCCGATCGAGCGCCGCCTTGAACCCCTCGAGTCAACGCCCGCGAATTGCTCCGACAATGGCGCCACAACCAGTTCTTCGAGGGAGATCCGCTCGCGTGCAGCCAATTCTTCCGCCTTACGGAGAACCTCATCGGGAAGTGAGATCGTTGCCGTCATTCTCGGCAGCTCGGTTCTACAGATCTTCCGGGCGCAATCCCGTATGCTTCGCCATCTCAGCCAGAGCAACCGGTCCCAATTCTTCCTTGTCGTGGTAAGCAAACCGATATTGGGGCCAACCTTCACGGCGCAACGTTCTATGGGAGCCAGATGTGCGAACGACGCGCCACCCAATCCGCTGCAGCGCCGCAAGCGCGTCGTGCCTTCGTGGCCGGCCAATCGCTCATGCGGCCACGGAAAACCGTAGCGTGTCTGGTCCGGGAGGCATTTCGCCGTGCTCAATTTCTTCGGCTATCACGCGCAACGCAAGGGTCTTGACCTTTAGCGTGGCTTCTTCAGGGCTCACGCCATACACCGTCACGCCCGGCAGCTCTGGAATATCGGCAATCCAACGGCCATCGGTTTCGCGCAATAGCCGGACCGTGAGTTGCATATGCCTGATTCTACCACTTACCCCCGCATTGCCACCGTACGCCGCGCGCGGCTACTGCGCCAAAGCCTCCACCGGCGCCAACATCGGCTGCTTATGCTTGCAATCCGCATTCGGACATTGCAGCACCGGCCCCGCCTTCAGCCACTTTTCCACCATATACGGCCCGCCGCACTCGGGACACTTCTCCTGCACCGGCTTGCCCCAAGTTACGAAGTTGCAATCCGGCCAGCGGTTGCAGCCGTAGAACGTCTTGCCGCGTTTGGAGCGCCGCTCTATCACTTCGCCCTCGTTGCACTCCGGGCACTTCATCCCGATGGTCTTCTGCTTCACGTGCTTGCACGCCGGATAATTTCCGCAAGCCGTAAACTCGCCGAAACGGCCGGTCTTCAGCACCATGTTGCTGCCGCACACCGGGCACTTCTCGTCGAGTTGCACATCGGGCTTCTTCTGCGCGCCGCCGATCTGCTTGGTGGTCTTGCAATCCGGGTATCCCGTGCAGGCGAAGAAGGTGCCGAAGCGGCCCTTCTTCAACACCATGGGGCGGCCGCAGTTCTCGCAGTATTCTTCGTCGCCCTGCTCGGTCAGGTCCACCTTGTCCACATCCGGCAGATCGACCGTCAATTCGCGGGTATACGTGCAGAAACTTTCCTTCCGCTGCCAGGATAACGCTACGCCCTCGGGCGTGTCGCGCAGATCCAGGTCGTAGAACTCGTTCATCTGCGGATACCGGGCCTGAATCGTTCGCAGACGCGCCTCGATCTGCTCGCGATCTTTCAGCCGCCGTTCCCCGATGCTGTCCTCATGTTTTTCCAGGGCGGCCTTCATTCCCTTAGGAAGACCGGGGGAACCGGCGAAAACGAAT
>DATNMW010000100.1:0-13046 GCA_035602155.1 Bryobacteraceae bacterium | reverse complement strand
GATCCAATCCACTACGCTGTGCAGATCGCGCAAGTCCCCGCAGCCCCAGTTCCGCGCGGAGCGCACGCCATAGAGTGCCAACGCGATGCCCGCGGCCTTGCCGCCGTTGGCCAGCGCGGGATGCGTGTAGGCGCGGGCCGGCGCCACGATCAGGCGAGTGACCTGCCGCAGGCCGCCCAGGCGGATGTGCACGTCGTGATAGCCGAGCGGAAAGTTGGCTGGCAGCGGGACTTGCTTGCGCACGTAGCGGCGGCCATTCAGGTCGGTGGCGCCGCTCTCCGGATAGTTGGCCAGGGCGAATTCCAACGTGTGGGTCGGGCCGCTCTCTTCTCGAATCTCCATTTGCGCGGATTCATGGCCCAGCTCCGCGGGCGCGTGCAGCGGCAACTCTACCGCGCTATGCTGCGTCACCACCAGGCAGGGAGGCGCAAGCCGGGTCCACTCCTTCCGGCGGCGCGCTTCGATCGAGGCGCGCAGGCTTCCGGCGGTTTCGGCGTGCACGCCCAGCCCTTGCAGGATGGCCCGCTTGGTTTCATCCGATGTGATGTGCTTGCGCCCCCAGAGATCCCAGTATTCCGGGTCGATGCGCCACAGCCGAGCGGCGAGATCCAGCAACTGCGCGTAGTTTTCGGATGGCATGAGGGATATACATCGATTTTACAGGACTGCCGGATGGAATCTCCCGGCAAGCTGGAATGGGTGTGCTTAAGGTAACCAGCCGGGGGGTGTTGCGCGCCGCCGCGTCTGAAGCGTAATACACACAAATGGTGCAGCGCTCGCGTAACCTGGTACCGGCGGTCGCCCCACTTGATGGTGAAGTCTTCCTTTTCGGGCGGTGTGCGGTTCCAGTTTTTCGGTAACCGTCTCCAGAGCTTTTGACTCGGCGCCCTGCTCTGTTGGTCCTACATGCGTCACCTTTCCGCCGGCGACGGCCGCGGTATCGCCCCCGCCGCCAGTCCTTCTGGCCGATCGGGATTCGGGCGGGGACAACGCCTGTCTGAGCGCAATCTGTCCTTGCCTGTCCAGGATGTACTTCACCTGGGCAACATTCACCTCCGGAACCAGTATTACTTACACATCGGCGGCAGGCTGTTACAGCCCACTCCCGGCCGCTAGCGCTTTAGGGCAAGCGATTTCGGTCAGTGCCGCCTTGCCGCTCGCATAGGGTACGGCGCCCTGCATATCCGTGATCCGCTCGTAGCTGGCGGCGATTTGTTCGGGCGTGATGGTGTCCAGTTCGAATCGGCAACCGGGGGACTGCACCACCTCGGCCTTCGCGTAATGCCCGGCGCCGGCCACTATCACATCCCCCGATGTCAGGCATGCCTCGCTCGCCAGGTATGCGACCATGGCGGCTACCGCCCGCGGATCGAAGGACTGCCGCAAGCCGTTCGCGAAAATCCACTGCGTCTGGCGCGTGGCCGCCAACGGCGCGATTGTGTTCACGCAAATATTCGCCGGGCTCTCCAGCCGTAGAGATTTCATCAGCCCCACGATCGCCAGTTTAGCCGAGCTGTAATTGGTCTGGCCGTGGCATCCGTATAGGCCCGAAGTGGATGTAGTCAGAATGATGCGCCCGTATCCCCGTTCGATCATCGACGGAAGCGCCGCCTTCACCACGTAGGCGCTGCCCAGCAGGTGGACTCGCAGTACGAACTCGAAGTCCTCCAGCGGCATGCGCGTTAGGCGGCGGTCGCGCAGCACGCCCGCGTTGCAGACGACCACATCTACGGCGCCAAAATGTTCAATGGATTGCCGGATCAGTTTGGAGGCGCCCTCCGGCCGCGACACATCGTCGAAGGAGGCTATCGCCTTGCCTCCGTCGGCTGCGATCTCGTCCGCCACCCGGCGCGCCGGCTCTTCGGATGCGCCCGTGCCATTCGGCGCGACGCCCAGGTCGTTGACCACCACGTTCGCGCCCAGCCGCGCGAGACACAGGGCGTAGCTCCGGCCCAGCCCGTTCCCCGCACCGGTAATGACAACAGTTCTACCGTCGAATCGAATGCTCATGAAATCATGCCGCCAGTAATGCGCTACTTACTCATATGCGTCCGCCAGAGAGCCGGAGCGCAGAAAACTGAGAATGTCCGGGAGCGCTTCCAAGGTCGCTTCCTTGAAGCGGGACAGGTGCGTCAGCGCGCTGTCCAGAGACTCGACGCACTGATCGAGTAATTCCTCGCCCACGTTCAGCGGCGGCTGCAACCGCAGTACGTTCGGATTGTGCAGTGTGATTCCCGTGATCAGGCCGTGTTCCCGCGCCAAACGCCGGATCAGCAAGCCGACGAACAACTGCCGCGCGTCTCCTTGCGCTCCCACGGGCACGGCGGTCATGCCCGCCATGCCGGGATTTATTTCCGCGGGAGAGAATTCCACTCCAATCATCAACCCTCGTCCGCGGACGGCGGAGATCGCCGGCTGGCGCAATTGCAGATCCCGCAACCGGCTCAGAAGGTAAGCACCGGAGGTTTCGGCGTTCTCTATCAAGCCTTCCTCGAACAATGCCTCCAGTGCCGCGATGCCCACCGCGCAAGCGCGCACATTGCCGCCGTAGGTAGCGGTGTGAAAGGGTGTGGAAGGCGTGTCGCCATGCGCCTTGCGCCACAAGGCATCGGTGGTCAGCAGCGCGCTCAAGGGCATGAGACCGCCGCCCATCGCTTTGCCCAGCAGCAGGCAATCCGGCGTCACCGGCTCATGCTGGCACGCCACAAACTTGCCCGTGCAACCCATACCGCATTGAATCTCATCGAAGATCAGCAGCGCGCCATGGTTCGCGCACAACTGCTGCGCGGCATGCAGATATCCGGCAGGGGCCAGCCGCATGCCGCCTTCGCCTTGCAGCGGCTCCACCAGGAATGCCGCAGTATCCTTGGCCGCCAGCGCCTGCTCGAGCTCCGCGAGATCGCCGAAAGGCACCGAATGCGCGCCCGGCAGCAGCGGTTCGAAAGGCTTGCGGTATTCCGCCCGGTCCGTAACGGACAAGGCGCCCAGGCTGCGTCCGTGAAAGGCGCCCTGGCAGAATATGATTCCGGGCCTGCCGGTGGCGGCGCGCGCCAACTTGATGGCCGCATCCACCGCTTCGGTGCCGGAGTTGCCGAAGTAGACGCGCGTCAGCGCGCCAGGCACGGCCATGCTCAAGTTGTGGGCCAGAATCCCCGCCAGGATGTTGGGGCCTTCGCACAGATTCGGCATCTCGGCGACTTCACCGAGCGCCGCGATCAGTCGCGGATGGTTGTGACCCAGACCGAGCGAGCCCGCATAGCCGAAGAAGTCGCTGTACCGGCGGCCCTGCCGGTCCCAGATGAAAGGTCCCAACGCGCGGACCTGCGGTTCCCCCAACCCGATAAACTCCCAGAGCTTACTGATTCTGGGATTCAGGTGCTCAGCCTCGTAACCGGTCGCCTCGCGCGGATCCATCCGCAGGGCTTCCCGCAGGCCGATCAGACCGGATCTCTTGGCGGTCGCTTGTTGCATGGACAACCTTTCAGCCGCGGCCGGCTTCTCGCAGCCGGCTTAAGAATATGCACCCGCCTTACGCAGGACGCAGCCGCGACTGCAATGAGGGTATTATACGCTGAGGTATGCGGCTGCGCAATTATTTATTCCCGGACGCGGCCGAACATTACACCGCCCTCGAACTCTTCTATGAAAAGCTTACGGGTGATTTGTCCATTCATCTGCCGCTGTGGATGCCTGGGACGCAAACCCTGCATCAGGCCACCACAAATGGGCATGCCCTGATGGCGGAGACCTCGCAGGTCGCCCCGGGGCAATACGTTCTGGACGCCGGCTGTGGATTGGGCGCCACCGCATTCTGGCTGGCACGGCATTTCACCGTGCGGGTGCTAGGAGTTAGCAATTCCGCATCCAACGTCGCGCGGTGCAGGCAGCTTGCGCGCGATCGCGAGGCTGGCCATCTCACGGATTTCCAGACGGCCGATCTGATGGCCAATCCGTTTCGCGGCGATACGTTCGACTCCGTGTGGAATTTGGAATCCATTAATTACTTGTGTCCGAAACGGGAATATATTCGGGAGACCTTCCGCATACTCAAGCCCGGCGGGACATGGGTAAGCATGGATCGCTACGGCGATGTGTCGCATGCCGGCAGCGTGGCCGCGCCGCTTACCGCCGGCTTCTACACCGCCGCCCATTGGGAAGGAGTTCCGGCGTTGCTCGAATACATGCGGCAGGCCGGTTTCGCGGATGCCGCTTATCTGGATCTGACGCCGCACGTGCTGCGCGCTCCTGGGAAGCGCCGCGTGGGCGGTCCGCGCGCGGCGCTGGCGCTGCTCTCCAGCCTGCGCCATCCTTCCGCCTACCCGGCCCTGTTCCGCGCGTATCGCATTATCCGTGCGAGTTTTATACTGATGGAGCGCGGGCAAATGAGCTACGGCCTCCTCAGCGGGACCAAGCCCGCTTGAATCGCTCGCAGCCGCGGTTTGCTAATGCGGCTAGGCCTGTGTGACGATCTGCGGGCCCAGTAAACCCTTCAAGATCGCCGAAATGTTGTCGCGCAGCATGGCCTCAATCATCGGCTCGATGATTTCCGCGAGGGCGGGCATGCCAATATCGAAATCGGCCGTAAACTGTATAGTGCAGCCGTCTGCTGAGCCATGCACGGCCCAGGCGCCGGTCAAGTCTTGGATGTCGCCGGAGAGCCGCTTGAACCGGATGGTAGCCGCGCCTCGATCGAAACTGTCCTCTTGGGTCCACGTGGCTGTGCCCTGGCCGAAGCGCACAGTCCAGGTGGAAACCGCCGTGCCATTATCCGTGCCGGCCACCGTTAGGTTTAGGACGGCATCCGAATATTTCGGATACTGTTCCATATCGCACAGGAGCGGAAACACATCGCCGGCAACTCGTCCGGCCACAGTCGCGTTGATCTCAAGGTGACGCATTTCTTGTGTACTTAGGTTAGCAGACCATGGGTTGTCACTCGTACCGTAGCGCCACCACCGGATCCACCCGCAAAGCCCGCCGCGCCGGCAGATAGCTCGCCAGAAACGCCACCCCCGTGAACACCACCGTCACCGTGGCGAACACTGCCGGATCGGTCGGCTTCACACTAAACAGCACGCTAGCCAGAAAAGCGCGTCAGCCCGTAAGCCGCAGCCAGCCCCACGACGATTCCCGCGCCCGCCAGCGTCATCGCCTGCCGCACAATCATGTTCCGCAGCGCCGGAAAATCCGCCCCCAGCGCCAGCCGGATACCGAATTCCAGCGTCCGCTGCTCCACCGAATAAGCCATCAACCCATAAAGTCCGCTCGCCGCCAGCAGGATGGCTACCGCCGCGAAGATCCCCAGCACCCACGTGTTGAACTGATCGCGCGCGGTGGAACCGACCACGATCTGGTCCATGCTGCGGATATGCGCCGCCGGCAAATCCGCGGCATCCTGAAACGCGCGCTGAATGGGCGCCGACACCGAGAAAGGTGCAACCTTGGTACGCACCACCCAGCTCAGCGGCATGAAGCGGTTATTCAGCGCCATGTACGCGTCGCCCACTTGCGCCAGGGGCACGAACGTCGCCGGTTGCGGATCGTTATTCAGTCCGCCATCCCGCGCATCGCCGACGATACCGATGATTTGCCGCGGCGGTTGCGCAAAATCGGGACCCATGCCGCCGCCGATGATCAGCCTGTGGCCGATCGGGTCGCTGTCTTTCCAGAACTGCTTGGCAAAGGCTTGGTTGATCACCACCACCGGCGCCCCGGCTGCATCGTCCCTATCGGTAAACACGCGGCCGCGCACCACGGGAATCTTGAACACGTCGAAGAAACGCGCCGTAACGTAGTTCCAGGCGGCGCCGCCATGCACGGGCCCGTTGGTCAGCGGACGCCCTTCGATAACGAATCCCAGCCCCAGCCCGCCCTCCAGCGGCAGATAGGAAGTGGCTGCCGCAGCTTCCACGCCGGGGATGGCGTGAATGCGATCGAGCGCTTGGCGAGCCATAGTGACCGTAGCGGCGGTGCGGTCGAAACGGCTCCCCGTAAGCGCCGTATCCATGGTCAGGACGTTATGCGCGTCGAAACCCGGCGCAACACTGTGCAACGCCGAAAATGTCCGGATGAGCAGGCCGGCGCCAATCAGCAGGACCACCGCGAGCGCCATCTCCACCATCACCAGGAGCCCGCGCGCCTTGTTCTGGCGCATGCCGGAGCCACCCCGCGCGCCCGTTTCCTTGAGTGTGATATTCAGGTCGGCGCGCGAAGCCTGCATCGCGGGAACCAGTCCGAACAGGATTCCGGTAACCAGCGAAAGCAGCAGCGTGAAGCCCATCACGGCCCAATCGAGCGCGACGGCGGATCCCTCCGGACCAATGCGCGGGATGTTGCCCGGGTTCACCGCCAGCAGCGCCCGCACACCCAGCGCGCCGATAACCAGCCCCAACGCTCCGCCTACCAGCGAGAGCAGCACGCTCTCCGTCAGCAGTTGGCGGACGATGCGGGCGCGGCCCGCGCCGATTGCGGAGCGGATGGCTATCTCGCGCGCGCGGCCGGTGGCGCGCGCCAGCAGCAGGCTGGCCACGTTCGCGCAGGCGATCAGCAGCACGCACCCGACCGCGCACAGCAGAACGAAAAGCGCAGTCCGGACGTTGCGGACCATAAGCTCCTGTAGAGGTTCGACGGTGAAGCTGTTATTAGGGCCCAAAGTACCGGGATACCGGCGGTTGAATTCCGCGCCCGCCAGGTTGAGGGCGGCTTTGGCGGCGTTTAGGGAAACGCCCGGCTTCAGCCGGGCGGCTACCCGGAAGTAGTGGCCCTGGTTGGTGCTATTGGGGTCCGCCTGGAATGGCATGTAGAGGTCCGGCGGCGGATCGAAGCTGAAGCCCGGCGCCAGTACGCCGATCACCGTGTAAGATTCACCGCCAAGAGTCAGCGCCTTGCCCACGATGTTTGGGTCCGCGCCGAAACGGCGCTGCCACAGGCCGCTGGACAGCACGATGACGTTGCCGCCCCGCGGGCGGTCTTCGTCCGCCGTGAAGGTGCGCCCGATGGCAGTTTGCGCGCCGAAAAGATGGAAGAATTCGTACGAGACGTGGATGCCTTTAAGCTGCTCCGGATGGTCTCCGCCACCCAGGTTGAGGCCCGGCCCGCCGGTGTCGAACGCGGCGACATCTTCGAGCACTTGGGTTTGCCGGCGCCACGTGTTGTATTTGGGCACCGAAGCGGCCGGTCCGCTGCCCTGTGGAGACGAGTTCATCAGCGACACGATGCGATCCGGTTGCGGAAAGGCCAGTGGCTTGAGCAGCACCGTGTTGACGACCGAAAAGATAGCGGTGTTGGCGCCAATCCCCAGTGCCAGGGCGGATATGGCCGTGGCCGTGAAGCCGGGGCTTTGCCGCAGCATGCGGAAGGCATGCTTCAGGTCCATCCAAAAGGTTTCCATAAACGACTTAGACGCCAGACCCAGCCGGATGTGCCGCCCTCCATCCTGTGATCTAATGCTCCATATGCACTTGCGAATCCGAATCCTGGCCGCGTTGGCCATCGCCACCGCGGGCGCGGTAGGCGCAGCCAAACGCCCCATAACCGAGACCGATCTGTACGCCTTCCACTGGATCGCCTCGCCCCAGATCTCGCCGGACGGCGCGAAGATCGTCTACACGCTCGTCACCGTGAATGCCAAGCACGACAACTACGAGACTTCGTTGTGGATCATCCCCGCAAACGGCGGCCCCGCGCGGCCGCTCACCTCCGGCACCCACGATTCCAGCGCGCGCTGGTCGCCGGACGGCCGCACGCTGGCCTTCCTCCGCGTACCCGAGCAAAAGGATAAAGACGGCAAGCCGCAACCGCCGCAAATTTATCTGCTTTCGATGGATGGCGGCGAAGCGCGCCCGTTGACCGATATCCCGAAGGGCGCGAGCGGCTTGGCATGGTCGCCCGATGGCCGGCGAATCGCGTTCCTATCCACCACGCTCCCCAAGGACTTCGACAAAAAAATCGACAAAAATAAGGAGGGCAAGGAAGAAGAAGAGAGCGACGTCCGTGTGATCGTCAAAGCCGCCTACCGCATGAACGGCGAAGGCTATTTGGAATCGGATCGGCCCAGTCACATCTGGACCGCGCCCGTACCCAAAATTCCGGCCGGTACGGAAAAAGCTGCCCAGGTCACCAACGGCGAGTTCAGCGAATCCGGCATCGTCTGGTCGCACAGTGGCGCGCAGATCTACTTCACCTCCGACCGGGTGCGTGAGCCATATTACGAGCCGCCGCATGAAGAGATCTACGCGGTTGGAGCAACCGGCGGCGACATCTCTAAGATCGCTGCAATCGACGGTTCCATCCATGCTATCTCGCTCAATCCCGACGGCAGCCACATCGCTTTCGTCGCTTCCATCAATTCCGGAGGCGGCCTGCCGCAGCGCTCCTACAGCCAACCCGACCTGTTCGTGACGACGTCGGAGCCGGGCGGAACTCCCCGAAACCTGACCGCCGCTTACGACTACGATATTGGCGGCGGCGTGGGCGGCGACCAGGCGCCGCCGCGGGGCTCCAGTCCGTCGAGGCCTTATTGGAGCGCCGATGGCCGGGCCATCGTCGTCGACTCCGCCGAAGAGGGCCGCGCCAACCTGAAACGCATCGACGCCGAAACCGGAAAGGTGGAATGGCTCACCAACGGCAATCACAGCGTCTTCTCCTACAGCGCCACGCCCGATGGATCGAAGGCCGCCATCCTGATTTCCTCACCCACCAACATAGGCGATCTGTTCCTGCTCGACGGCGCTCCGGGTCACGTTGACCGGCTCACCCACGTCAACGACGAACTGTTCACCAATCTCAACCTCACCGAGCCGGAAACGATCTGGTACAAGAGCTTCGATGGCCGCCGCATCCAGGCATGGGTGCAGCGTCCGCCCGATTTCTCGCCTGACAAGAAGTATCCGTTGATCCTCGACATCCACGGCGGTCCGCATTCCGCTTACGGCTACACCTTCGACCATGAATTCCAGTGGATGGCCGCCAAGGGCTACATGGTGCTCTATCCCAATCCGCGCGGCAGCACCAGCTACGGCCAGGAGTTCGGCAATCTCATCCAGTACGCCTATCCGGGAGACGACTTCAAGGACCTGATGGCAGGCGTCGATGAACTAATAGCGCGCGGCTGGGTGGACCCCGACAAGCTGGGCGTCACCGGCGGCAGCGGCGGCGGCGTGCTGACCAACTGGACCGTTGGGCACACCACGCGCTTCAAAGCCGCCGTTTCGCAGCGATCCATCGCCGACTGGCGCGACTTCTGGTACACCGCCGATTTCACCCTGTTCACCACCTTCTGGTTCCGCGGCGCTCCCTGGGAGCAGGAGGCCGATTTCAAAGAACGGTCGCCTATTACGTACGTGGACAAAATCACCACGCCGTTGATGCTGATCGAAGGCGAGTCCGATTTCCGCACGCCGCCGGGAGCGGGTGGCGAGCAGATGTTCCGGGCGCTGAAGTATCTGAAGAAGCCGGTGGTAATGGTGCGTTTTCCGGGCGAGACGCACGAGTTGTCGCGCTCCGGCAAGCCGGTGCATCGGGTGGAGCGATTGCAGCACATCGTGGCTTGGTTCGACAAATACCTGGAGGACCAGGATATCCACACCTACGACATAAATTAGGGCTTGACCTAACCGGATCGATCTGGCATAGTCTAACTATGTCAGAGATGTGGCGTCGGTTGCGGTACCTCTTTAACCGGAAGCAGTACGAGCAGGATCTGGCGGACGAAATGCGCCTGCATCGGGAGTTGGCCTCGCGCCGGTCCTTCGGCAACGTAACCCAACTCCAAGAAGCCAGCCGCGCCGTGTGGATCTGGCCTTTCCTCGAAACCCTGGCCCGGGACGTGCGCTATGCCCTGCGAACGCTGCGCGCGAATCCAGGTTTCGCCGCCACCGCAGTGCTGTCCCTGGCGCTGGGCATCGGCGCCAACACCGCCATTTTCAGCATTCTGGACGCGGTGATGTTACGTTCCCTGCCGGTGGAAGATCCGCAGCGCCTGATACAGATTGGCTCTCCCCGTTCCGATCCTACGCGCCCCTTGCGCGTCAGTTTCACCAACCCGATCTGGGAGCAAGTACGCGATCGCCAACAGGCTTTCTCGGGGACATTAGCCTTCAGCACGGACCGCTTTGACCTAGCGGCGGGTGGCGAAAGCCGTTTTGCGGAAGGCCTATGGGCCAGCGGCGATTTCTTCCGCGTCCTCGGCGTGCCTGCCATGCGCGGCCGCGTGTTCACCGCCAATGACGATCTGCATGGCGGCGGGCATGCAGGACCGGTCGCGGTGATCAGCCACGGCTTCTGGAAGCGGCATTATGCAAGCGATCCCGATATCGTCGGCAAGACCATCCGGCTTAACCGGCACCCGTTCACCATCATCGGTGTGACGCCGCCCTGGTTCAGGGGACTCGATGTGGATACGGCCTACGACGTCGCCATCCCCATTGGATGCGAGCCGATCCTGCGCACCGACGCCAGCGCGTTGGCCGACCGTGATTGGTGGTGGCTGCGCATTTTGGGCAGGCTCCTTCCGGGCGAGACTCTACAGCGGGCGGAAACCAAAATGAAGACACTGGCGCCAGAGGTGAACCGCGCCACGCTTTCCACGTATTACGGCGGGAAGCAATACCTGCAGCGATCGTTCGCTTTGCGCCCCGCCGCCACGGGGTTCTCGGACACCGGCACGCAATATCGCACGGCGCTCTTTACCCTGATGGCGGTGGTTGGATTGGTGCTGCTCATCGCCTGCGCAAACATCGCCAACCTGCTGCTGGCCCGCGCCGCGGCCCGCCAACGCGAGATCTCTATCCGCATGGCTATCGGCGCGGCCCGCCGCCGAGTCATGCGTCAACTCATGTCGGAAAGCCTGCTGCTGTCTGTGCTGGGCGCGCTGGGGGGCTCGCTCTTCGCCGTCTGGGGAAGCCGCCTACTGGTCCGCTTGCTGTCTAAGGCCGGCAATGAGCTGCAGCTCGACACTGCGCCGGATCTGCGCGTGCTCGTGTTTACCATGGGCATAGCCGTTCTGACAGGGTTGCTGTTTGGACTCGCGCCGGCCCTACGTGCCACCAGTGTCTCGCCCAACAACGTCCTGAAGGAGCACGCGCGCGGCATGGTAGCGGGCCGCTTCGGCCTAGGCCGCGCGCTGGTTACCGGACAAGTCGCGCTGTCGTTGATGTTGCTCGTGGGCGCCGGCCTTTTCCTAGGCACGCTACGCAACCTGTTGACCACCGACCTGGGCTTCAGCCTGCACCACGTTCTTCTGGTCCGGGCCGACATGATGCAGACCAACGTCCCCAAAGAACAGCGCCCGCGTGTGTATCGGGAAATCGTGGAACGTCTGCGCGGCGTCCCCGGCGTGCAATCGGCTTCCAGTTCCGCGATGACGCCCATCGGGCGAGGGCAATGGGATAGCACGGTGTCTCCCGAGGGCTACACGCCAAACGGAAAAGACGACACGCTGGTGTACTTCAACCGCGTCTCACCCGGATATTTCGAGACGATGCGTCAGCCGGTGTTGTTGGGGCGCGATTTCTCCACGCACGACGATGCCGGCGCACCCCCGGTGATGCTGGTCACGGAGTCGGTGGCCCGCCGGTTCTTCGGGAAGGCCAATCCCATCGGAAAGACTATCCGGGCGGATGGTCCTGGCAAGGAGGGCGTCTACCAGGTCATTGGCGTGGTCAAGGATGCCAAGTATGCGGCCGTCGACGAAGGTCTGACGCTGACCGTGTACGTCGCCTGTGCCCAGGACTCTGAGCCGTGGCCGTGGGTCAACTTTGAGGTCCGTGCGGGCGGGCCGGTGGAGTCGTTCGTTCCCGCGGTGCGCGCGGCCATCGGCCAGGTGAATCGGGGTATTTCGCTCGAGTTCCGCAGCTTCGAAACGCAGGTGAACGACTCGCTGCTGCAACCCAGGATGGTAGCCCTGCTATCGGCATTCTTCGGAGGACTGGCGCTGCTGCTGGCCATGATCGGACTCTACGGCGTGACGGCTTACGGGGTGGCGCGCCGGCAGGCGGAGATCGGCATCCGCATGGCGCTCGGCGCGCAGCCGGGATCGGTAGCTTGGTTGGTACTGCGCGAAGTAGCTGTGATGGTGGCTATCGGCACGGGGATCGGCCTGGGGGCGTCACTGGCCGCGGGGCGTCTGGTTGCGAGCCTGCTGTATGGCGTGAAGCCCCACAATGCGGCGCCGCTCGCGATAGCGGCCGCGATCTTGGGGATCGCGACTGGAATCGCGGCGTACCTGCCCGCGCGTCGCGCCGCGCGCCTGGACCCCATGGCAGCTTTACGCGAGGAGTGACGATGAGCGAAATGTGGCGTCGATTGCGGTACCTCTTTAATCGGAAGCAATACGAACGGGATTTGGCGGACGAGATGCGGCTGCATCGGGACCTTGTAGGACAGGCCTCCGGCCTGTCGTCCCCGCGCCGCTCCTTCGGCAACGTGACCCAGCTTCAAGAAGCCAGCCGCGCCGTGTGGATCTGGCCGTTCCTTGAAACCCTGGCCCAGGATACGCGCTACGCCTTGCGAACCCTGCGCGCCAGCCCGGGTTTCACCGCCACGGCCGTTCTATCGCTGGCCCTGGGAATCGGTGCCAACACCGCCATTTTCAGCATCCTGAACGCGGTGATGCTGCGCTCGTTGCCGGTGGAGGATCCGCAGCGGCTGGTTGTCTTGCAATCGGGGGGCAATGAGGAACTCACCAACCCGATTTGGGAGCAACTGCGCGATCACCAGCAGGCTTTCACGGGAACCTTGGCGTTTAGCGGGGACCGCTTCGACCTGGCCGCGGGCGGCGAGAGCCATTTCGCGAACGGCCTGTGGGTCAGCGGCGATTTCTTCCGCGTGCTGGGTGTGCCCGCCATGCGCGGACGCGTGTTCACTGCGGATGACGATCTGCACGGCGGCGGACACGCCGGACCGTTGGCGGTGATCGGCTACGGGCTCTGGAAGCGCCACTACGCCAGCGATCCGGATATCGTCGGCAAGACCGTTCGGCTGGACCGGCATCCGTTTACGATCGTCGGCGTCACTCCGCCTTGGTTCACGGGACTCGATGTGGACAC
>DATNMW010000099.1:0-30130 GCA_035602155.1 Bryobacteraceae bacterium | reverse complement strand
CAGCAGCTTTCCGAAGCGGCGCAAGCCGCAGGCGGGAACGGAATTAAAATTGGCGTGCTCGCCGAAACCGATGTGGGGCTGGGACGCGTGGGCGTGTCGCCGGGCGCCGAACTGCTCGATCTGGCGCGCGGAATCGAACGGCTGCCGAGCCTCACCTTTGAAGGTATCGCGTTCTATCCGGGCCACATTAAGGACACCGGCGAGCAGGGCGTGGAAGCTCTGGCGTCACTGGGCGGCCTGATTCAGTCGATACTCGCCGATTTCCGCCACGCGGGCATCGAAGTGCGCATTGTCAGCGGCGGCTCCACCCCGTCGCTATACCACTCGCATGAATTGCCGGGCCTCAACGAAATCCGCCCCGGCACGTACGTCTACAACGACTGGAATACGGTTGCGAGCGGCGCGTGCACCCCGGACGATTGCGCAGCCTCAATGCTGGTGACGGTGGTTTCGACCGCGCGGCCCGGCCAGATCATCGTCGACGGCGGGTCCAAGACGTTCTCGTCGGACCGCTTGACGGGGTCGACGGAAGCCACCTTCGGCCATGTGGTGGAAGCGCCAGACGCGGTATTCCACAAGATGAACGAAGAGCACGGTTACTTGGACGTTAGAGAGTGCGCCAGGAAGTT
Organism: Bryobacteraceae bacterium; assembly: GCA_035602155.1. GTDB lineage: Bacteria > Acidobacteriota > Terriglobia > Bryobacterales > Bryobacteraceae > Bog-159. The sequence goes on along the minus strand of DATNMW010000099.1, from coordinate 29,501 downwards.
TGAGATTGGGGAACGGCTGTGCATTATTCCGAACCACGTTTGCGTGGCCGTGAATCTGCACGAGCGGATCTACGGAATCCGAAACGGAGAAGTGGAGGAAGTTTGGGAAGTGGCCGGGAGAGGCAAGCTGCAATAGCCTGCCTTTCCCGCAGCCTTTATTTTACTTCGCTGACGGTGATGTTGTCGGCGTCGATCTCGCCAACCAGTGTGACCTTTTCGCCGGCATGGTCGACCACTTTGTCCTGATTCGCGATCTGATAAACTTTGCCGTCGGGGGTGACCAGGACGGCTTTATCGCCTCGCTTGATGCAACCCTTCGCGCAGCCCGCGTGGCTGTCGGCGGCGACTTTAGCGGCGCCTTGCTTTGTGGTGCAGCCGGCGTCGGAGATGTAGCCGCTCCACTCGGCGGCCATGGCGGTCATGGCAAGTGCCGAGACAAACGTGAAACCCAGTACAAACTTTCGCATGCAACCCTCCTTGGGATGGTGCCAGTCATAACGACTATACTCCACACGAGGGTGTGCCGGCAAGGTGACGAGGCGCATTCCGTGTAAAATCAGGCGCCACAGCGCAGATAGAAAGGCCTCTGTGATGAATAACACATGCACGGGGTGTCGATTACAGACCGGTTCTTCCGGATATGGATCGGACGAAGGCAAATTCAATAGGCTCGCGGCCGGCGCGTTGACTAAGAACGTGCGCCACGCAGCATGCGTTCCGTCAATGTCACCCGGCGCGGCGAGAATTGCGATGCGGCGGCCTTCAAATAGGGCCGGAACTCGCGCACCCAATACGCCACGTATCCCGCGCCGCGAATTTCCTGCAAGGTGGCGCTGTAATGATCCAGCAACGCTCCGGCCATGATCTGGCCAGTGCGGCGCGCCGCTCCTTTGGCGCAACGTGAGAGCCAAAGCAAGTTTTCCGGAATGCGGCTCACCGCCGATAACGCCATCAGCGTGGAAACCTGAAACACGGGGCGGCCCTGCGCCGCGGCGGTGGCCTTCAATTCCTCCCAGTTTCGCCGTAGGGCATCGCCGGATGGCAGATGCGGCGTGGGGATTTTGGCCGCCTCGCGCCGCAAGTCGGACCACTCCCGCCGCAGACTCGCTACGTCCAGGGGCGGTGTGTTGGCAGTCTGGGCCAGGCGGCCCGTCGTGCCTTCCAGGCCATCGAGCAACTGGTCGATGGTTTCGTAATCGGCGCTGCCGGCGAGCAGTCCTTCCTCCTTCAGGCTTTGGGCTATCTCGCGGATCAGTTGCCGGCCGGTGCCGGAAAGATCGGCCAGCGCGGCCAGCACCCATACCGGCGATGCGCTGAAGGTGAGCAGGCCGATCAGCTCGATGCCGTTGCCGGCAAACCGGCGCATCGCGAAGTTATCCGCCAGATGGCCCTGCGGCGGATAAGCGTCTCCCACCTGGCCGACATTTTCGATCAGGAAGCGTAGCGTGTTTTCGACCAACTCGGTGTAGAGCCGGGTGCGGCGCACGGCGCGCGGCAACACTACTTCGCTCAGCTCGCGCAGCAGGCCGGCGCTCAGCGCGCTCATCGAACGGAGCGCACGCTCGGGGAGCGACAGCACATACTCCGGCAGGCCGGCGGGCCCTGCGTCACTCATCCCGCAGCACCTCCAGCGGCTTCTGTCCCAGAATGCGATAGCTGGCTAGCCATCCCGCCGCGACCGCCACCAACGCGGTCAAGGCGATTGCGAACAGATCCGCTACCGGATCGAGGTGAAAGTCCGCCTTCAGCAAACGCTTTACTACCAGTGCGGTGAAGCCTGTGGCCAGCGCGCTTCCGAGCAGCCCCGCCGCCCCGCCGAGCACCAGAAATTCCATCGAGAAAATCCCGGCAACACGCCGCCGCGTGGCGCCCAGCGTCTTCAGAATGACTACTTCGCGCACCCGCCCGAAGCGCGTGCCCGCCACACTGGACGCCAGGATGATCGCTCCAGCCACGATGGTGAATGCCGAGACGAAACGCACCACCAGCGCGATCTGGTCCACCACCTGTTGCACGATTTCAAGTACGTCCGCCATGTTGATTACGGTGATCGTTGGCATCTTTTCATAGATGGCGCGCTGCATGGCCGCCACGTCGCGCGGCTTCACGCGCACGCTGCCATAGAGAATCGCTGGAAAACCATCGAGGCTGCCGGGGCTGAAGATGAATTCGAAGCGCGCGGTCATGCGCACGGAATCGGTGCGCTGGATGCAGGCGAGGTTCGAGTGCAGCATGCGCCCCCCTGCGGTCCACTCCAGATCCATGCCGGCTTTCAGATGCAGGATGCGCGCGGCCTCTTCGGAGGCGCACACTTGCGGCATCTCCGGATGCCCCTGCCACCATGCGCCGCTAAGAATCTCGGTCTCGCGCGGGCGGGCAAGAGCCGTGGTCACTGAACGCGTGCGCAGGAAACGGCGTCCCCATTCCTGCAAACCCATCTTTTCTACGGGCACGCCGTTGACCGACGTCAGGCGCACCGCCACCGAGGACAAAATCTCCGGCGCGCTTTCGATGCCCTTCCGGCTCTTCAATAGGTCCAAGAGCGCCTGCCGCTGCGCGCCGGGGATATCCAGCATAAAGACGTTGGCCATACCCGGCGGCGCGTTCTGCATCATGTCGGCCAGTACGGCGTGCTGCACCAGGTAAACCGTGAGCGTGAACATCACGCCGGTACCCAGCGTCACCAGGACGGTTTGCGCATGATTGCCGGGGCGGTACAGATTCGCGACGCCTTGCCGCAAGGCCACGGGCAACGCGCGACCCCAGGCGCGCACCAGCAGCCGCAATCCGCGCAGCAGGAGCCAGGCAACCGCCGCGATCGCCAGCAGACTCACCAGCAGTCCGCCGGCGAAGTATGCGCCGATGCGCAGGGAATCGTGCAGCGTGGTTCCGGCGAGCCACGCCGCGATCAGCCCGATACCAAACAGGAGGACGGCCGCCGCGCCCAGCGCTTGGCGCGAACGGCTCCAACGCCGGAGCCAGTCCGGCCGCGCTTCGGACATCTCGCGCCGGAAAATGACCGCCGGCCGTATTTCGCGAATGCCCAGCAGCGTTGGCAAAGTAAACAACAGGGTGGTGAGGACGCCGATCGCCATGCCTTGCGCGGCGGGGACCAGATCCAGCCCCATGTGCGTCGGCACGGGAAAGAAGCGGCCGATCAGAGCCGGAAAGGCGCGCTGCACGACGACGCCGAATGCCACCCCCAGCACGCCGCCCGCGAGGCCCAGCGCCAGGGTTTGCGCCAGATAGATGCGCAGCACCTGTGCCGAGCGCGCGCCCAGGCATTTCAAAATGGCGATGGTGTCCATCTTCTGCTGCAGGTGCGCATGCATGGCTGTAGCCACGCCCAGCGCGCCTACAATCAGGGCGATCAGGCTGATCAGACTGAGGAAGGTAGTGGACCGTTCAAGTCCCCGCGTGACGATAGGGTGCGTCTCGCGGTAATCGGCGATGAGACCTTCGGGAAAGGCCCGTTTCAAAGTATTCCGCACCTGTTGCACATCCGGACCGCCCGGCCGCAGAAGAAACAGGTAGCGCTCGGCGGCGCGGCTGCCGAGGCTGATCAGGCCGGTACGTTCCAGGCCTTGGCGGCTGATCATCACACGCGGGCCGATGTTGATGCTGCCCGTCAGGCGGTCCGGCTCGGAAACCAGCAGCGCGGCGATACGAAAGTCCTGGCCCCCGAGCCGCAGATTGCCGCCAACGCGCGTCTTCAGCCGGAATAGCAGATCGTCGGACACCGCCGCCGACCGGCTGTCGAGGACGGCGTGCAGCGCCGCCGGCGGGTCGAGTCTGACCTCGCCATAAAAAGGATAGACCGCCGGGTCAATAGCCTTCACGGAGACCAGCATGGGCTCGGGCACTGCGGCCGTATTGGCCATGGTGAGGGTTTCGGTGACGGACGTGTCCCGCACGCCGTGTTGCTCCAGGCCCGCGATGGCCGCGTTTTGCTGCGGGGTTGATTGGCCGAATACGCGCAAGGAAAGGTCGGCGGCCATCAGGCTGCGCGCCTGTTGCACTAGCAGGGTGTGAAAGGCGCGGCTGAACGAGCGCACGCCTGTCAGCGCGCCTACGCCCACGGCTACTGCCAGGATCACGAAGAGAAATTTGGCGGGAGAGGAGCGCAAGTCGCGCCAGGCGATCTTGAAGGTGGCTGGCGGACGAGTCATACAATGCGCCCATCGCGCAGCAGGATTCGGCGGTCGGCGACGTCTGCCAACTCCTGGTCGTGCGTCACCAGCACCAGCGTGGTGCCTTCCTGGCGGTTCAGCGACAAGAGCAAGTCGAGCACCAGGCGGCCGTTTTCGGAATCCAGGTTGCCCGTCGGCTCATCGGCCAGCAGGATCGGCGGACGCACCATGAAGGCGCGGGCAAGAGCTACGCGTTGCTGCTCGCCACCGGAGAGTTGGACGGGGTAATGATCGCGCCGGTCCGCCAGGCCCACGCGATCCAGGAGTTCGCGCGCCCGCCCGTCGCTGCCTCCGTTGCCGATCAGTTCCAAGGGCAGCAACACGTTTTCCTCGGCGGTCAAAGTGGAGATCAGATGATACGACTGAAACACGAAGCCGATTTTGCGGCCGCGGACCAGCGCCAGTTCATCCTCCTTCAGCCCAGTGATTTCCTGGCCGTCGAGTGAAATAGTGCCGGCGGTAGGTGTGTCCAAGCCGGCCAGCAGCCCGAGCAAGGTGCTTTTGCCGCTCCCCGAGGGGCCCATGATTGCCGCGAACTGCCCGCGCGGGATTTCCAGATCGACGCCCTTCAGGATGTCCACGCGATGGATGCCGGTGTCGATTGTCTTGGTTAGCCCGTGTGCCTGAATCATGGTTGAATAATGGCTGAATAATGGGAGGCGGTCTACGTTTTATTATGGCATTCAGATGCGTATCGTCAGTTTGGTGGCGCCCTTACTGGTACTAGGCGCATGCGGCAGCGCTCCCAGCCCCGCGCCGGAAGCTGCGCCGGGCGCCGCGCGGGAGGCCACCCCGGCCGCTCCGCCCGGCCAAGCAAGTTCCGCGCCCGATGACCGGCCCGTGATCGTGGCCGTCGGCGATAGCCTCACGGCAGGATTCGGCGCCGATACCGGCAAGAGCTATCCGGATTTCCTGCAGCAGGAACTGAATCGCCGCGGCCTGCGGTACCGCGTGGTAAATGCGGGGATTAGCGGCGAGACCACCACCGATGCGCTCGAGCGCCTGCAGGCAGTAACGGCGCTCAAACCGCTGGTGGTCATCGTCGAATTCGGGGGCAACGATGGGCTGCGCGGCCTGCCGGTCTCCACCACGCGGTCGAACCTTGACCAAATTATTTTACGGCTGAAGGATTCCGGCGCGGAGGTGCTGCTGGCCGGTATGACGCTGCCGCCCAACTACGGCCCGGATTACATTGCCACATTTCAGCGCGTCTACAGCGATCTCGCGGCGAAGGACAAGGTCGCGACGATCCCGTTCCTGCTCGAGGGGGTAGCGGGGACCAGCCGCATGCAACGCGACGGCCTGCATCCGACGGCGGACGGCAATCGGCAGGTGGCGGGCACCGTGATGCGGTATTTGCAGCCCCTGCTATGAGCGGTATCGCGAGAGCGCCACTAACTTCGGTATATATCTGAACTGTCATTCCAATTCAGTATTCTGTAGTCATGACGGATCGCGATGGGGCGCCAGTGGACGAAGGTGTGCCTCCGTCGATTGCGCTAGCCATGCTGAAGAAGGTACTGGCCAGCCCACACCTCTCGAATGCCCGCCGGCTGAGCGAATTCTTGCGCTTCGTCGTGCTGAAGGCCGCCGGTTGCGAAACGGCGCAGATCGACGAAAACCTCATCGCGTTTGAGATCTATGGCCGCCATTCCCATTACGACTCCAGAGTAGACTCCATCGTCCGCGTGGAGGCAAACCGGCTGCGCGCCAAACTGCGCGCTTATTACGAAGCGGAAGGCTGCGACGATCCAATCCGCATACGCTTGCCGTTGGAGAGCTACGTTCCGGTCTTCGAGGCCGCGCATTCGGCTCCATCCGCTGAGCAACAGCCGAACACTCCGCGGCGCACGCCTTTGCGGCTGGCTGTGGCAGTAACGGTGGCAGCCGTTACAACCATGGCCTTAGGTCCGTTCGGCAAACACGTCACCGGTCCGCGCAACTCCATCGCCGTTCTGCCGTTCGCAAACGCCAAAGGCCTGGCGGAAAAGGTCTACTTTAGCGATGGGCTTACCGAGCAGATCGCCAATCAACTGGGCCGGACTGGAAAGCTACAAGTGGCGGCGCGCGGGTCGGCCCAGCGGTTCAAGGACAGCGGCGACGATGTTCGCCTGATCGGCCGGCAGTTGCATGTCGACTTGGTGCTGGAGGGCAGCGTACGCTTCGCCGGAGACAGAATCGGCGTCGCTACGCGGCTCTATGACACGCACAACGGGGGCCAGATCTGGTCGAGCGTATTTGACCGGCCCGCCACAGAGGCGCCTGCCTTGGCGGATGAGATCTCCGCCGCCCTTGCTGGACCACTGGGGTTGGGAAACACGGGCTCGGCCCGCGAACGCGCCGCGATGGGCTGGAGCAACGATTCCAGTGCGCTCGACCTCTACCTACAGGCCCGCTATCTGTTCAACAGCCGGGGACCGGAGAATCTCTGGAAGAGCGTCCAGCTTTACAATGCGGCACTAAGGAAGGACCCGAAGTTCGCCCTGGCTTACGCCGGCATCGCGGAAGACTACGTGGTACTAGCCGCGAATGAAGATCAGAACATGTCTCAAATGAGCGCCTTAGGCAGGCAGGCCGTGGAGCACGCCCTGGCCATCGATCCTAACCTGCCGGAGGCGCTATTGACCAAGGCGGCGACCGAGGAACATTTCGACTTCGCGACCGTCGAGCGGAGCTACCGGGCAGCGCTTGAGGCGAATCCCAATAGCGCCAACGCGCACCACTGGTGGGGCCTTAATTTGCTCGCCGTGGGGCGGTTCGCGGAAGCCGAGGCTGAGATCCGGCAGGCGCAGTTGCTGGATCCCCTTTCGCTGTACATTGGCGTCCACATCGGGACGGTGTATTATTGCAGCCGCCGTTACCAGGACACTACAGATCAGGAACGCAGGCTTCTGGATCTCGACCCACACCTGGCGCGAGCGCCAGTGCTGCTGGCCCGCGGTTATGAGGGACTGGGCCAGTATGCGGAGGCGGAAGCCATTCTAGAAAGCCTCCCCAAGACCGGCAACTGCGCCTCCGTGATTGGCGACTTGGGACATGTCTATGCGGTATCCGGCAAGCGGGACCGCGCCCGCCAATTGATGGAGGCGCTCACCCGGATGGCCAAGACGCGGCACGTGTCTCCCCAATACCTGGCTCTTATCCAGACCGGTCTAGGCAACAAAAGCGAGGCGCTCGCGCTGCTGGAGATGAGCTATGAACAGCACGAAGCGCCGCTGGCCCTGCTTCGGGTTGATCCGCGGTGGGACCCTTTGCGCGGCGACCCGCGCTTCCAGCAACTGCTGCACGCGCTCAGTCTCGACAAATAGCGGCAAATTCCGGTAATGTTGGGCATTGTGAACACCTCGCACAGCCTCAAGGACGCGATAGTAGCTTTGCGCGAGGGGAACCTGGAGGCGTTGCGCGCCGCGATCGCAGCGGACCCCGAGTTGGCGCGCCAGCCGCGACTGGTAGTGGCTGCGGGGGGCCGGGCGATGCAGCCCGCGCTTGCATTGTTGAAGAAAGCCGGCGCGGACCTGAACGCCTCCTGGCGTAACTATCGGGCGCTGCATGCCCTGTTGCAGGAGGAGCCGCATGCGGCGGCTGGGAAGCCCGCACCCGCCCGCCTCGCGTGCCTGGAGTGGTTGCTCGCTCATGGCGCCGATCCCGAACAACTCGGCGCGTGGCCTTCCGCGCGCGCAATTATCGTGGCGGCGTTTGTGGGTTCGCCGGAGTATGTAAAGGCGCTGCGCAAGGGCGGCGCAAAGATGGATGGTTTTGCTGGAGCCGCGCTGGGGGACCGCAAGCTGGTGGAGAAGACGCTACGTGCACGACCGGATTTCGCGCGCGATCGGGACCACGACGGTCTGACCGCACTGCAATGCGCCGCCGGTTCGCGCATGCCCAAGGCGGATACGCTGGGGATCGCCCGGCTGCTGATCGACGCAGGCGCGGAAGTGGGCGCGCTTACCAAATCGTGGGCGCAGCATGTGAATCCCGCCTACTTCGCGGCCGGTAGGAAGAACAAACCCATGTTCGATCTGCTGCTGGATAGCGGCGCCGACCCCACCGACGCACTCAGCCGTGCGGCCTGGGCCGGCGCCTATGAATTGGCAGCGTCGGCGCTGGAGCACGGCGCGGCTATTGACCGCGCAACCGCCAACGGGAAGCCGCTGCTGAACGATTTGATCCGCTGGGGGCAGATCCCGCAGATGAGCTGGCTGCTGGACCATAAGGCCAGCCCCAACGTCCCCGATGAGCGCGGGTGGACGGCAGTGCATCAGGCGGCGTCCCGCGGGAATATGCGTATGCTGCGCGCGGTTTTGGGTGCTGGCGGCGATCCTACGCGCCGCGATAAGGAGGGCCGCTTGCCGCAGGAGGTGACGCTGGCGGCAAAGCTGGCTGAGGTGTTGGCGGTGAAGTGACTACAAAGCCATAGCGCTACACATCTAGATTCTTCACATCCAGCGCATTATCCTCAATGAACTTGCGCCGGCTCTCCACATCCTCGCCCATCAGCGTGGAGAAAATCTCCTCGCTCTCCACTGCGTCTTCCAGCCGCACCTGCAGCAGCGTCCGCTTCTCCGGGTTCATGGTCGTCTCGGCGAGCTGCTCGGCGTTCATTTCGCCCAGCCCCTTATAGCGCTGCACAGAGGCGTCCCGCTGGCCTTCCAGTTTCACGAAGGCCAGCAGCGTCACCGCGTCGGCTTGCGTGTCGCGATGCTCGCCGCGCACCACCACAAACGGCGGATTGTTGTACTTGGCGATCTGCCGCGCTAGCGACCGGAATTTCTTGTACTCCGGCCCCGCCGCCAGGTTCACGCCGATGTGCCGCTCGGCATTCGTGGAATCGTGGAACATCACCGTCCAGGCCGAGTGCTCTTCGTCCGCGACCACAGTCGCCGGCACCTGCGCGGCATTCACCGCCGCAGCCACCTGCGCCATGTTCTCCTTATCCTGGAAATCGGCCTTGTGGTCCGCGCGCAACTCGGCGTTGCCCAGCACCGCCACCACACGCGAGTCCCGCAGGCGCCGCTCCACTTTGTGGGACATCTCCTCGAACTCGTTCAGGCTCACCAGAAACGCGCGCAGTTCGCCGCCTTCGAGCGTAGCCTTCGCGCCCGTGCCATTCGCGGCAACCTCCACAGTCAGGTTTTCCGTGGCGCGCCGCATGATTTCGCGCGTGTATTCCTTTTCGTCCTTGATATACTTTTCGGACTTCCCCTTCTTGATGCGGTAGAGCGGCGGCTGCGCGATGAAAATGCGGCCGCGGTTGATTAGCTCGTTCATGTGCCGGAAAAAGAAAGTCAGCAACAGCGTGCGGATGTGCGAGCCGTCCACGTCCGCATCGGTCATGATGATGATCTTGCCATAGCGGATCTTGGCCGCGTCGAAGTCGTCCTTGCCGATGCCAGTGCCCAGCGCCGTGATCATGGCGCGAATTTCCTCGTGGCCCAGCATCTTGTCGTAGCGCGCCTTCTCCACGTTCAGGATCTTGCCCTTTAGCGGCAGGATGGCCTGGAAGCGGCGGTCGCGGGCGTTTGTCAATTGACGCGATGATGAACTACAATTGAGGACAGATGGCAAAGGCCCTCATAACGACTCGTTTTCCGACAACATCCGAAGTGGCCCACAAACTCGGCCTGCCAGCTTCCCGCGTTCGGCGTGTTAGGGCGCTGATGAATTTGGGCGAGACGGTAAACGGCTCAGGCAACGGGGCCAAAGCGCGGAAGAAAGCTCTGCGCCGTGCCGGTGCCAAGAAGCTCCGTCCAAGCACCCGATAATAAGGATGCCAGGACCACGCAACCACCCTCCAAAGACAGATCCGACTTTCGCGTTCTTGAACATTCCCTTTGACCAGCAATTCGAATCCCTATACTTGGCGTTCATCGCCGGGTCAAGCGGGTTTGGATTGATTCCGCAGGCCGTTTTACAGATTCCGGGGAGTCAACGGCGGCTTGATCGATTGATTCCTCTGTTGGGACGTTGCCGGTACTCTTTTCATGATCTTTCCCGTGTCGAGGTAGACACCCACAAGCCGCGTACACCCCGGTTTAACATGCCGTTCGAGCTCGGTCTGGCGGTAGCCCAGGCGGAACACTTTAATAAGGAACATCGGTGGTACATTTTTGAGGCGAAGCAATTTCGGGTGCTGAAATCGCTAAGCGATCTAAACGGGACAGAGCCATATATTCACGATGGCCGCCCTATTGGCGTACTCCGAGAGCTGACAAACGCCTTGGCGAGGAGCCGCCACAGGCCAACGGTTCGCGAATTGCAAGCCATCTACCGGGATGTCACGCGCACCGCTGCCACTCTAAAGCAGGAGTTGGCCATGCGGACGCTCTTTGACACCCGGCCTTTCCAAGACCTCGTGTTGGCCGCGAGCATTAGCGCAAGGCACCACATTGCCTCACTGGGGTAGCCGGAATCGGCGAGCCCTTCTGTTGTCCTGTGGTTCGCAGGCTTCATCTATCCAGCGTCCCTTCTGGCGGCGCAACTCGCCGCGCCGTAGGGTAGAAACCCGCGTGACCCCGATATCGAGCAGATCGTCCTGCGGGTCCTTGAACTTGGGGCCTTCTGGATAGACCGGACCAAAGTACGTTGTACCAGACTTCACTCCCCCACCATGTGCCGCCGCAGCCCCTGGCGGCTGTTGACCGTCTTGTCCTCCGACGTTCATCAGAATCAACTGGCAGGTTCGACGCCCTGGGTACAAGAGCACCGGCGTGTTGGACACATTTGCAATTTCAAGGGTCAGGCAACCGCGGTACTCCGGATGGATCCATGGCGCCGTTTCAACCACAATAAACGTCCGCGCAACCGAAGATTTGGTAAGCACTTGCCCTGACACATCTTCAGGCAGTTTGATGAACTCCAACGTCGCCCCGAGGATTGTTTGATGGGCAGGAACGACCAGGAAATGCCCCATCGGTATGTGAGCGCGGACGTAGAGAGAACTGACGGAGGTCTTGTCTGGAGAAAAGAAGGGCTGATCCAGGGCCTTCGGAAGCAAAAAATGGCAGCCTAACCTGAGGTCTACAGAGTCGGCGTCGAAAACATCATCCTCGTCCTTGTAGAGTAGCGGTGTGATAACGAGGCGCCCGGGGCGATCAATGTCGCCCTTCATCCGGGACAGGATTTCGTATCTAGAAAGGACCATTACGTCGTACGTCCTTGTATCGTTGCATTACTTGCGAATCTTCAATGCCCTTCATGGTCCACATCTCCACCCGGTCCTTCCATTCGCAGTGAACGGTCACGTTATTTTCATTTCCGGCTCTCTCGAAGCGTTTGATAACGTCGGGAACGGCCGTAAGATAGAAACAGAAGGCCGCGTTGATTATGCAGACGGGATCGCGTCTGTCGGAGGTGTCCGTCAGGGGCACAACGCCGGCACGGAACGATCCCTGTATGTCGCTCCGGGTCCTCCTAAATCGCTCGACGGACGGTGCGGCTCGGCTGGTCAACTGACACACAAGCTCCCTGATAGCTGGCGTCAGGTCGGTAACGAACGCGTCTAACAGTCTTCTTGGTCCTCTGTGGTTCTCGTCCACGAAGAACTGGTAGCGGCGGGTGGGAATGCTAGCCGATTCCTGTAGGAACTGCCTTTGTTCCGCTTGGAGGCCCTGGATCTCGCTCCACCACGAGTCGTCCTGCAGTAACTTGACATGCTGTGCGAATCTGCATGCCGGTGCCGGGTGGTCAGGGTCGAACCGAAGGAGCTGGGTTGGGGAGACTCCCAGCATGCCGATCATCTCGATGAGCGCAAACGAGAACGCCGGCTCGATTAGGCGCAAGGCAAAGAGATCGCAAAATATTTCTTGGGTCCAGTTTTCCAGCATCCTCTCCGCGAGGGCAAGAGCCTGTCGGTTTCTTCCCGCCCGTATGGCGTTGTGCGTACCTGTATGTACTAGGGAACGCCGGTTGAATGTACCTTTTAGACATCGGTCTTTGACCAACGCCAGGGACCTAAAGCCGGCGTGGGGAGGATTACGATTTGACAGCTCCTCGTAGACAAAATGGCCGATCTCATGATAAATCGCGAGGTTGGTAAAGAAGCTGGGGCCCTGAGAGTACGGGATCTCGATGAACCCCAGCTTAGGCGGGAAGGACGCGCCGGGTATGAATTCTTCTACCTTACGGGCCTGACCCTTGACATCCGTGTGCGGCCTCTGGAAATAGATGAACTCCGTAGTTAGTAGTATAAGCAGGCGCGAGCCCGTCATCCCATCCACCTTTTGGAGCTGCTGAGAGGCCAAATCAACCAAGGGGCCCGGGATAGTCAGGCTGTGCGCATCAGCGGCAGGCTTGATCAAGGCATGCAACAGTCGCAAGTAACCTCTATAGGTTCGCATATTGCGGCGGAGGGTCGACAGTCTTGGAGTGCCTCTTGTTGCACGTTCCATCTCGCGACGAAGTTCGTCCTGTATTCCCGCCGCAAGCTGTTCTACATACTGAAAGAAAACAGCGGCCGAGCCGACGTATGTTTGGGAACGCTTCTGCTGACGGCAGTATTCGCCGATGAAATCGACGAATCGATGGAGGACAGACGCGTCATGAAGCACATCGGCTAGGCCAGTTGGCATAGCCGTTGCATGACCTTAGGCGAAACGGGCCTTGGCTGCTCGAAATTCCAGAGAGCTTGATCTTGGAGCTTCGAGAAAAGATCGATCAATTTCTCGGCAGTGGGCTTGGCCTCCCTGTCTCTGGACGCGCTACGCAACAGGACGCGAATCATCTTGATGGCGTCGCTGCGCTCCTTGGCGCTCCAAACCTCTTCGACGGTTCTGAGGTGCTCGTAGCTTGTAAGGGCTGCGAGCCTGCCATGCGGCAGCACAATCGGACGCTTTGCGTCCAAACGGCTAAGGGACTCCAGAGCCTCGGAAAGGGACGGTTTGAGCTTGGCGCGCCTGTTCTCGTCGACGTATTCCGTCAATGCAGAGACGACCTTCTGCGCAAACAGCGCCAAAGAAAGGTATTGCGCGCGGTCTTGCAAGGCCATTGGCATCATCTACGTACTCCTCCCGAGCCCCAAGAGACTTCTGGGTGACCTAAAGGCATCCGAGCCTTGTAGTTTACCAGCATGCAAGCAGCCGTCGCGGGGGAAAGCAGGCTTGACGGCGATTCGCGTTCACCTGGCATTTGCGATGGCAGCCTCTGGGGCGTTTTGGATATTCGCTTTTTGTTCGCCTCATGGTCCGATAATACCACTCGGCGTCTAACAGGAGGCGAAAACTTCATATATCGTTTGTACACCATCGTAGCTTTAAAAGCAACGATTGTGTACAATCTTTATAGTGAAGCCGGCGCTTACCACTTTCTGGGCGGAGGTTCGCAGCGAGTTGCGGCCGAACTATGGCCAGGAGCCTGGAAAACGCGACCGGCAGAAGGCGCAGCGGCGCAACGACTTGGCCAAAACACTCAGTCTGAGCGAGTGTACGCTCAAGGGCTTTCTGAACGGAAACCAGGCGGGTCTCGGGGAGGATGCACGGATCGCGCTTTACCGCATAATGCCAAGCCTGCAGAGTCGTTACGCCGAGCTAGTTGGTCGGACCGACCTGCCGCCCGACCGCACCAATGTGGAAGCTGGGCGCGGCAATGAACTTTATATTCAGTTGACGTTGCAATTTGAAGGATCTGGCGAGCCGGCCAAAACGCTGACCGCACGCCTGCCTCCGGGCAGGGAGAAAATCGTGACTCTGCGGATCGAATCAGGACGGGTTGCCTGATATCGATTGGCTGCCAAAGGAAACGCCATCGTTATTGCGCGTGCCGGATGTCCACCTCGATGACCGCACATCACGGTGGGGTCCGTAGCGGCGACCGAGACAAAGCCAGCGGCCGTGAGCTGTCCTTTACGTCGCACGCCCTATTCCTCACCAGATACAGTTGTCCTACACATCCAAATTCTTAACATCCAGCGCGTTATCCTCAATAAACTTCCGCCGGCTCTCCACATCCTCACCCATCAGCGTGGAGAAAATCTCCTCGCTTTCCACCGCGTCTTCCAACCGCACCTGCAGCAGCGTTCGCTTCTCCGGGTTCATGGTGGTCTCGGCAAGCTGTTCGGCGTTCATTTCGCCCAGCCCCTTATAGCGCTGCACCGACGCGTCCCGCTTGCCTTCCAGCTTCACGAAGGCGAGCAGGGTCACCGCGTCGGCCTGCGTATCGCGATGCTCGCCGCGCACCACCACGAACGGCGGCTTGTTGTACTTGGCGATCTGCCGCGCCAGCGACCGGAATTTCTTGTACTCCGGGCCCGCCGCCAGGTTCACGCCGATGTGCCGCTCGGCGTTGGTCGAATCGTGGAACATCACGGTCCAGGCCGAGTGCTCTTCGTCGGCGACCAGTTCCGCCGGCACCTGCGCCGCGTTCACCGCCACCGCCACCTGCGCCATGTTCTCCTTGTCCTGGAAATCGGCCTTGTAGTCCGCGCGCAGCTCGGCGTTACCCAGCACCGCTACCACACGGGAATCCCGCAGACGCCGCTCCACTTTGTGGGACATCTCTTCGAACTCGTTCAGGCTCACCAGAAACGCGCGCAGCTCGTCGCCTTCGAGCGTGGACTTCGCGCCCGTGCCGTTCCCGCCAACTTCCACGGTCAGGTTCTCCGTGGCGCGCCGCATGATCTCGCGCGTGTATTCCTTTTCGTCCTTGATATATTTCTCGGACTTGCCCTTCTTGATGCGGTACAGCGGCGGCTGTGCAATAAATATGCGGCCGCGATTGATCAGCTCGTTCATGTGCCGGAAGAAGAAGGTCAGCAGCAGCGTGCGGATGTGCGAGCCGTCCACATCGGCATCCGTCATGATGATGATCTTGCCGTAGCGGATCTTGGCCGCGTCGAAATCGTCCTTGCCGATGCCGGTGCCCAGCGCCGTGATCATGGCCCGGATTTCCTCGTGGCCCAGCATCTTGTCGTAGCGCGCCTTCTCCACGTTCAGGATCTTGCCCTTCAGCGGCAGGATGGCCTGGAACCGGCGGTCGCGGCCCTGTTTGGCCGTGCCGCCGGCGGATTCGCCCTCCACCAGGAACAGCTCGCAGCGCTCGGGATCTTTCTCCTGGCAGTCGGCCAGCTTGCCGGGCAGTCCGCCGGAATCGAGCGCGCCCTTGCGCCGCGTCAGGTCGCGCGCCTTGCGGGCCGCCTCGCGCGCACGGGCCGCGTCGATCGCCTTGCCCACGATCTTGCGCATCACCGCCGGATTCTTGTCGAAATACTCGCCCAGCTTGTCGTTCACGAACTGGGTCATGTATCCGGCGATATCGCTGTTCAGCTTGCCCTTGGTCTGCCCTTCGAACTGCGGCTGCGGGATCTTTACGCTGACCACGGCGGTGAGGCCTTCGCGCACATCGTCGCCGGTCAGGTTCTCTTTCACGTCTTTGAACAGGCCGGCCTGCTGCCCGGAGGCGTTGATGGTACGCGTAAGCGCGGTGCGAAAGCCGGTCAGATGCGTGCCGCCATCCACCGTGTTGATGTTGTTGGCGAAGCTGAAAAGGCTTTCCGAATAGCCGTCGTTGTATTGCAGCGCCACTTCCATCGACAGAACTCCGGCGTCGTTGGGCAACTCCCGGTCGGCTTCGAAGTGAATGGGCTTCTCATGCAAAACCGACTTGCCGCGGTTCAGATGCTTGATGAACTCCGCAATGCCGCCGCTATATAGGAACTCGTGGTTCTTCACGGGATCCACGCGCTCGTCGTTCAGAGTGATCTTCAGGCCCTTGTTCAGGAACGCCAGCTCGCGCAGGCGCTGCGCCAGCGTGTCGTAGTTGAAGGTCGTCTCCACCATGATGGTGGGATCCGCCTTGAACGTGATGCGAGTTCCGGTCTTGCGGCCCGCTTTGCCCGCGCGCAGCAGCGGACCTTTGGGGTGGCCGCACGCAAACTCCATCTGCCACGTATAACCTTCACGCCAGATTTCCAGTTCCAACCGCTCGGAGAGCGCATTGACACAGCTCACGCCCACGCCATGCAATCCGCCCGATACCTTGTAGCTCTTGGAATCGAACTTCCCGCCGGCATGCAGCTTGGTCATTACCACTTCCGCGGCCGAGACCCCTTCCTCGTGCATATCCACCGGGATGCCGCGACCGTTATCCACCACCGTGACGGAATTATCGATATGGATAGTGACGTCCACTTGCGTACAATAGCCCGCCAAGGCTTCGTCCACGGAATTGTCCACTACCTCGTAAACAAGATGGTGTAAGCCCATCTCGCCAGTTGAGCCGATATACATGGCCGGGCGGAGGCGCACCGCTTCCAGTCCTTCCAGAACCTTGATGCTACTGGAATCGTAAACTTCCACCGGGGTGCTTTGGTCTAACGTCGATGCCATTGGTTTAACTCAAATTATCGGTCATATCCGCATGGGCATTACCACATAGCGGTAATGATCCTGCGTTCCGTCGCTCACCGGGCGCAACTCGCCGGCGCTCTTCTGATCCTTCAATTCGAAAGCCACTTGTTCCTGATTCGTGGCGCCCAGGAAATCGAGCAAATACTGGGCGTTGAACCCAATCTCCATATCCGGGCCCGCGTATTCGCTGGGCACACTCTCCTCGCTTTCCCCGGTCTCGACAGCAGACGAAAAAATCTTGATCTCGCCCGCCGTAAACTGCACACGGATAGCGCGTGAGCGCTCGTCGGCGAACTGCGAGACGCGCTGGATCGCCGAGCGAATCTCATCGCGATTCAGTTTGGCGGTATGCACGTTTTCCTTAGGCAGCACCTTGTCGTAGTCCGGGAAATTGCCCGTCAGCTTGCGCGTGATCAGTAGCCGCTCGCCGAACTGGAAGAACAGATGGTTCTCGTCGCCGGCGAAAACGAGCTTGCTGTCGGCGCTGCTCTCATCCGCCAGCTTTACAATCTCGGCCATGGCCTTCTTCGGGACCAGCGCGCGAAAACTCTTGCCGGTACTGGCCGCGGGAGATACGATTTCGACATAAGCCAGCCGGTGACCGTCCGTTGCGACCATGGTGGTCGAATCCATCTTCAGCAGGAGCAAGGCGCCATTCAACGTGAATCTTGATTCCTCCAGCGAGATGGCAAACGCGGTACGCGAGATCATGGACGCCAGCATCTTCACCGGAATCTCCGCAATAGTCTCCGGCATTTGCGGCAACTCGGGAAAGCTCTCGCGCGACATCCCGGCAATACGCGTACGCGACCGGCCGCACGTCAGGCTGGCCCAGTGGTTCTCCAGAAACTTGATATTCAGATCCGCGTCCGGCAGCAGCCGCACATAGTCCAACAGCTTGCGTGCCGGAATCGTGCCGGATCCCTCTTTCTTGACCTTAGCCGGACAAGAGCACCGAATGCCCAATTCCAGATCGGTAGCGGTAAGCGTAATCCGGTCGTTGCCAGCCTCCAAAAGCACGTTGGAAAGGATCGGAATGGTGGTCTTCTTCTCGACCACACCTTGAGAGAGGCTCAGTTCTCGAACGAGGTCTGCTTTGCTGACGGTGAATTCCATGTGGTCTCAACTCCTAATTCCTTGATCTACTGGGATACTGTAAAAGAGCAGAATTCATAGGTCCTGTGAAAATTGTTGAAGGCTTCCTAAATTATACTAAATTATGGTAGTTTTGGCCAATGCCGACCTGAGGATTTCCAGCGCGGAAAGTTGCAGAAACAGACCCTAACTCCACTATTGCACAGAGTCCACAGCCGATCCTCACAGGCACCTGTGGAAAATCCATATAACCTCATTGTAGTGAATCGATTAGGGCGTGGATGATCCTGTTCAATTCCGGATCGCTGTGACGTAGTTTATCGATTTTCTTGACCGAATGCAGCACGGTAGTGTGATGCTTGCCTCCAAACGCCCGGCCGATCTCCGGTAGCGAGGCCGGTGTCAGCTCTTTCACCAGGTACATAGCCACCTGCCGGGGTACTACGATCTTCTTGGTGTTGCTCTTTTCTTTAAGCTGGCTCTGCCGGATGCCATACCGCTCCGCTACGCCCTTCTGAATGGAATCTATCGTGACCTTGCGATCCTGGGCGTAGACCAAATGCCGCAATACCTGTTGCGCCATAGGCAGGTTAATTGCCGACCCTGTGAGGGAAGAATAAGCAATGAGTTTGACCAGCGCGCCCTCCAGTTCGCGCACGTTGGACTTGGTCTTAGTGGCCATAAACGTCCGCACGTCTTCGGGGAGTGCCACGCCCTCCACTTCGGCCTTCTTGTCCAGAATAGCCATTTTGGTTTCCAGGTCGGGCGGCTGAATATCGGCCATCAAGCCCCATTCAAATCGCGAGCGGAGCCGGTCGATAAGGCCTGGGATGTCTTTGGGCGGCGCATCGCTGGAAATCACAATCTGCTTCTGATGATCGTGCAATTCGTTGAATGTGTGGAAAAACTCTTCCTGCGTGCGGTCTTTGTTGCCGATCAACTGGATGTCGTCCACCAGCAGTACATCCACGGAGCGGTAGCGGTCGTGGAACTGCGGCATACGGTCCAGCCGGATGCACGTGATCATATCGTTCATAAACCGCTCGCTCGAAGTGTAGATGATGCGCATGGACGCATGGTTGTTGATGAGGGAGCGGCCGATGGCATGCATTAAGTGCGTCTTGCCCATCCCCACGCCGCCATAGATGAACAAAGGGTTGTAGCTGCGGGACGGGTTGGTGGCGACGGACCGGGCCGCCGCGTGCGCGAACTGGTTGCATGCTCCCACAACGAAGCTGTCGAACGTGAATTTGGGATTCAGCAAGCTGACCGGCGGAGCTTCGAAGTCGGCAGGCTCTCGCGAGGAAGCCAGCGTATATTCTACGCGTTCAACGGTCAACCCGAGCCGTCGCGCAGCCAGGAGCACCTCCGTGGCGTATTCGGCCTCCATCCACCGCTTGGTGCCTTCATCGGGAACGCCCACCGCCAGGGTGACGCCCTCTATCCCCTTGTATTCTATACGGCTAATCCAATTCTGGTAGCTCTCGGGACTCAGTTTGGCTTCCAGTTCTTTCTTAATTCGATCCCAAGGATTCATAGTAAAGGGCTTACCTAAAGAGGCGTGCCGATAGGGGTGGGCCACCGACCGCTCCTGAGTCTAGCATACCCTGGCCGTTTTCCACCAAGAAAAAAGCGCCATTGTTTCGTTATGGTTACAGACGGTTTGACAGGACCGCCAGCGGTTCACGATAATGGTTTCTGTCGAGCGGGAGTAACTCAGTTGGTAGAGTGCGACCTTGCCAAGGTCGATGTCGCCGGTTCGAATCCGGTCTCCCGCTCCAGTTCTAACTATGAAAATGCTCTCCCCCCTCCTGGTGGTGTTCACCTCCCTGGCGTTCGGCCAGTACAAGATGGAGCTGGCAGGCGCTCCGCCCGCGGATCTGGCATCGGCCTTCTCCCCGGCGCTGCAGCAGCAGGGCTTTAAGATCTTGGGACCAGGCGATTCGGTCTACTGCGAGGTGTGGTTTCGCGCGAAGTTGGTGAGCGGGCCAAAGTCCACCGACGATACCATAACCCTGTCGATTCCTCAGGGCGCTCTACTGGGAGTGATTCGCTTCGCCGGGCCGGCGCAGGACCGGCGCGGACAATCTTTAAAGGCGGGAACGTACACGTTGCGTTACAGCCAGCACCCCGTAAATGGCGACCATCAGGGCGTGGCGCCGCAAAGAGATTTTGCATTGCTGGTGCGTGTGGGCGACGATAGCGAGCCCAACGCCACTCCTGGGTTCGATGCCCTGGTGGCGTTGAGTGCGAAGGCGTCCGGCACGCCGCATCCCGCCGTTTTGAGCATCTGGAGTTCAGCCGGCGACAAATTCCCCAATTTCGGCAAGCAGAACGACCACGACTGGGTTCTCGATACCAAAGTTGGGGATGTGCCGATCTCGATTATCTTGGCCGGGAAGGTGGAAGGGTAGTTCCTGGCCATTCGGTAATGCGCCATTTGTCTAGCGCACTTCCGGCTAACCGGGGCATTTTCATTTGGCGCTTTTTGCGGTATACCGGAAGCTGGGGGCGAGATAGCGACTAACCTCGGGCCTTCGCGCTGGCTTACTGGCGTTCAAGCCAGATGACCAACGATTTGAACCGGCCGCAAAAGGCAGCCGGAAGTGGAACCGCACATAGAGGGCTTCCTCGTTTTTAGCTCCAGTCGAGGGCCGGGTACGAAGCCCGGCTCTTCCGGTATCAAGCTCCGCACCTCCGGCCGGTAGTCCTCTTACTCCACCTTCCCTGTCGCGTGGGTTTGCAAAGATTCAGCACACACATTCTTGCGCGTTTCCCTATAAACGGTGCCGGGTGCCGGTTGAGAGGCCCGCTGGAAGCCGCGCCATAGAAAGATTGTTGTTGGTTGCGCCTCGTCGCCGTGAGATGATGGACCCGCACAGGCCGACGGGGCTTCTGATTTTCGGTGTGAGGCTAGTGGCACAGGAGGTATCGCCAAGTCTGGCCCGCGAATCCCGAGGTCGGCGTCGCGATCGCCGATGGCACTGCTACGGCACAACATCCATGGGAGGGGCCTTGGGCTTAGGGGACGGTCTTCGCATTGGAGCCGTAATCCTCGGGTTAACCGGATCGAACAAGACAGGACAAAGCGCCACTTGACTCGCGCTACGATCCAGTGTATCTTGATAGAGATTGGTATATTTACCCAACCTCGAAGTCGCAACCGCCGAAAAGGTGCTCTCCTGGGCCCTCTGCACGTACGGTGAATCGCTGGCCATCTCCACCAGCTTCCAGAAGGAAGGGATGGTGGTCATCGACATGGCCACCCGTATCAAACCCAACGTACGCGTCTTCACTATCGACACCGGCCGCCTTCCCGAGGAAACCCACCAGATGATGGAAGCTGTGCGCCAGCGCTACGGCATTCCCGTGGAGATTGTCTTTCCCGAGACCTCTGAGGTGGAATCCATGATCGCCACGCACGGCCCGAACCTGTTCTACCGCGAGGTGGCGCTGCGCAAGCTCTGCTGCCACATCCGAAAGGTGCGGCCGCTGGAGCGCAAACTGGCCACGCTGAGCGCCTGGGTGGTCGGTCTCCGCCGCTCGCAGATGCAATCGCGCGCGGACATCCCCAAAATCGAGAGCCGGGATGGCACCGTGAAGATCAGTCCGCTGGCGGATTGGAGCCGGCAGGATGTGGAAGACTATATCCTGCGACACGATGTTCCAGTCCATCCGCTTTACGCCAAGGGTTTCCCGAGTATTGGCTGCGGTCCATGCACCCGCGCGACTTTCGATTGCGAAGACGAGCGCGCCGGCCGCTGGTGGTGGGAGCAGGATACCGAGAAGGAGTGCGGCATCCACATCGCGCCCAACGGCCAGGTGATGCGGCAAGTCGACGCGCTGATCGCGGGAATCCAACCCGCGGCGAACTGACGCCTAGTCCGGCTGGATTTCAGCTTCGGCCTTGTGCGCTATTCTGGAACTTACCATGCCGGTTCCCACCCCGGGGCGCGAGGGGGCAGCCCCGTCGCTGGTCCTTCAGGAGCTTTCCGCCGAAGTCCCTCCCGCAGGTGACCTGCATGGCCTCCGTCAAACCTTTCGCGCGTTGCGCCATCGCAATTTCCGCTTGTTCGCGGCTGGGCAAATCGTTTCGTTGGTGGGCACGTGGATGCAGACAGTGGCCCAAGCCTGGCTGGTCTACCGGCTGACGCATTCGGAATTGCTGTTAGGCACGGCTTGGTTCTGCACCCAGATTCCGGTGTTTGCATTTGGCGCCCTGGGCGGCCTCGCGGCGGACCGCTACTCGCGGCACCGGCTGGTGGTGGTGACTCAAATCCTTTCCATGTTCCAGGCGCTGGCGCTGGCGGCGCTCACCCTCAGCGGCAGAGTTCAGGTGTGGCACATTCTGGCGTTGGCGCTGGTGCTGGGAACCATCAACGCGTTCGACATGCCGGGCCGGCAATCGCTTATTATTCAAATGACCAGCAAAGACGATCTGCTGAACGCCATCTCGCTGAATTCGGCGATTTTCAACGGCGCGCGCGTAGTGGGACCGGCCGTCGCGGGATTGCTGGTGGCGGCTTTCGGCGAGGGCGTCTGCTTCCTGCTCAACGGAGTCAGTTTTCTGGCCGTGATCGGCTGCCTGCTGGCGATGCGTCTGCCCAAGTTTCAGCGGCGCAAGCAGGATTCGCCATGGGAGCACCTGGCCGCGGGCTTCAAATACGTGCATGGCCACCGTGCCGTGCGCACGCTGCTTGGCATGATGGCCGCCATCACCATTGCGGGCATGCCGGCCCTGGTATTGATGCCGTTCTTCGCGGACGCCATCTTTCACCGAGGCTCGCGCGGCATGGGAATCCTGATGGGCGCGATGGGCGCAGGAGCGGTGGCTGGCACACTGGTACTGGCGTGGCGGGCGCGCGTCTCGGCCTTGCCCGGAGTGATCTTCCGCAGCGCGCTTCTGCTGGGCGCCAGTTTTTGTTTCTTTGCGTGGTCGAAGGTTTTCTATTACTCCCTGGCGGCGATGCCGCTGATCGGATACAGCGTAATGCGTCAGTTGGCTTCGGCTAATACGTTGATTCAGACCTTGATTCCGGACGAATTCCGCGGGCGAACCATGGCCTTCTACACCATGACGGTGGTCGGCCTTGGCCCCTTCGGTAGCCTGGCGGCTGGCGCGCTGGCGCACGCCTACGGCGCCCGGCTGACCGTGCTGGCCGGGGGCTTGTTGGCCATGACCGCCGCTGGCGTTTTCAGGATGAAGTGGCACGTATTCCGGGAGGTGCGTTAGCGTGGCGGCCCGCGTGAAAGCATCGGTTCTGGCGCTCCTCCTGGCTGCCGCGGTCGCTGCGCAATCCGGCGTAGACGTCAGCCAGGCCCGCGAGATTTTCAGTGAGATCGGCGGCATCCTGCAGGACCTGCACGATATCACCGGATTCAAGATCAAGCATCGCGTGCCCGCCGAAATCATCACCCGCGATAAGGTGAAGGAATTCCTCGAGCAGCGGATGAAGGAAGCCAGTTCGCCCGAAGAAATTCGTGTGGAAGAACTGACCCTCAAGAAGTTCGGACTGGTGCCGCAGGATTTCGATCTGGCGAAGAACACCGTCGATTTGCTGACTGAACAGGCGGCGGCGTTTTACGATTTCCACCGCAAGCGCATGTTCATCACCGATTGGACCCCCTCGGCCACGCGCGAGCCGGCGCTGGTACATGAGCTCGGGCATGCGCTGGCGGATCAGAACGTGAATCTGGACAAGTTCATCAAGCAGGGTCAGAAGAGCGACGACGGTTCCATGGCCCGGCTGGCTGTCATGGAGGGACAGGCCTCCTGGCTGATGGCCGAGTATCTTGCGCGCAAGGCGGGTCAATCGTTAGCCACTTCGCCGGACCTGCTGAATACCATGGCGAATTCAATCGAATCTGGCGCCAGTGAGTTTCCGGTGTTCGAGAGCGAGCCTCTTTATTTACGGGAGACCCTCACATTTCCCTACAGCCAGGGCTTGCTGTTTCAGAATGCTGTGTATATGCGCCTCAAGCAGAGAGCTTTCGACGAAGTATTTCGCAAGCCGCCTGTATCTACCCAGCAAATCCTGCATCCGGACACTTATTTTTCGGACTTGGAGCCTACCCGGCCGGCGTTGCCGCAGCTTCCGGATGGTCGCGGATACAAGCGCATTGCGGATGGCACCGTCGGGGAATTGGATCATTCCGTCCTGCTGGAGCAGTATGCCGGGCGCGACGAGTCCAAGGCAGTTTCGCCGCATTGGCGGGGTGGCGTGTACGCGCTGCTGGAGCACCGTTCGCCGGAAAGAGTGGTCTTGCTGTATGCAGTCGAGTGGGACGATGCGGCGTCGGCTGGGCGGTATTTCGGGCTGTACCGCAAGGTGTTGGAAAAGAAATGGAAGCATCTGGCGATCGAATCCGAAAGCCCGACGGCGCTCTCTGGCGCGGGCGATGACGGGCACTTCTTAGTACAGTTGACGGGCAATGTAGTAACCAGCCTGGAAGGCGCTGAAAAACCCGTGGCGCCCGCGCGCTAAACTGTGGAAATATGCCGAATCGCGGTGTGCTCTCTACGCTAGCTGGGGTTTGCCTGGCCGCCACTATGGCCGCCACTATAGCCAATGGCACGGACGTGCCGCGGCCTTCTCCGGATTTCGCTATCAACATGATTGGCGGCGAACAGATCCGGGTGAGCCAATACAAGGGCAAGGTGTGCGCCCTCGCCTTTATTCTCACCACCTGTCCGCATTGTCAGAAGACCGTGGGCTATCTTTCCACTATGCAGAACGAGTACGGTGCGCGCGGTTTTCAGGTGGTCGCCAGCGCCATTGAGGACATGGCCAAGATGAATGTCCCCGATTTTATCAAGCGCTTTCAACCGCCCTTTCCGGTGGGGTTCAGCAATCAGAATGACGTGCAGAATTACTTGCAACATCCGGTGATTCTCCGCCTGCTGATGCCGCAGCTCGTGTTCATCGACCGCAAGGGGACCATCCGGGCGCAGTATGGGGGCGATGACCCATTCTTCGCCGCGGATCAGGACAAGCACATGAGAGAGCAGATCGAGCTCTTGCTGAAAGAGGCGCCAGCGTCGACGAAGAAGCATGCAACGGCTCCCGCGCCCAAGAAAGCGTCTTGAAAAGCACCACACCAACTTCACCAATTGGTGATACAATAACCATATGAAGCGAGCAACCATCACGATCAACGGGGATTTGGAAGAAGCACTTCAGTCGTATACCAGCCGGCTGGAAGCAGCCCCTACCTTTACAGCCCTGGTGCAGGCCGCACTTCGGGAATATCTGGCCCGCAGAGGCGCGGCGGCTCCTGCGCATCCCCTGCGCATTACACCGGCGAGTAAAGGCAGCGGAAAGTCCGATATAAGCCAGCGGCATGACCAGTATTTTGCTGCGGATGCCTAAGCCCGTTCTCGCCGATACCGGCCCGCTCTACGCGCTAGCCGATCCTTCCGACCAGTATCATCTGCAAGCCCACGAGCAGCTTGAGCGACTGAGTGCCGCCGGTCGCTTCGTGGCCATCACATATTTGACCCTAGCCGAGTGCTACACGCTGGTTCTTCGACGGCTCGGCACGTCTTATGCGCACCTTTGGCTCCAAGAGATCCTGGATGGCTCCGCTATGATCAATCCGGAGCCCGGTGATTATATTCAAGCCTCGGGCCTGATTATGGCCTACACGGACCAGCCGCTCACGATGTTCGACGCCGTAGCGGCCGCGGTGGGCGAGCGGCTGAGTCTGGCTGTGTGGACCTACGATCGCCATTTCGATCTGATGGGATCGAAACGTTGGCAGTAGCCGTCGCAACGCGGATTATAATCGGCGAATGCCCAACTGCCTTCGCCGACTGCCGCTGCTGATTGTTCCTCTGGCACTCGCGCTCGCCTCCGCGGCACAGCCGCCAATCGCGCTGACCGCCGCCGACTATGCGCGCGCCGAGAAGTTCATGGGGTACAACACCAACCCCCTCGTGTATCACGCGGTGCATCCGGCGTGGACGAATGGCGAACTCCTGTGGTATCGCGACAGCGGCGAGGACGGCGTCCGCTTCGTGCTCTTCGACCCCGCGAAACTCACCAAAGAGCAGGCCTTCGATTCCGCGAAGCTCGCCGCGGCGCTCTCGACGGCAGCCGGCCGGAAGTACGAAGCGAACAAGCTGCCGTTCACCGCAATCGAAGTATCGGCGGACGGGAAATGGGTTTCATTCGGCGC
Source organism: Bryobacteraceae bacterium (assembly GCA_035602155.1). Taxonomy (GTDB): domain Bacteria; phylum Acidobacteriota; class Terriglobia; order Bryobacterales; family Bryobacteraceae; genus Bog-159. The sequence continues at coordinate 3,700 of DATNMW010000099.1, read as the reverse complement.
GGGCGGACGGCGCTTCCGATGTGACCGCCAAGGCAGTCAGTGCGCAGTAGAACCGGGCGGCGCTGCCGGCGGACGCTTCCGGAACGATGCTCCTTCGCCCGACAAAACGAAGACCGCCTTCATTCGCGAATATAACCTGTGGGTCCGCGATATTGCAACAGGCAAGGAGACGCAGCTTACCACCGATGGCATGAAGGACAACTCCTACGCACTGGATAACGCCGGCTGGGTGACGACCGATCGCGTGATCGTGGCGTGGTCGCCCGATTCGAAGAAAATCGCCACTTTTCAGCAGGATCAGCGTAACGTCGGCGAGATGTATCTGGTGGAGACCAGAGTGGGCCATCCCGTGCTGCATGCTTGGAAGTACCCGCTGCCGGGCGATGAGACCGTGGCCATGATCCGGCGGGTGATCGTCGACGTGGATGCGCAGCGCGTGATCCCCTTGCAAATGCCGCCGGATCAGCACCGGTCCACATTGTGCGACCACATCGCGTGCGGTTTCAGCAGCGAATGGGTGGACGTGGAGTGGAGTCCGGATTCGAACCGACTGGCGTTCGTTTCCACCGCGCGCGACCACAAGCAGGAAACGCTGCGCATCGCCAACGCGGCGGACGGCGCGGTGCGCGACGTGATGGAAGAGCGCGCCGCGACGCAATATGAATCCGGCCAGGGGATGGCGAACTGGCGGTATCTGCCTGCGTCCAATGAAATTATCTGGTACTCGGAGCGCAGCAATTGGGGCCACCTTTATCTCTATGATCTGGGTACCGGCAAGCTCAAGAACCAGATCACCTCCGGCGATTTCGTAGTGACCGAGTTGTTGCGGGTGGATGAGAATGCGCGCACGCTCTACTTCCTGGCTGACGGGCGGGAGAAGGGGCGCGACCCTTATTTCGATCACTTGTACCGCGTGGGTTTCGATGGCAGCGGACTCACACTGCTAACGCCCGAGGATGCCAACCACGAGGTGACCTTTTCGCCCTCGGGCCGCTTCTTCGTGGATAACTACTCGAAGCCGGATGCGCCGCCCACGAGCGTATTGCGCGATGCGGACGGGAAGCTGCTGGCGACGGTCGAGATGGCGGACATCTCCAAGCTGGAAGCTGCGGGATGGAAGCCGCCGGAGCCGATCACGGTGAAGGCGCGCGACGGCGTGACCGATCTGTACGGCCTGCTATTCAACCCCACCGATCTCGATCGGGGGAAGAAGTATCCCATCGTCAACTACATCTATCCTGGCCCGCAAGGCGGCAGTGTGGGCAGCCGGTCGTTCGCGTCGGCGCGCGGCGACGCGCAAGCGCTGGCCGAACTGGGATTCGTCGTGGTGATGATCGACGGTATGGGGAATCCGCAACGTTCGAAGGGTTTCCACGACGCCTATTACGGTAATATGGGCGACAATACGCTGCCCGACCAAGTGAGTGGCATGCAGCAACTGGCGCGGAAGTTTCCCTGGATCGATATTGAGCGGGCGGGCATCTGGGGACACTCCGGCGGCGGTTATGCGGCGGCGGATGCCATGTTCCGCTATCCGGACTTCTTCAAGGTGGGGATCTCGGAAGCCGGCAACCACGACAACCGCGAGTACGAAGACGACTGGGGAGAGCGCTATCAGGGCCTGCTGCGCAAATCTGGCGACGGCACGAATTACGACGGCCAGGCCAATCAGAATCTCGCCAAGAACCTGAAGGGTCATCTGCTGCTGGCGCACGGCACAATGGACACCAACGTCCCGCCGTATAACACCCTGCTGGTGGTGAATGAGCTAATAAAGGCCAACAAGGATTTCGACCTTTTGCTGCTGCCCAATCGCCGCCACGGATTTGCCAATGAGCCGTACATGGTGCGGCGGAGGTGGGACTATTTCGTGCGCTATCTAATGGGCGCGGAGCCTCCCAGGGAATTTGAATTGAAGCCCACCAATTCGGCGGGTGGAGCGCCTGAGTAAGGAAAAGGTGGTGAGGGACCTGTCCCGGCGCGGGAACTGTTGGATGGGAAACGGCAGTTCAAGTTCAGACTTCCGTTTGCGCATTTCGGCGGCCGGACTTGTAGGGCTTGAAGTGTTTGCTGAGCGCCAAGCGCTGCGATTGGTACGAGGAGCCAATTTCCCGCCCATACGGCTTAGCGGATGCCGCTTGGAGCCGCTCATAGGTCAGACGACAAACGGCTTGCCCATCCGCAAGCGCTGACGGAACTTCGTGTGAACGGACCTCCAGTACTGCATGGGTTCCCTTCAGTTCGCCTCCACCCCAACCGAAGCCAGGGTCGAAGAAGCCAGCATAATGAATTCTAAACTCGCCCATAGAGGGATCGAAGGGCACCATCTCGGCGGCCCAATCGGGCGGGATGCTGACTCTTTCCTTCGATGTCAGGATATAAAACTCACCAGGCTGCAGGATGATATAGTTCCGAGAGCCTCGATAGACTGGCTCCCAGAAGTCTTCCGGCTCGTAATAGCCTGTCCTGGCAAGATCGACTGGGGGAGCGTCCTTCTTGGCTTGGAAGCCAACTACCTCGGAGTCATCGGTACCCAAAAGGTCCACCGATAACCAAAGGCCCTCCGAGATCACTGGCGGTACCGGCGACGCGGCCTGCGAGTACACGATTGGCTCCCTTTCATTCAACGTGAAGAGCGTTTTGTCCCAGGACAACGGGTTGCCGCGACGAAGCCGCAGTTGATTCAAGCGCGTCCCTTCGCGAATCAGGACGTTGAAAGTGAGCGGCACGATCTCCGCGTAAAGCCTGCCCCGATAGCCCGCCGGAACGTTGTCAAATCCGCTTCCGTAGTCGGTGATTAGCCTGGTGAAGATGTCGAGGCGTCCAGTTGTGCTCTTCGGATTGGCGCTTCCGGAAATGGAGTCCGGTAGACTCAGCTCCTCTTGGAGAGGAACAATGTACACAGAATCCCTCTGCAATATGGCTGGGTGTGAAACATCTATTTCCTCGATCTTAAGGTCTTGTAGCCTCTTGGTTACCGTGGAGTTCGGGGTCGGCAAAAAACTTGCGCGAACGCGGTATGCGATGGGCCCCAGGCGTAGGTCGATGCTGGCTGGCTGAATCTGGTCTGCGGTGACGGGCGCGCGGGCGCGAATGTGCCCAGCCTCGACCAAATCTCCCAGTTTTTGGGAGGGCAGCAAGCCTGTCGAATACTCGACGTCTTGGGCCGAAAGCTCGGGGAATAAAAGGCCGTTCCTGCTCATCGTTCAGGTATTCTCCTGTTGAAAAGCCGGGCTTTCTTGATGAGATCCAGCTCGTGGTATCGGGCGAAGCATCCCAAGTTGCAGAAGCCGCCGTCGGAAATCCTCCCGCTCCCGACACGCTTGTCCGCTGGGATGTGCGTGTGGCAATACGGGCAGGTGTTCCGTTCCCACAAGTCCTTCAGGTAGCTCGACTCCGAGATCGCCATATCGGCTCCGCAAACAGCAGTGCACGGCACCTCCCTGTCATTGTAGGACACTTCGGTCCGGTGCCAACGCGTAAGAATTGTCCAATACAAGATGATCCTGAAAGGCGGATCGGTTTCCAATACAAGATGATCCTGAAAACGAGCGGAACGGGCGGGAAAATGCGGGTGCATGGTGATACGGGTGGAGAACGCCGAGGGGCTGAGCCTGGCCCAGATGCAGGCCGTGTTAGAGGCAAGCGAGTCGATGCGCTTTGCCGGCGGGTGCAAGAAGGAGCTTTATGCGTGGGTACA
>DATNMW010000098.1:0-4179 GCA_035602155.1 Bryobacteraceae bacterium | reverse complement strand
TCGCCATAGATGTCGATCACCCGGAAGCGGACCCGCCGTCCGCCGATCGGCAGCTCCAGCGTGTCGCCGCGGTTTACGCCGTGCTTGTTGGCGAACGCTTCGCTGACGATGACCCGATCGTGGCCGATAAGTTGGGCGAAGACATCCGCCGGCCGCGCGCCGGAGAAGAACGGCCGCCGGCCATAGCGTCCCGCGATGCGCGCGTCGCCGCCTCCGAGGGTGGCCGGCATTCCCTTGTAGCCGATCTCGTAGGCGCGGAACCGATCCACCGCGGCTACTTCGGGGAGGCCCTCCAGGCGCGCGGCGATGTCGGGCGCCAGCGTCGGATGGCGGTCGGCTCCAGCGGGTCCCGCCGGGCGCAGGTAGAGATCCGCTTGCAGGCGGTCTTCCATCCACAGGAGCACGGTCTGCCGGAAACTGCCGACCATGATGCCGACGGCGGAGAGCATGGCGATGCCGGTGGAAAGCGCGCCTACCAGCACGGCAGTGCGGCGCATCGATCCCGCAAGGCTGCGAGAGGCGAGCAAGGCTTCCACGCCGAACATGCGCCCCGCGATGGTGGCGGTCGCGCCGGAAAGGGCGGCGATCAGCGCGGGGATGGCCAGCGTGGATGCACCGATCATAAGTAGCGCGGCCAGGTAGCCGAATAACGGTTTGCCGCCCACGGCTGGCTGACTCGCTGCGAACCATGCCGCAAGTGCGAAGGCCGCGCCGAACGCCAAGTCCCGCCACTGATGCATGCGGACGTGGTGGTCGCGGCGGCCGCGGGCCATAGCTTCGACCGGTACCACCTGTGACGCCTCCCACGCCGGAGCGAGCGCGGAAACAACCGATACCAGCACACCGATGGCGATGCCCGCCAGGACCACGGCCCACGTCAGTGCGATGGGCGCGGGCGTACTCGAAACATAAAGCGACTCGACGGTTGCGGCCACCAAGCGCACGGATCCGATAGCCATCAGGCGCCCCAGCGCCACCCCCGCGAGGCCGCCCGCAAAACCCAGGCAGGCCGCCTCCAGCAGAAACGCGCCCAGCACACCGGCGCGCGTAGCGCCCAGCGCGCGCATAATGCCGATCTCCTCGCGGCGGCGCACCACGGAAACCGAGATGGTGTTGTAGATCAGAAACGCGCCGACCACCAGGGCAATGTAGCTCAGCACCCGCAAATTCCAGCGGAACGCAGCCAGCATGCGGCGGTTCTCTCCGGTGCGTGCGCCCTGCGGCGCCAGCGTCACGCCATCGGGCAGGGCGGCGCGCAGGATCGATTCCCACTGGTCCAGCGGGCGCGCGGCCGGCACATCTATAAGGATGCGATCGAGGTTGACGCCACGGTGCAGCAGGCGGGCGGCAGGGGCCAGGTCCGTAACGATGGCATCCCCCGCGCCGCCTACGATACCGCGCACGATGTACTCCGCCGACTCGTCGTTGACGATCAGACGGATGCGGTCGCCCGGTTTCCAGCCCGCGTCCTTCCCCACCCAAATCGAGTCTCCGCGCTGAAACTCGGACGGGCCGAGTTTCTCCGAGCCGGCAGCGGGGGCGTCGGCCAGCATATCGACTCCGATGAACGGCGCCACCCGATTAGTGGCGGCGACCACCGCATAATCCTCGATGCGTGGCCTGAGCTTAAACGCGTACGGCAGAAGCGCCAGCCTTGCGAGAACTGTGGCGGGGACGCCGCCGGTCGCCGTCACTTCAAAATCGCCGCTGCCCGCAAGCGTTTCAACCGAGGAGCGGAACGACCCGGCCGCGGCTTCGCCCGCCAGTTCGATGGCCAGCACCACGGCCACGCCCAGCGCTACAGCGGCGATGGTCAACGCTGTGCGCACTCTCTCGCGCTTGAGCGGCCGCAGGATCAGGCGGTGGAAGATCTTCAGGTACGCCACTATGGTCCCTTCGCCGTCTCCGAGACTCCCTGTACGCGTCCATCGCGGAGGTGCACCACCGTATCTGTAACGCCTACCGCTTCGGTGTTGTGAGTGGCCATCAGGATGGTGGTCTGGCGCGTATCGGCAATGCGGCGCAGCAGTTGCAGGATGATGTCTCCGGTGGCGCTGTCCAGGTTGCCCGTAGGTTCGTCGGCGAGCAGCAGCGCCGGCGAATGCACCAGGGCGCGGGCAATGGCGACGCGTTGCATCTGTCCGCCGGAAAGTTGGTAGGGCAGGCGCGCGGCGTAGCCTTCCATTTCAACCTCGCGCAGGCGGTCTAAGGCGGTTTCGCGGGCCCGCGCGCGGCGCGCAAGCAATAGCGGCAGTTCCACATTCTCGACGGCGGAGAGCGATGGCAGCAACTGGAACGACTGAAAGACGAAGCCCACCTTTTCGCGGCGCAGACGCGTGAGCGCGGTTTCGCGTAGCGACGATGTGACCACGCCGTCCAGCACGACTTCGCCGGAGGTCGGGAAGTCCATCGCGCCCGCCACGTTCAGCAAAGTCGATTTGCCGCATCCGCTCCGGCCGACCAGGGCGACGAACTCGCCGCTTGCGACCTCGAACGACACGTCCACCAGGGCCGGCACGCCGGAATAGGATTTGGAAACGCGGTTGAAGCGCAATAGGGGCACTTCTTATAGGATGCCCGACCGGGTGGCGATCCGCAAAACGGCTCGCCTGAAGAACGGACAAAATGTATGTAATTGGCTATTGGGATACACATGGATGCGAACGAACATCGTGATAGACCATAAGCTGATGCGCGGCACCTTACGCGCAACCCGCCTGAAAACCAAGCGCGAAGCCGTTGACCGTGCGCGGCGAACCTTGCTGCTCCCGATAAGGCAGGCGGAGATCCGCCGGTTGCGCGGCAAGCTGGACTGGCAAGGCGACCTCGCGGCGATGCGGAGCGACCATTGATTCCGGTCGATTCCAGCGCGGGGATCGATTACCTCAAGGGAACGTTCACGGCGCAGACCGGGAAGCTCGACGCCCTGCTGGGCCACGACCTCTTGGCCATCGGCGACTTCGTGAGCGTCGTGAAGTTCGGGCAGGAAATCGCTATTCAAGCGGCGAAGAATTTCCGGGTGTTGCGCAAACTGGGCGTCGCCGTCCGCAAGACCATCGATACGGTGATAGCTACCCGATGCATCGAGAGCGGGTACGAGCTGCTGCACACCGACAGGGACTTCGATCCGTTTGCCAGACACCTCGGGCTGCGCGTAGTGGTTTGCACGAGGCGCCCGTGGCGCGCGCACTCTTGCGTGCCGACGGTTTTGCGGTCAGGTCCCGACGCCTGTATTTCTACAGTCATGAACCGAACGAGCCACAGCATGTCCACGTGGATCGCGACGATCAATCGGTCAAGTCTTGGTTGGGGGAGAATGAGGCCATCCCGCTGGAGAAATGGAATGCACGATTCGGAATTAAGCCGGGAGAACGGGTGAAAGACGTCCACTTCATGGAGGACACCATGGCGGTCGACCTCATCGACGGCCGCACTATTGTTGTACCCTTAGTCTGGTACCCAAGGCTCCTCGTCGCCACCCCTGAACAGCGTCGAAATTGGAAAGTCGGCGGCGCTGGTTATGGCATCCACTGGCCGGATGTCGACGAAGATCTAAGCACGGCGGGACTCCTGCGCGGGGCGCCCGCGGCGCCGGAACCTTACGGACCCGCAGCTAGATCAAGGTGAGGATCCCCGCGCCGCATCCACCAAATCCCCAAACACCCCATACGCCGTCTGCTCCACGCCCGGCGCAATCGACACCGTCCCGATGGTCCCCATCAAATCCGTATGCAGCAGCAGCACGTTCGATGTGCCGCCCACGCACGCCAGCACGTCCGCCTTATCCAGCACCTCGGCGCGCACGCGCAGCGTGATGCCGCCCGCGCCGCGCCGGGCTCGGCTGATCAAGCGCACGGTCTTGCCCGCGCGCGCCAGGTCCGCAATGCGTTCGGGCGTCAGCCGCATGATGCCGCGGGTGGAGACGGCCTGCGGCGTGGTGCGCGCGTCCATCAGCACATTGGCCAGGGCGGCGGTCTTGGCGGCCGAGTCCCAGCCCTGCACGTCGAAGCTCGCATCCGCCTCCGTCACTCCCAGGCTGCGCGCCAGCGCCAGGCCGCCCTCGAATGAACCGCCCCGCTCCATGGTTTCGATCACCAGCTTCGAAGTGGAATTCAGCGCGCCAGTGAAGCCTAGAACGGTGACGCCAGGCAGATTGTTGCGCACCAGGTTGAAGACCGG